>NZ_JAYKGK010000010.1:0-118410 GCF_036860675.1 Rosettibacter primus
CCAATAACTTCATCAAACAACAGCTTCGTAAGAAGTAGTCGCTTTGAATTGCTGGTTATATTGCGCTAACGTTTATGATAGATTTATCTTTTCCATATATTTTAAAATCCGAAGTTGGTGAATAAATATAACGTGACGTATAAAAAAACTGCAATGTATTTAATGTGGCAACCATATCTGCTCGAACAGGCATTATAGTAGATGGTAACTTATAACTTCCCCTAAGGAGCAAAGACTTTGATAATGGGAAATATAGTTCTGTATTTCTGCTGCCAAAACCAACACCAAACTTAAAATGACTGAAATCATTGGGTATTAATTTTACAGGTCTGTCACTTGTAACAAAATGATTAGAGTCATCATCATTTATTAACAATATCCAAGATCTCTGATGCAGTAATTGATAAATTCTATATACCGCTTTAAATTCCCAATCAATCGTACTATAATTAAGTTCAACTAATTTCCATTTTTTTTCTTTGTTAAACTTTTTCATTTCTTCATATGTGATATCTTTAAATTTATTATCTGTTTCTCGATTTATTCTTTCCATTTCACTATACCATATTTTTCTGTCGCTTAACATAAGACTAAAAATTTTGGATGCGACATTTTCCTTAAACTCTTGAAAACTTTCTCTAATAACTGGATTTCTTACTCCAATTAGTGCTATATAATAAAGTAATTCACTAAACTTTTCATTTTTAGGTAATTCTTTCTTTTCGTGGATGTATTTAAAAATCAATGAAATAGAACCTTCAACTTTTGATAATTCTTTTTCCAAAATATTGGGATCAATCTCATTTGATTCAATTTTGTTAAAATACTTTACATAACATTCATTTATTGGCTTAGAAGGTCTAACAGTCTTATTTTTTACATCGTAACAAAATAGAACTCCCTCATTATCACCGGACAGAGTGAATCCCGCTAAATAAAATTTTGATAAATAATGATGTTTTTTTGGTTTGCTCATCTTTAGTAATAAAACAGCATTGTGTCTAAGCCAAAGCCCAGAGCAGCAATGCTACAATTATAAAATAACTTTTTAATTAGAACATTTGTCCGCCAAAAGCGGAAACTTTCATTTACAAACTACGCCGAATAACAAAGCCGAAACGGAACTATAAACTTTTAAACTGAACAAATGCCAAACCTACTTGCCGCAGGCAAGCGCGAAAACACTTACGGCTTGAGGAATTTGTTAAATAATAATCCATATTTTTTTGAGAAACTTTTATTTCGTCAGCCAAAATCCAAAGAGAAGTTTTAAGTTTCCTTTGAAAATCGATGTGCCAAGAAGAATTATCCGATAAAGCCAGGATTTCGCCAAACTTATTATTCTTATTGAGCCATATCGTCAAGTTTGTAATAAAATATCGCACAATAAAATTCTCTTAATTGTGATTTTTATTTTTGAACAATAAAACTGAGATAATTAACAAGACACACACAGTAGCAATTATTTTATATTCTAAAGGATAATAATGTCCCGCAAAAATTTGAGGACCAGCAAAATCAAATAGACTTTGGGAGGTTGTTCTTCCTTCAAAACTCATTAAAGAATAAATTAAACCACCAGAGCTAAGAAGTAAAATTATTTTTGATATGAGTTTCATAAAGTTTAACCCCTATAATAAATGACTAAGTACCTAACGACGTTTGCCGATAAGCCGTCGCTGAACGGTTTATGGCGACAATGTTTTGATTAACTAAAAAGTGTTATTTTGTAATAACAATGAATAAAAAACAGAACAAGCTTGAACTACCAATGCAAAGACCGGCTGAAGCGTTCGGCTTGATTTGCAGGTTATATGCGTTTTCATATTTACCAACAAAAAACCAGATGAAAATAAAATTAGAAAACAAAAAACACAAACAGACATTCGGGCTGAAATTCTTGAGAGAATAAAAAAATAAAATATTGCAGCCCAGAAAAAATTATAGAAGCCACAAATTCTTTTTACAAATGGTGGACTTCCTATAAAATATTATTAAATAAAACTATCGAGCCAATTGTTCATTACAAACAGGTTGCCATTTCAGAATAAGGTCTTTTTCTTCTGATAAGCGAGAACTTTCATTATTATTCAAATGAGCGTGAATATGAGTTGCGCCATTTCTTATGGCACATTTTTCTTTCTCGTGATTTTCGAGACGTTGGTTCAAATTTTTTGTTTGACCAATATAAACAGGTAACCAATGGTTTGGTGTTGTCTCTTTTGCAAAAATATAATTACCTCCTTCTTCCTTAAAAGAAGAATTGATGGGATAAATATAGTACAAATATTGTTGACCAGATTCACCAGTCCAATTGATTTTTGGTGTGTCACTCATAATTTTACTCCTCTAACTGTTAAGCATATAACGATGTTGCAAATAAAGCGCTGCCCAGAACTACAATGCAACACTGAAAAGCTTTGCCGATAATTATTTATAAATTCATTTTATCTACTAAACACGAAAAGCAATTATCTTTTACAACTCAACGCTAAAACTACTACAATGCCGCAACCTTTAAAGCAGTCGCTTTGATTTGCGGGTTATATGGCATTTTATAATCGTTTCTACTTTAACTAATATTAGAAGATTATCCCCATAGTTAATTGATGCGTATTAATTATTTGAGTATCATATTTATAGAAATATCTAATATCTAATCCTAATTTTGAAGAAATTTTTAATTCAGAACCTAATCCAATAAGTATTCCAAACGATTTAGAAAGATTATCTTCAATAGGTTTTGTTTTATATTCACTTGGTATATCTTCCAGTGATGAATAGGATGTTGACAGAGTAGGTGATTTATAATATTTAGTATCAATGATAAAATTGTATCCAACATTAAATAATAAATATGGTGATACAGTGTTATTCTTAAGAATATATTGCATTCCCACATAAAAAGGAATTAAATCATAGCCTTCTTCATTAACATAATATTGATTTGCATAGTAAAATTGAATATCATTAATCACATATATTGAATAAGATTTTACAGTATAGGATGCGTTGGCGAATGTTTTTAAATATCCGAGCGATGAATTCACATTAAAATTATGTGTTAATTTTGTCTTAATTTCTAGAAGAAAGGCGCCACCAGTTTTTGAATCATTGCTAATATTAATTCCACCATAAACTCCTACATCCAGATTTGAAAATAAAGAGGGGGATTTATTTTCTTGCGCTAAACAAATATTAATTGAAAAAACAAATAATAAAAAGATTATTTTTTTCATAAACAATCACCTTCTGATTTGTGATTTTTAAAAAGCAATAAACGGATTTGGTATTTTAAAATTATCTTTTTTGTAAATTGATTTTGAATTTTCCATCTCAACATAATTTCCAACTTCCCTTCCTTTTATACTCATGTAATTGACAAGTAAAAATGAACTACTATCACCTATTACTGAATATCCTATATGGCCAAAATATTTTGCATAATAAATTTCTGATATCTCAGTATCAGATGTACCTTTTGAAGATATGATAGCAAAAACATCCTTAAACTTGCTAGCAGGCGTATTAAATTCATTTAAATGTTTTGCAGTCAAATAATCCTTTGACGAATCTGGATTTAGATATCCAACCGTTTGCATCCAAATATCTCCATCTTCCGGAAGTATTTTGGCTAATCTTTGTTCGGAATATGGATTTTCAGGATAGTTAGATGATTTTTCGAGTTCTGTAAAATAAAGAAAACCATCTCGAATGAAATAATATGAAACATATTTATTATTAGGGTCATAACTATAATAATACCACTCAGTTAAAAAAACTTCTTGACCATCAGATCGATAGGTTTTACCGACTATTTTCCAAACAGTATGTATTTCAGGATTATTTGAATATGGCATACAATATTGCCTAATATCACCAATGTTTAATGACATGTATTCATTAGCGAAATCAAAAGGCTCATTTGAACTTTCACATCCAAAAACTATAAATGTAAAAACGAAAGAAATAAAATTAATTTTAATATTATTTTTTATTGAGCACATCGTGGACTCGCATTTTGAAGGACAAGCTCGAAAGCTTGCCCTAATTAATATTTTATAACTAATCAAATTATTTTGATAATATCATTTTCTTAATCGAACTAAAATTATTCGATTTTATTTGATAAATATATAATCCACTTGCAAGATTTGAAGCATCAAATGTTATTGAATATCTACCTTTGGTTTTAAAATCATTGACAAGAGTTTTTATTTCACTTCCGAGTAAATCAAATATCTTTAGCGAAACAAATCCGTCTGTTGGCAATTGATACTCAATAGTAGTGGTTGGGTTAAACGGATTTGGATAGTTTTGTTTAAGTAAATACTCTGTTGGAACTGATTCAAATAAAGATTCTTTTGCCAATGAAGCCTTTGGGATGTTAGAATTATTTTGCACAATACTCATTTGAGGTGGATATTCAGAAAGTACATCTACATACCACTCATTTGAGGTTTTAGTTGTGTTGCTTGCATCTGTAACAATACATCTTAATTTAAAATCTCGCGGATCTGAGCCAGTATTGGTGCGACTGAAAGTTGGTGAATTTGTACCAACAGAAAACCAATACTCACTGGGTGGGGCGTTAATTATAATTCCACCAGAGCCTATTTTATCTGTGGTTGTTAATGATTTGCTTCCTATTGAATATGATGAAATGCTACCAAGATACATTATTTGCCAATTATAGGTAAATGGAGCAATCCCATTTGTTAAAGTAGCATTCCAATATCCAGTACTTCCTAAATAAAGCGAAAAATCACCGAATATTGATACATTTGTTAGAGGTTGTGGTGGGAGTGTAACATAAAAAGTAAGAATGTTCGAATACATGAAGTAATCGTTCCCTCCATTTAGATCACTAACAACATGTACAGCACCTTGAAGATGATATGTACCAGCTTGCGAAAATACCCAGCCGCCACTCTGACCCGTTTGCCAAGAACCCCAGTGACCATCAGGATATTGAACTCTTGCACCATACCAATCAGTTACAAAAAATAATGATACAGTTAGTATATGATAACTAACACCAGCATTTCCATTTGCATCAATTTGAAAAGATTGATTATTTGATGGCAAATCGAAATAGACATTTGCACCATAAGCAAATGATTGAATTAAAATAAACACAATTAGAATCAACTTTTTTATAACATAACTCCATAAATTATTTAATAATTTTATGGCGGAATGGTATATTTACATTGCAAACAAATCTGTTTCTACAATTTGCAAGACAGTAGTAATAGAAGGTTAAATTATTTGTTTGCCCTTTATACCGGAGCCGCCCCGCTCCGGTTTTTATTATTTTTTTCTTTTGCATTACCCCCTATATTATTTGTTAAGCCATATAACGACGTAGCGGTTAAGAGGACACACAAGGTGTACGCTACAAATGCAATGATTTACTGTTTATATTATTTAAAATCCTTTCTTAATCCTTGCAACAATGTTTAACTACAAATGCCACGGCCGACTACAGCTTTCCGCTTGAGACGCTTGTTATACAACGAGTAATTTTTCTTTATATTTTTCATAAATATCAAAACCAATTCCAAGAGCTAACCCAATTAAGGCGGGAACTCTTGAATAAAACAATAAATAAGTTGCAGATATTTCTACGTTATGAATAATCATTAGTATAATTACACCAAGCACATTGGTGAGACCAAATAAGAGCATTAACACAAGAGCTCTCAAGAATAAGGGAATGTTATTATTCTTATCAATAAATAATTTATAGTAATAAATGGACAGAAATACTGCAACGATTAGTATAAAATCCATTAAAAGAGTGTGCAACGATACAGATTTTGCTCTTACTATAGCAGTTGTAATTAAGAACAGAATGGCTACATAGATAAGTTCTTTCTTGTTTCTATAATTCATAACGGCATAAATAAGAGATCCGAATAAACCAAGAAGTACAATTTGGAATCTAGTATCGTGGAGATGAAATATATTTAAACCATAAAACACCATACCAAATATCATACATGAGAGAAAGCCGCAAAGAACTGTAAAAAATATTTCTTTGGAATTCTTATCCATACCTATACCTTTTCTCTTGTATAACTATTATTTAACCCGCCAGCAGATACGTTGTCTTAAAAATGATATCTACCAGCATTTTGTTTATTTTTATTTAAAATTCTCATTTTCTCGCTTGCTATTACTCCTACCTAAATTATGCTGTCTATCAGGTTCTTAACTCCTAAACCTGCATTTAGTACATATATGCATATCATTGTTATTTTTATTTTTTTATTACTTTCTTAGCAAGTGCCATTATTAAACTGTTAAATTTATTTATCCAGACGTTGCATGCTTCTTCAGTCTTTCTGCTGTAATGATTTGCCCGCAGAGTAAGCCTTACTTTATCGAGGAGTTTTGGTTTGTTTGCTATATTACTCTGGCTTGTGTTCACATATTTTCCCTCAATTCTGAAATAATGTAAAAAAATAATTTTAAAATTCAAAAAACATTTTTTTCGATTCTACTCAGCGGTTCTCAATGACAATTACTCAGAGGAACTCCGTGTAATAAAAAACTACACAGAGATTATCGCAGATTAATACACATAATAATCTGCGTAAATCCGCGAAATCAGCGAGAAATATTTTTCACGCAGATAATGCAGATTACCGCAGATATAATATGTGAAAGGCTCAGAAAAAGAGATGAAAGAAAAATGGACTCGCTCCCAATATTCCACCATTCCAATATTCCATTATTCCTAGTATGAACACACAAAGGAATAAAATAGAAAAAAATTCATAATCCCAGATGAAGTTTTACTCTTTACCATAAAACCCTTTTTATTAAATTATGCCATATAACGACGTTGCAAATAAAGCGCTGCTCAGTACGAGAATGCTACAATTGCAAACAAACTTTTTGTTTTTAAATCTATTTTGTTAACTAAATCTAACTTGCAGAACAAATTAACTTTGAAAACGAATGCCAATAACTTCATCAAACAACAGCTTCGTAAGAAGTAGTCGCTTTGAATTGCTGGATATTTCCAAAAAGTTTTTAGTTTATTTTGTAACAACTTTTTGGAGGTCCTATGTTTTACTCTGGTATCGACCAGCATAAACTCTTTTCTTACATCACTACAGTTGATAGTGATGGTAAAATTATTAAAGAAGCTAAACTAAACAATAACAGCTTCGAAATTCTTAATTACTTTTCATCCCTTGGAAAAGAACATATTGCCACCGTTGAGACTATCGGCGGATGGTACTGGATCAATGATCTGCTTTCTTCTCAAGGCATTGATCTCAAACTTGCTCACGCCAAGTACGTAAAAGCCATCGCTTATGCTAAGGTTAAAACCGATAAAGTAGATTCGCATATACTTGCTCAGCTCCTTCGTCTTAATTTTATTCCTGAGGCTTACAAAATATCCGATGATATCCGGACTCTTCGCGATACTCTCAGAGCAAGACTTAGACTTTCAGTTAAAAGAACTAGCTGTCTTAACTTTATGCACCGTATGCTTGAGAAGTTTAATATTAATGATCCTTCTATGCTCAATGATTTCTACAAGCTTCAATATCAGCAGTTTGATATCCAGGCTAAATTACTCAAAGAACAAATGCTTACTTTAGAAAAATCTATTTATCCAACTCTTATCCCAAATGATGATATCCAGCGTCTACTCTGGATTCCCGGTATCGGTAAAATGAATGCCTTCACTATCCTTTTGGAAGTTGGCGATATTAACCGTTTTGCATCAGAGAAAAATTTCTTCTCTTACTGCCGCTTTACTCCTTCTGCTCGTAACTCTGCTGGTAAATCAAAACAACGTTCATCTAAAGATGGCAACAAATACCTTAAGATTGTTTTCTCCGATGCCGCTGTGCACGCCCTGCAATATTATCCTGTTATTAAACGTTACCATAACTCAAAGCTCAGAAAAAAGAAAAAGCAGGTTGCTAAAGCCATTATCTCCAAAGAAATTGCACGTATCGTCTATTTCGTCTTAAAGAATAAATCAGACTTTAATAACAAATTCAAAGGTATTGATCTCGAACATAAGAAATCTGTTCAATGGCCGCGCATTACAAGCCCCGACGTCTAACTAGTAGCTCTTTAGCAGACTCTTTGCGCTGGAATGGGAAGTAATGCGCATGCCTAAAATATATCTGGGATACTCTTAAGCCCCATAAGCGGTTTGGTTGCCATTGATTTATCATTCTTTTTCTCCAGCAGCTCACTCGATATCATATAGGCATTTGGTCTTCGGTAATTCAAAGAACTTTCGGGATTTCTATCCCATTATATTTTTACGTCCTATTGACTTTTTACTTTTTTAAGCGGTTATGCCCATTTATGAATTTATTAAATTATTATTTGCAAATATTTTATCAATTTGCTTCTTCATAAATATCTTTCCATTGATTTTCAGCAGGATTAAAATTTTGTTTCAATAAAAATTTATAAATTTTACCTCCATCAATAGAAGAATAATGTATTGAAACAATTCTAAGTAACCTTACTTTTTCTGCATCTGGGAGATTCATTAATTTATTAAAATCATGTTTACCAATATCAAAAGTCCATTCGGAAGTTTTATCAGGAAATCTTATAAGATTATCTTGTCGGTAATTGATTAATTCATTCGAATCATTTTTAACAACAACTGTCATTTTTATAATTTTAGCTGGAGTATTCTTTACGCGGAAAGCAACACGCCAAGGAATTGGGATTATAGTATTTTTTAAATGGTCAACCACACCATAATTTGAAGCCCATACAAATGGACGGCTACTTTTTTCATATTGAACTCTTGTCCAATAAAGCGAAATAATAGAAGTTACTAATGATATAACTGCAATAATTATTGGAACCCACACTATGAACCAAGGAGTATGTGGTAAATTTTCTATTATAACTTTTGTAGTATCCATAATTTTACCAAATGTTTTATTTTATATAATACTTACTCAAGCGTATAACGGCGTTGCGGTTAAGCTGCTGCCCATAACAAGAATTTAGCTTAGAACACAAATGCCAATGATTATTAAAAACATTTTTATTAGAACTACTTTGAACAAGAAACTGTATACGGAACTACAAACTTATAAATCGTACAAAAGCCTAATGCGAAAGAAGCAGTCAGCTTGAACCGCTTGTTAGGCAGTTTTTATATATACTTTTTAAATCTTGAAAATATGTTTACTACTTTATTTATACTCTTTTGAATTACTATGCTATCAATTGTTATAAATTCTAATTTAGGTGCATCAATTGATTCTATAATAGAATTATTTTTATAAAAAGTTTTATAAATTTTTTCTCGACTTGCATACCATATATAGATTGTATCCATTGTCATATTTGCTTCTTTAATAACTTTTGGTGTTTGGCTATAACTTCCATATGATACAAATAATCTCAAGGTTATTAAATCGGAATTGTTATTTTCCTCTTTAAATGAATATGGAATACTATCTTTTGATAAGGGCAATGATTCAAACTGCTCTATTACAATATTTGATGTATCTGCTTCATTTACAATTATAATTTCATCAATGTATTTACCTTTGTAAAATCTGTCATCATCAGTTTTATTCATTTCACAGGATTGAATTAAAAAAATAATAATTATTATAAATACAAGGTTATTGAGTTCTTTCATTTTAATAAAGATTGGTAGCAACAGATTTATTTTCCTTTATTCTTATATACAATAGCAACTTTTGTTTAACTGCCTAACGACGTTGTGGCTAAGGCGCAGCCCAGAACTACAATGCCGAACTTGTTAATAATTTATATAATTACAAAAAACTTTCATAGTACGACTACTTTGAACAAGATACTTGAAACGGAATGACTAACATTAAAATTTCCAAAATGCCGAATGCGAATACGCTGTCGCCTTGAGCCACTTGTTATACCGCTTTTTTACATTACTCTTTAAAACATCGCGTGGTTAAAACTAATTTATATTTGCTAAAATATTAATTTAATATTTTCTTCTATTTGATTTTTTCATTTACCTTGAAGAAACGAATAAAAACTTTTCCCCAAGTGGTGGTGCGACAGCACGACCACATTTTAACAATATTGATTATACCAAACCTAAGCCAATTGTGCTTTAATAATTTTTACAAGTTGAACAATTTAAAATAAAACATACAACCTTTTTTACTTAGATAATTTAATCAAGCACAGTTGGCGGCGAAAAAGAAATACTGAGTGACCAGATTTTAATACTTGAGCTAGTATGAGTATAAAATAAATTATTTTGATGAGATTATATTATTTGCACATTTGCTCAAATGTTTGTTATATTTGAGCTATGAAAAAAGATACAATAACACCAGTTTGTGAAATCGATTTTATTGACGAAAAGAAAGTAAAGTCTGTTAAGAAACGAATGCCGGATGATTCTTTGATAACTGAACTTTCCGAAACTTTTAAGAATCTTAGTGATTTTACAAGATTAAAAATCTTACTTTCTCTTGCTGAAGATGAATTGTGTGTTTGTGATATTGCTGCTTTAACCGGAGTTTCTGTTTCAGCTATCTCTCATCAATTAAGGTTGTTAAAAAATAACAGACTTGTTAGTCATAGAAAAGAAGGCAAAATGGTTTATTATTCTTTAGATGATGAGCATATAAATAAAATTGTAAATGAAGCGTCGAAGCATTGTAAAGAATATGCAGAATAGTATGCTGATACATTACATAAATAAAGCAACAAAAATTATTGCAGCAATCATTCTTTCAGTGATTGTTTTTACATTTCTTCATTCCGAAGCTGGTTTGCTTAACTATGATGGGGATAATCACGGTTCACACGATTATTGTGAAATTGTAAAGACAGCTACAGCCAAAGTTACCAAAGATTCTTCACAAGATATTTATAAGCTGCAGGTTGATAAATCAATTTGCTACCATTGCATTGATGAAACGAAACAATCAACAAAAGCATTTTCAATATTAGATTCTGAACAATTCTACACACCACAAAAAACAACTGAAGTTTACCTTTTTAACAGAACATTTCTGATTTAATCTTTTCTCTTTTTCCACTTACTAATTATTCCGCTGTGGGATAATTACATCTTCGCCAAAGGCGAATAATCGTTTTTTAAAAAATTATTGGAGTTAGTATGAGGCAATTATTTGCTTTGTTCATTCTAATTTTTTCGGTGAGCATTCTAAATGGTCAGCAAGGAATGAATAAGGAATTAACTTTAGATGAAGCAATAGAAATTGGACTGAAGAATAATCCGAGAATAATATCTGCACGGGAAAATATTTCAGCAGCTAAAGGAAGATTTTGGAGCGGTATTTCATTACCGGCACCGGAAGTTGGCGTTAGTTATGAATACACTCCGGTAAATAAGAGTTTGAGAAATTTTAGTGAAAGAACATTTGAAGTAAGTCAGTCTTTTGAGTTTCCTTCAAATTATTTTCTAAGAGGTTCCAGATTCAGTAAAGAAGAAGAAATTGCTTTTTATAGATTGAAACAGACTGAAGTTGTTATAATAGCACAAATAAAATCTGCATATTATAATGTCCTTTCAAAGAAAAAACTATTAGAGATAGCAGAGGAAAATCTAAAAATAGCTGAAGATTTTTCTAAAAAGGCAGAGATACGATACAATGTTGGTGAAGGGACTAATCTTGAAAGATTGACGGCAAAAGTCCAGTTCACAGAAGCAAAAAACAATTTAGAGGTTGCAAGGAATGAATTACGAACTGCTTTTGCATTGTTGAATTTTTCATTGGGATATGGAAAGCGAACCGACGAAATTTTTACTCTCGCTGATAGTCTGACTTATTTACCATTGAATAAATTCACTTTTGAAGAGTTGTATAACTTAGCACTATCCGTTAATCAACAAATTAAAATTTCGGAACTGAATGTAAGCATATCCTCAATTAATAAATCACTTGCGTGGTCTTCATTGCTGCCAAATTTTAATCTTGGCTATTTCAAACAAACACGGGATGGTGATAATGGTTTTTATGGAGCTTCATTTGGAATATCCGTTCCACTTTGGTTCTTGTTTGAGAACCGAGGACAAATTCAGGAAGCTACAGCAAACGTAAATATTGCGGAATCGGAACTGCAATTAATAAAGAATGATGTTTATCTGAGATTGAGAAGCGCTTTCAACAATTATGAGAACGAACTAAGACAGGTGAATCTTTATATAAGTGATATTCTACCGCAGGCGGAAGAAGTCTACCGTTCCGCATCAGCAAGTTACGATGCCGGAGAAATAACTTATATAGAATTTTTACAGGCAAGACAAACATTGATAGGTGCATACAGCAATTATACGAATGTGTTGTTCAACTACTACCGTTCAATATTTACACTTGAAGAAACGGTTGGACAAAATCTTTTGAAATAGAACACAGATGACACAGATTAAACTGATTTCCACAGATTATAAAAAATATTTTTAATAAAGGAGTTAAAATGTTGATTAAAAAATTAAGGACTGAATTCATAGCAGCAATCATTTTTGTAGCTGTAATTTTTGTCGGATGCGGTGATAATAAAACAGAGAATACAGAAAGTGAAATGAAGGAAAAAGAATCGCACGAAGTAAGTGAGGTGGTGCTTTCTTCAGAAGCAAGAAGCAAAATTGACCTTGCCTTTGATGAGGTAAAAGAAGGAACAATCAGCGGAATGCTGAAAGCACCAGCCAAAGTAATTACTAACCAGGATTATGAAGCACAGGTAAGTTCATTAGTTCAGGGAAGAGTGCTCGAAGTATATGTTAAAGAAGGCGACTATGTAAAAGAAGGACAAATATTAATGCACGTTGAAGGACTTGAGATAGGTGAGATAATAGCAGATTATCTGCAAGCCAAAGCTATGCTTGATTTTACCAAAGCTGCTTATGAAAGACAGCAAACCTTACTTGAACAAAATGTTGGTTCACAAAAATCATTTCTTGAATCTAAAGCCGAGTATGAAAAAGCTTTGGCTGAATACAATGCAGAAGATAAAAGAATTCATTCCATAGGTTTAGAACATAGTGATATAGAGACAAGCAAAGATTCTGAACACATTGCGGGTGTGCTTCCAATTAAAGCGCCTATTGGTGGAATAATAGTAGAAAGAAATGTAGTGATTGGTCAATTGGTTGAAGCGAACACAACTGCTTTTAAAATAATGAATATATCTAATCTTTGGGCTGAAGGACAGATTTATGAAAAAGACCTAACTAAAGTTACGGGAAAACCGAAAGTTGAGTTTACTACACCGGCATATCCAAATGAAAAGTTCAAAGGAGAGGTAATTCTAATTGGACAAACTATTGATGAGCATTCAAGGACAATAAAAGTCAGAGCTTCGCTTCAAAATACAAACGGCAAACTTAAGCCAAATATGTTTGGCGAATTGTTCATACCGATAAGCAGCAATACAAAAGGAATCATTGTTCCAACTGATGCAATTGTAAAAGAAGGAAATGAATCTTATGTATTTGTAGTTGAGAACGATTCGACTTTTTCAAGACGCAATGTTGAAACAGGTATTGAGTTTGCTGGAATGAGAGAAGTAGTAAGCGGCATAAAGAAAGGTGAAAAGATTGTAACCAAAGGAGTTTTCTTCCTAAAGTCTGAATTATTAAAAGAAACATTTGGAGAGGAAGAATAATTATGATTGAAAGAATATTAAGATTTTCATTAAAGCAAAAGCTGCTCGTTTTGTTTGCAGTTATTTTGCTTATTGCTGGCGGTATAGCTGCATTCAGAATATTGCCCATAGATGCTGTTCCCGATGTAACAAATATTCAGGTTCAGATTCTTACCAATTCTCCTACGCTTGCGCCGTTGGAAGTTGAGCGATACATAACTTTCCCAATTGAAGTTGCAATGAACGGAATACCGGATGTTGAAGAAATCCGTTCTGTATCTAAGTTCGGCTTATCATTAGTAACAGTAGTCTTTCACGACAATGTAGATATTTACTTTGCACGACAGCTTGTATTCGAGCGGCTTCAAAAAGCAGCAAAAGATATTCCACCGGAATTTGGTAAACCGGAACTTGGACCAATCAGCACAGGTCTTGGTGAAATTTATCAATACATTATCAGACCTAAAGACAAAAAAGCAAAGCAAGATTCTACTACTTTGATGGAAATGAGAACTCTCCAGGATTGGATCGCCAAAAGACAGTTACTAACTGTTCCGGGAATTAACGAAGTGAACAGCTTTGGCGGAATTGAAAAGCAATACCAGGTGTTGGTAGATCCGCAAAAACTTTTAAGCTATAATCTCACCTTACGAGATGTGTTTAATGCTGTTGCTGAAAACAATGCAAACACCGGCGGCGCTTACATTGAACACGCTAATGAACAATATTTGGTTCGCGGTTCCGGCTTAGTTCAAAGTATTGATGATATAAATAACATTATCGTAAAGACATTAGAGAACGGCACTCCGATTTACGTTCACAACGTAGCTGATGTTCAGCTTGGCTCGGCTATACGGCAAGGCGCTGTTACAATGAACGGTGAAGGTGAAGTTGTTGCCGGAATTACAATGATGCTTAAAGGTGAGAACAGCCGTGTAGTAGTTGATAGAGTTAAGGAAAAAATTGAAACTGTTCAAAGGGCTTTGCCGGACAGTGTTACGATTGAACCTTTTTATGACAGAGCGGAATTAGTTAATAAAACAATAAAAACAGTCCAGACAAATTTAATTGAAGGCGGCATACTTGTTATTCTTATTCTTGTTCTTCTTCTTTACAATTTACGCGGTGGATTTATAGTTGCTTCCGTAATTCCTCTTTCAATGTTGTTTGCCGTGATAATGATGGTTGCAACCGGCGTGTCAGGAAATTTAATGTCGCTTGGCGCTTTGGATTTCGGATTGATTGTTGACGGCGCTGTAGTAATGGTCGAGAATGCAATACGAAAGCTTCACGAAAAGAGAAATGGAGTAAGCGCAGAGGAAACATTATTGGAATCTGCTTTAGAAGTTGGAAGACCGGTTGTGTTCGCAGTGGGAATTATTATTATTGTTTACTTCCCTATAATGACGCTTACCGGAATTGAAGGAAAAATGTTCAAGCCGATGGCATACACTGTAACTTATGCTTTAATAGGTGCATTGATTCTAAGCTTAACTTACGTGCCGGTGATGAGTGCTTTGATGTTTAGAAAAGGAAAAGTGACTGAAAAAGAAAGTCCAATTATTACTTGGTCAAAAAAGAAATATGTTCCGATATTAAAAAAGATTCTTCATAAAAGAATTTTCGTGACTGGAATTGCTGCTGCATTTGTCATTGTTAGTCTAGTAATTTTTCCATTCTTAGGAAGTGAATTTATTCCCCAGCTTGATGAAGGTTCGATTGCTTTACAAGCGTTGCGATTACCAAGTGTATCATTAACAACCGCTGTAAATACAACATCTTTAATTGAGAAAGAAATATTGAAATTTCCGGAAGTGAATTACGTAGTTTCAAAAACAGGGCGTGCAGAAATCGGCACTGATCCGATGGGTGTAGAGATGAGCGACATATATGTGGAACTGAAACCAAAAGATGACTGGACAACCGGAAGAAATAAAGAAGAACTTGTTACTGCAATGAGTGAGCAGCTTTCAAAACTTCCCGGAATGGTTTTTAGTTTTTCGCAGCCGATTCAACTAAGAGTTGCTGAATTGATTGCCGGAGTCCGCTCAGATATTGCTATTAAGCTTTTTGGTGAAGATTTACAGACTTTAAAAGAAAAAGCTGAAGAAATTGCAAAAGTAGTAACCAAAATTGAAGGTGCGGCTGATGTGAAGGTTGAACAGGTTACAGGTTTACCGCAATTACAGATAAAAGTTGATAGAGGAAAGATTGCACGATATGGAATAAATGTAGCGGATGTAAATCAAATTATAGAAACAGCCATTGGCGGAAAATCTGCCGGTGAAGTTTTTGAAGGTGAAAGAAGATTTGATTTAGTTGTGCGCTTCAAAGAGGAATCAAGAAACAGCATTGATGTAATAAAAAACATCTTAGTTCCTACTCCTAATGGTTCGGGTATTCCACTTAGTCAAATTGCGGATGTTTTTGTTGAAGAAGGACCGGCTCAAATAAGCCGTGAGCATAGCCAGAGAAGAATCGTAGTGGAATTGAATGTAAGAGGAAGAGACATTGGAAGTTTCGTTGAAGAAGCTGAAAGAACTATTTACGATAAAGTAAAACTACCAGCCGGATATTATTTAGAATGGGGCGGAACATTTGAACAGCTTGCAAGCGCAAGAGAAAGACTGGCAATAGTTGTTCCCTTATCACTCTTCTTAATCTTCCTACTGTTGTTCATTTCTTTTGGTTCGATAAGAAATGCTTTACTGATTTATACCGGAATTCCTTTTGCAATTGTCGGCGGTATTTTTTCATTGTTGATAAGAGGAATGCACTTTAGTATTTCTGCCGGTGTGGGATTTATTGCATTATTTGGAGTTGCAGTCTTAAACGGAGTTGTGATGGTTTCATTTATTAATCATTTACGGCAAGAAGGAAAGCCGCTGGAAGATGCAGTAATAGAAGGAGCGGCAACAAGATTGCGCCCGGTGTTAATGACAGCGCTTGTAGCATCGCTCGGTTTTATTCCAATGGCAATATCAACGGGAGCCGGTGCAGAGGTTCAAAGACCACTTGCTACTGTTGTTATCGGCGGATTGATAACATCAACAATATTAACGTTGTTTGTTCTTCCAACGTTTTATATGTGGTTTGAAAAGAGAAAAGAAGAGAAGCCCCTCTAAATCTCCCCGAAGGGGAGACTTTAGGACTATCTTCGGTAGTTAAAATGAGAGATAGTAGATGGGAAATAGATTATGAAAAACATAGTAACAAAATCAAAAATAAAATGTCCTTATTGCGGTTATGAAAAAGAAGAAGAAATGCCGATAGATGCTTGTGTTCATTTTTATGAATGCAACTCTTGTGGAAAAATATTAAAACCAAAAGAAGGTGAATGCTGCGTCTTTTGTTCTTATGGTGATGTCAAGTGTCCGCCAAAACAGATAGAAGAAAAGCCCCCTAAATCCCCCAAAGGGGGACTTTAGATGGAAGATGTTTGATGGTAAATGGAAAATGTGAGAAGCATAGCGCAAAGAGCAAGGCGTTTAAGAATGAAATTAAGAAATAGAGAAAATCAATAATCTTAAAAAAAAAAGGAAAAAAATATGAAAGAGATAAAAGCAATTGTTCAGCCGTTTATGTTAATAAAAGTAGTAAGTGCACTTCATAAAATTGACGGGCTTCCCGGAATAACAATTTCTGATACTAAAGGATTTGGTAAAAGCAAAGGGAAAAAGGAAAACGGTGAGGAAGGAATTTTTGAATTTGTGCCAAAGAATAAAATAGAAGTTGTGGTTCCGGATGAGATGGTTGAATTAGTTGTAAACACAATTCAGAAAAATGCTCACACCGGCAATCCAGGTGATGGAAAAATTTTTGTTACTGAAGTTAGCAATGTTGTAAAGATAAGAACAAATGAAAGAGGAGAAGGAGCGATATAATGGAAAAATCTATCTATAAAATTTCTAAGATGGATTGCCCGTCTGAAGAACAGTTGGTAAGAATGAAATTAGAAAATATTAATGGCATCTTGAGAATGGATTTTGATATTCCAAACAGAACACTAACTGTTTTGCATAACGGAGATAATGAAGTAATCTCGGAACAAATCGGTGAATTAAACTTAGATTCAAAGTTGATTAAAAGCATTGAGACTAATGAATATGCTCACTTAAAAATTGAAGAATCAAATCAAGTAAAACTTTTATGGACTGTTCTAATAATCAACTTCGGGTTTTTTGTCATTGAAATGACAACCGGGATTATTTCAAAATCAATGGGGCTTGTTGCAGATTCGCTTGATATGTTTGCAGATGCGGCAGTTTACGGTATGAGTCTTTTAGCGGTAGGCAAAGCTGTTTCGCGGAAAAAATTAGTAGCAAAATTAGCAGGTTATTTCCAATTTTCTTTAGCGGTTATCGGCTTCATTGAAGTAATAAGAAGATTCATAGATTTTGAAGAAATACCGGATTTTCAAACAATGATTATAGTTTCAGTTCTTGCCTTGATTGGAAATATTTTTTCCCTTTATCTGCTTCAAAAGGCAAAGAATAATGAAGCACATATGCAGGCAAGTATGATTTTTACTTCTAACGATATTATTGTAAATGGGGGTGTTATTACTGCCGGATTTTTAGTCAGCATTTTAGATTCTAAAATACCGGATTTAATAACTGGAGCGATTGTGTTTACTTTTGTAATTAGAGGTTCGTTTAGGATATTGAAATTGGCAATTCAAAAAACAAATCATATTGAATCTAACTAAGCGGTATAACTATTAATTATACTGCACAAATTTATTGATTAAGGAATGATATCCTGCGTGCAGTTGCAGGATATTATTCCAATGGCTTTGTTTTTGCGTAATATTCTTAATATTTAAAAATAGCATTTGCATAATATTATTCTTCATACATTTTAGTCTAACGGACTCTTAACTCCAAGTCCTCTATTCAAAACGTGTGTATAAATCATTGTTGTTTTTACCGAACTATGACCGAGAAGTTCTTGAATAGTTCTAATGTCATGGCCGTTTTCAAGTAAATGAGTAGCAAAACTGTGGCGAAATGTATGTGGACTACCTTGTTTTATTATACCTGCTTTCTTGATTGCATCTTTCACAGCTCTTTGAATAGTGCTTTCGTGAATATGCCATCTTATAATTTTACCGCTATCATTGTGCTTTATAAACTTGTCTGCCGGAAATGCATATTGCCACCCGAATTCTTTTGCAGCATTTGGATATTTTTTATCCAATGCATACGGAAGTATGGTTTCACCTTTTCCTTTGCTTAAATCTTTTTTGTGTTGTTTATAAACTTCATTCAAATGTTTTTTTAGTTCTGGAATTATTGATGATGGTAAAACTGTATGCCTGTCTTTTTCTCCCTTACCATCTCTAACAATAATCTGTTTATATTCGAAATCAATATCTTTTATTCTGAGACTTAAAGCTTCAGACAATCTTAATCCACTGCCATATAAAAGTGAAACAACCAGTTTTGGTACTCCATTTAAATGTTCAAAAATCTTTGCTGTTTCATTCCTTGAAAATACTACGGGCAAATGTTTTATTCTTGTTGCGTGTTTTATATCATCCAGCCAACCAACTTCTTTATCCAAAACATTTTTATACAGATACAATATTGCCTGTAATGCTTGGTTCTGTGTTGAGGCGGAAACATTTTGATCTACTGCAAGATGATTTATGAATTTCTGAATCTCATCTTTCCCCATTTCATTCGGATGTCTTTTGTTGTGGAAAAGTATATATCTTTTTATCCAGCCGATGTATGCTTCTTCAGTCTTTCTGCTGTAATGATTTGCCCGCAGTGTAAGTCTTACTTTATCGAGGAGTTTTGGTTTATTTGCTTTATTACTCTGGCTTGTGTTCACATATTTACCCTCAATTTCTGAAGTAACATAAAAAAATAACTTTAATTTTCAAAAATATTTTTTCGAGTTGTAAACAATAAACAATTAGCATTTGTAAGCTATCAAAAAAAATAATTTTCACGCATATAACGCGGATTATCGCAGATAGAAAATGGAAAACAAATTAAAGAATAATAAGCTCGCCCCCCATTATTCCATTATTCCATTTTTCCATTATTCCATTTTTCCATCATTCCTACCCTTTAACTTTAACCTGCAATCTTGCTTGCCCGCCTTAGGAGTGGGCAATTTTGCAATTTTGCAATTTTGTAATAAGGTACTTTCACAACTTCCTTGCTATAACAATCGGTTTCTTTATTGCTTCTGTATTTCCTTTTTCATTTGTAATTTCTATTAGCAAAATATAAATCCCGATTCTTAATGGTCTGCCATTGTCATCAAGTCCATCAAATATTATTGAATTATGAGAAGCAGCGGGCATGTTGTGTGTGAGAGTTCTGACTAATCTTCCCTGACTGTCGAAAACACGAATTCTAACCTGAGATATTTTGAATGATAAATCAAAATTAATCGTTGTAAAATCTTCATATCCATCATTATCAGGCGAAAAAGGATTTGGTAAAATTGTAACTTTTGATTCTGAGTTAACAACTGCTGTATAAATTGAATTTTGTTTTAATGGCGTTGCCCCTTCTTTGCTTACTGATGTACTCCAGTTTGTCTTATCATTCGAATCTAAATATGGATTAATTCTTTCCAGTGATTTGTTTTTTGTATTCAATAAATTTCTATTGTGCCAGTCAGGTAAATAATAAACTGAATCAATCGTATTGCCTCTAATATCTTTCAATATCAATTCACAGCCATCGTTTGAAAGAGATAAAGAACTATTGATTATTACTAAATCATCATATTTCAATGAAGAATAATTTTTGTAAACAGAAGAATCATTCGCAATAATGAAAAATGAGTTTGGCTTAATTAATAAATATGTATCCGACAATTTAGTTTTACCATTTTTCCCAAATATTAAATTCATTCCTCCAATTTGAATTGTATCACTCGTAGTATTAAAGAATTCGATAAATTCGGAATTGCCTGCATCTGGTTCATACATTATTTCATTTATTACAATTGAATTCTTTTTGTAAGTCAATATATTATTTATAGAATTTTCATAACCCGGAGTAGCTCCATCTTTACTTAATGACAATGACCAATTTATACTATCTGTTGATGATGCCGCCAAAGAAATTCTTTCAAGTGAATTACCTTTTTTGTAACCCCACTTTGAATTATAAAAAACGCTATCAATCATTCTCCCTTTAAAATCATAGATAATGATTCCATCAGATGTATTATTTAATGTTCCAAATTTTGTTTGAAAAAATTTTTTCGGAGGATAATATGGAAACTTTGCAGTATCACTTGCTAACACAGCATATTCATTTGGCTGCAAATATTCTTCTTTTTTTGTAATTATTGATTTAATTGGTGAAGGCATCAAATCAGATATATACCAGTTTTTCAAATTAATTGGATGATTAGAAACATTTACTATTTCAATCCATTCAGATTCCCCTTCGAATGGATTATACATTATTTCATTAATTAATATTGAATATTGCAAACTACTTAATCGAATTTCCTTTTCTAAAAAATTATTGAGTGTATCTTCATCGTTGTTCATATAAATTTTGCAATAAATTTTTAAGTCATTTTCCAACCTCAGTCTTTTCTTAGATAAAATTGTAATTGAATCATCAGCTGATAAATTGTTGCCATGTGCTTCATCAAAAAAATGATAAGTATTTTCTTTCTTAAAATAAAATTGAACTGTAAAATTTTGTGCTGTATTCAATCCACAATTCAAAACCGTGACTGATAGATTTACATCTTCACCAGGACTCGGATATGCAGGCTCGGTTGATATATTTTTTATTGCAATATCGTTAGCTTTTCTTGAAATGCTGTTTAATCTTCCCGGAGTACTTAATTCAATATCTAATGAAGAACCCCAATTGTTTTTTTCTAATGATGAAATCAAAAGTGACTTTCGTTCCAATGATTTGCCGTTCTCTCCTCCCAAGCCTTTCTGATACATTAGTGAATCAATTGTTACTTCATATGCATCTTTTAACACTATACCATCTGCATCATTATTCAAATTAGCAAATTGATTGATAATTAACTCAGAAGGAATAATTTTATGAAAATTTATAATCGATGAATCTTTGGATATAACTGATAAAGAATTTTTAAGAATTTTGCCACTTTTTATTTTTGTCTTTGTTGGATTTGTTAACACATCAGTTATTGACCATCCTTCTAAATCAATATCATAATTTGATGTGTTGAATATTTCTATCCATTCAGGTTCGCTGTTGATTGGATTATACATTATCTCATTTACTAAAACTGAATTTGGATTATAACTTGGATAAACTGTAAAATTTATACTGTTGTTTGTAGTATCTTCATCTAATTCATTTATATTTAGCAGATTTAGGATAATTTCAAATTTTCTTTTTGAAATTAATTGAGGAATAAAATCGTCAATCTCAAGTTTTAGATTTGCATTTGACACGAAATTGTCAATTTGAACTTCCTTAAGTGTCTCTCGAAGATTATCTTTAATTTCATGAACTATTAAAACAACATCAGTTAAGTTCTTTCCATAGTTTGCAATATCAATTATTAATTTAACTGATTTTCCTATAACTGGCACTTCCGGCTGGATTGAGTAATTAACAATTGCAACATCATAATCCTTTTTTGAAACAGAATTATTTTTGTTCGGTGTTCCACCTTTTTCGAGTGTTGAGCTTTTCCAACTTGCAGAATCTGACGATGATAAAAATGCATCAATTCTTTCCAGCGATTTTCCTCCTTTTCCTCCCCAGCTCGATTTGTAATATACTGAATCAATCGTTCTTCCTAATGAATCACTTATTACTATCATTCCTCCATTGTTATTCAAAATCGGAATATTACTAATGATTACATTTCTTATCTCAGGATAAATCAAATATATGTTCGTATCCTTTGCAATTGTTACATATTCTTTTGGCTGAATAATTTTGCTTGTCTTTATTATTACATTTTTGCTTACTTCATTCTCTATCTGATAATTCTTTATATCAATTTCTTTTTCACTTCGATTATAAAACTCTATCCATTCTGGCTCTGGTGATATTGGCGCATACATGATTTCATTTATTACTATATCCCCTCTCTCTACTTTTATTTCTACTCCATCTATATCCAAGAAAGCTTTATCGTTCTCATCATATTCATCTAATGAATAATTAATTGATAAACTAAATTGATTTTTCCCAATAGCAACATTTTCAACTGCAAATTCTATTTGTAATTCTTGTTCTGTTTCTATTACTGATATTTCTTTTTTCTCAATTAATTTATCATCTCTGAAAAGCTGAACCTCAACATTCTCTGCTTTCTTTTTACCAACATTTTTTATAATTGCTGATAATACTATACTTTTACCTGCCTCTGCATATCTTGATTTACTATAAAATGATAAAACTGATGCATCATAATCTTTCTCTGAAATTGAATTTAATTTACCCGGCGTTGCATTATATTTACTTGTTGAACTGCTCCAATTATCTTTATCAATGCTGCTTAAATCTACATTCTTTCTCTCAAGTGATTTTCCATTATTCCCTCCCCAATCTAAATAATATCTTGTGCTGTCTATTGTTCGATTGTATTCATCTTTTATTACTACAGCATCTCCGCTGTTATTCATTGTAGGCAAAGAACATATTATTAATTTTTTAATCGATGTATAATAATTAACTACCGATGAATCTCTGCTGATAACTAAAAATTCTTTTGACTTTAATTCATAATCTTTTGTTGTAATTTCAATTAGAGTTGAACTATCACCAACTTTCCAATTCTTTAGATTAATATTATGATTCGAACGATTGAATAATTCAATCCATTCTGGCTCATCACCACTCGGTGCATACATGATTTCGTTTATTACGATATCATTATATTGCTGCGGTTTTTCCCGAACTCGATATTTCAAATAAACTTTGTTATTGGGAACATTTTCATCTTTATTAAAAACAATCTTTGCAATAAGACAATTATCACCAATTGAAGATGCTATCATTTTATGATTAATCAATATCGAATCGCCTGGATTCAAATTTGTCAAATGCAAAGTATAATCTATAGTTTGTATTAATTCACTATCAACTCCAATTGAATCACAATTAATATCATTAAATAATTGGAATGAAAAATTATCAGCAGCAGATTTACCTTTGTTCTTAATCTTAAATTTTATAATGATTGTGTCTTCTATTATTGCAATTAATGGAGTGATTCCATCGCATGTAATTTCAATATCATAATTAAACGGTGTAACCGAATTCTTTTTATTTGGAGTTCCTTTAATATCTATTGAACTTTTCCAGTTTGCAGAATCTGATGATGATAAAAATGCATCAATTCTTTCCAGCGATTTTCCTCCTTTTCCTCCCCAGCTCGATTTGTAATATACTGAATCAATCGTTCTTCCTAATGAATCACTTATTACTATCATTCCTCCATTGTTATTCAAAATCGGAATATTACTAATGATTACATTTCTTATCTCAGGATAAATCAAATATATGTTCGTATCCTTTGCAATTGTTACATATTCTTTTGGCTGAATAATTTTGCTTGTCTTTATTATTACATTTTTGCTTACTTCATTCTCTATCTGATAATTCTTTATATCAATTTCTTTTTCACTTCGATTATAAAACTCTATCCATTCTGGCTCTGGTGATATTGGCGCATACATGATTTCATTTATTACTATATCCCCTCTCTCTACTTTTATTTCTACTCCATCTATATCCAAGAAAGCTTTATCGTTCTCATCATATTCATCTAATGAATAATTAATTGATAAACTAAATTGATTTTTCCCAATAGCAACATTTTCAACTGCAAATTCTATTTGTAATTCTTGTTCTGTTTCTATTACTGATATTTCTTTTTTCTCAATTAATTTATCATCTCTGAAAAGCTGAACCTCAACATTCTCTGCTTTCTTTTTACCAACATTTTTTATAATTGCTGATAATACTATACTTTTACCTGCCTCTGCATATCTTGATTTACTATAAAATGATAAAACTGATGCATCATAATCTTTCTCTGAAATTGAATTTAATTTACCCGGCGTTGCATTATATTTACTTGTTGAACTGCTCCAATTATCTTTATCAATGCTGCTTAAATCTACATTCTTTCTCTCAAGTGATTTTCCATTATTCCCTCCCCAATCTAAATAATATCTTGTGCTGTCTATTGTTCGATTGTATTCATCTTTTATTACTACAGCATCTCCACTGTTATTCATTGTAGGCAAAGAACATATTATTAATTTTTTAATCGATGTATAATAATTAACTATTAATGAATCTCTGCTGATAACTAAAAATTCTTTTGACTTTAATTCATAATCTTTTGTTGTAATTTCAATTAGAGTTGAACTATCACCAACTTTCCAATTCTTTAGATTAATATTATGATTCGAACGATTGAATAATTCAATCCATTCTGGCTCATCACCACTCGGTGCATACATGATTTCGTTTATAACTACATCATAAATATTTTCTGTAAACTCAATGCCATTAATTTTATAAGTAAATGTATTATCATCTATGAATTCATCTAATGGATAATCAACGATTAAAATAAAATTATTTTCTCCTTTTGTTATTGAATCAGTAGTTAATTCTAATTGCACTGTTTCATTAGATGAAATTGATTGTATGGTTTGCATCTGCAAAAGTTCAGATTCATCCCCAACAGAATTTGCATTAACATCCTTAAATAATTTTAAGATTACATTTTGAGCAGCATTTTTTCCTTTGTTTTCAATTTCTGCAATAAATAACAATTCCTTATTAACAATTGCATATTGAGATTTTGCATAAAAATTTTTTATAGAAATATCATAATCTTTTTTTGTTAAAGAATTAATCCTGCCTGGAGTTGCTTTTTCTTTGCTTATAGATGTTCCCCAATTAGAAGCAAACACACTACTTTCATCAGCTGAAATTCTTTCGAGTGATTTGCCTGAACTTCCTCCCCAAGAAGGGTTATATCTTACACTGTCGATAGTTCTTCCTTCGTTGTCTTTTAAGATTACATCATCGGCTGTATTGTTTAATGTGGGAAATAATTTTGTTACTAATTGAGAAGTGATATTATAAAAATTATTAATCGATGCATCTTTGCTGATAATTAAAAATTGATTCGAATCGATAAATAAGTCATTATTAGAAATTACAACTGAAGAAGAGTTATCAGCAATTTTCCAATTTCTCAAATTAATTTTTCTATTGGAACGATTATAAAGTTCAATCCATTCGGGTTCATCATTAATTGGTGCATACATTATTTCGTTAACAACAATATCATTATACAAAGCTAATTTTTCTGCAACTGTTACATTTGCAATTGTTCTATTATTCGTTAAAACCTCATCGATTAAAAAATTTATACCGGCTATAAATGAGTAATTGCCCGGTGTTTCTGTATAAAAAGATTTTTGAATTACAATTGAATCACCGTTTATTAATTCAGAATAATCTTGATAAAAAATATTTTCTCCTGCTTGCTCTATAGAATCACGATTTACATCATTAAAAATGCTTACAGAAAAATTATTAGCTGTTAATCTGCCTTTATTAATAACTACAAAAGTAATTTTCAATGAATCTTCTGCTCGAGGGGTCGATGGATTAATGTTGAGAAACTTAATTTGTAAATCATAATCTGTTGGCGATACTGAATTTTTAAAACCTGGTGTTCCATGAGTTCTAAGAGAATTTTTCCAGTTAGAAGAAGAATTATCTTTATTCAAAATTATCTTCTCATCAGAAATACTGGCAGAATTATCTGCAGAATAAGTGTAAGTATCTACAGTTTGTCCGCTTGGGTCAATCAAATATACAGTTCTGCTTGTTGTGTTAGCCATACCGGAAGAACCAAAGTTATTGGAACTAACTTTCAATACAATTACATCAGAGGGAATTAATGTTTTATAAATTCCATTATTGAAATCATAATTGCCTTGAAGTATTACAGCAAATTTACCTGGTCCCAATTTCGTTCCGCCAATAAGGGGAATAAGATTATTGTTCGATGATGTGTAATACTTGAACTTATAATTTGCAATATCAATTGTTTCCGTTGAAGAAGTATTATAAATCTCTACAAACTCTCCATTTGTTTCAGAGGGATAGAACATTATTTCACTAAAAGTAAGAGGAGAAGTTTGTTGAGCAAATATATTTATTGCCCAAATAAATATTATTAATGAAATACACTTTATGTTTAACATAGAGTGAACTTCTTATTGCCCTGACTTTTGCCCTAATGAGATATTTTTTATGATATTAATTAAAAATTATTGAAATAAAATCCAAGCAAAAAATTAATTTTCATCATTAAGGATTGTTTTCAAAATGTACTTAAAAAAATTCCCTCGATAAAATTTTATAAGCGCCCTAGATGATTTACTACAATAAAAATTTTTTTAACTAAAATTCATAAATCAATATTAATTGCCATTCATATCAATTCTTCATTCCACACTCTTAATTTCACATTCCTAATTCCACATTCTTAATTCTTCATTTCAAATTCCTAATTCCTAATTCTTCATTTCAAATTCCTAACTCCACATTCCTAATTCCTAATTCCACATTCTATATCATACATTTGTTAAATACTTATTAACTTCAGCTGCAACTTTTCTTCCGTGACTTATTGCTCTAACTACGAGTGAAGCTCCAATAATAGAATCTCCGGTTGCAAAAAATTTATCGACTGATGTTTTGTAATTTTTATCCACAACAATATTTCCGCGATTATCAATTTTCATATTCAAATCATTTACTAAATTTCCATGTTCGACGTGCAAGAATCCCATTGCTAAAAGAACCAAATCAGCTTTTATTTTAATATTCGAATTTGGTACTTCCTCAAAGTTGGCTCTTCCAAATTTATCTGGTTCACTCCACCTCAGTTCACTGAAATTAATTGCTTTTACCTGTCCATCTTCCCCTTCAAATGATTTTGCGGATAATGACCATAATCGATTGCATCCTTCTTCGTGCGAAGTTGAGGTAAACAAAATTTTAGGCCAAGTAGGCCATGCATTGTAAAGGGTTCTTTTTTCCGGCGGCTTAGGTAAAATTTCCACTTGAGTAATTTCTTTTGCTCCTTGACGTCTTGCTGTTCCAACACAATCCGAACCAGTATCACCGCCGCCTATGACAACAACATGTTTATCCTTAGCTGTAATTATTTTATCTTCAGGAATATAATCACCAGCATTAAGTTTATTTTGTTGAGTTAAATATTCCATTGCAAAGTGAATTCCTTTAAGTTCTCTGCCAGGAATATTTAAATCTCTCGGAATTGTAGCACCTGCGGCTATTACAATAGCATCATATGTTCTATTTAAGTAGTTAGCGGAAATATCAACACCGACATTAACGCCTGTTTCAAAAACTACACCTTCTGCTTTTAATTGTTCTAAGCGTCTGTCGATTATCCATTTTTCTAATTTGAAATCAGGGATTCCATATCGTAATAAACCTCCGATGCGGTCACTTTTTTCAAATACAACAACTTGATGTCCATATCTTGCAAGTTGCTGCGCAGCAGCTAAACCTGCAGGACCAGAACCGATGACAGCAACTTTTTTACCTGTTTTAATTGATGCTACTTGAGGCACAATCCATCCTTCCCGCCATCCTTTTTCTACTATCTGGAGTTCAATATGTTTGATTGAAACAGGTTGTTGATTGATTGACAAAGTGCAGGCATATTCACAAGGTGCAGGGCACACTCTCCCTGTAAACTCTGGAAAATTTATTGTAGAGTGAAGCAAGTCTAATGCTTTCTTCCAATGATTTTTATAGACCATATCATTCCAATCTGGAATTCGATTATTGCAAGGACATCCATAAGAATGGCAATAAGGTATACTACAATCCATGCATCTTGCCGCCTGTATCATTGTTTTTTCTTCAGGAAGAAGAATTTCGAATTCCTTAAAATTCCTTATTCTTTCCTGAACAGGTAATTTTTGAGGATTTTCTCTTTGGTATTCAATAAATCCTGTTGCTTTAGCCATTATAAACCTCCTCTGTAGCAGATACTGTTTCTACGTCAGCATGTTCGCTGAGTTTCATTCTTTCAAGTGACTTACGATAATCAATCGGCATTACTTTAACAAACATTGGCAAACTTGATTCCCATTTTTCAAGAATCATTTTGGCTTTTGGACTATTTGTAAAATAATAATGTCTTTCAATCATGGAACGCAAAAATATTTTATCCTGCTTATTCCATACACTTTCGAGGTCAACCATATCGAGATTACATCTTGTATCGAACAATTGATTTTCATCAAATACATAAGCAATGCCGCCACTCATTCCAGCTGCAAAATTTTTCCCTGTAGAACCGATGCAAACTACAATTCCGCCAGTCATATATTCACAGCCATGGTCTCCAACTCCTTCTACAACTGCTTTTGCACCACTATTACGAACTGCAAATCTTTCACCTGCTCTACCATTGATATAGACTTCACCTCCAGTTGCACCATAAAGAGCCACATTACCACATATAATATTTTCGTGCGGTGTAAATCCTGCATTTTCAGGAGGAACGATTATAATTCTTCCGCCTGAAATTCCTTTGCCCATATAATCATTTACATCACCTTCAACTTTTAAAGTAATACCCGGGGCAAGAAAAGCACCAAAACTTTGGCCTGCTGAGCCTTTAAAATTCAATTTAATTGTATCATCAGGTAGACCTTTAGCACCATAACGTTTCACAATTTCACCGCTTAATCTTGCACCTACAGTTCTGTGAATATTTCTAATTGGCATTTCAAGTTCTACAGGTTTTTGTTCTTCTAAAGCCGGTTTCACTAATTCAATTATTTGCTCATCAAAAACATCAACTTTATTTGGTACATTAACCATGCAGCATTTACCAGCCGTATCAACCATTGAATTTAGTAAAGGAGTTAAATCAAACTTTTGTGCTTTCCATAGTTCTTTTGGTGGATCATACTCGAGAATTTCTGTATGACCTACCATTTCATCTATTGTTCTAAAACCTAATTCAGCCATAATTTCTCTTAAGTCCTGTGCAAGAAATCTGAAATATCTTTCAATGTATTCAGGTTTACCAGAAAATTTTGCTCTTAAGTTTGGGTCTTGTGTTGCTACTCCAACAGAACAAGTATTCAGATGACATTTTCTTAACATTACACAACCAATAGTAATTAAAACAGAAGTTGCAAATCCAAATTCTTCTGCACCAAGTAAAGCTGCAATAGCAATATCTCTTCCAGTTTTGATTTGACCATCCACCTGAACACGAATTTTATCTCTCAAATTATTATAAATTAAGGTTTGATGAGTTTCTGCAAGTCCAATTTCCCATGGAATTCCAGTATGTTTGATTGATGTTAAAGGAGAAGCTCCTGTTCCACCTTCGTAACCGGATATTAAAACAATATCTGCTTTCGCTTTAGCTACACCAGCAGCTACTGTTCCAACACCTGATTCAGATACAAGTTTAACAGAGACTTTAGCATCAGGATTAATGCATTTTAAGTCATAAATTAATTGTGCAAGATCTTCAATTGAATAAATATCGTGATGAGGTGGTGGAGAAATTAAAGTAACTCCTGGAATTGTATGACGAACCTTAGCAATCTCTGGCGTAACTTTATGACCTGGTAATTGACCTCCTTCACCGGGTTTTGCACCTTGAGCAATTTTTATTTGAAGTTCATCCGCACTTAATAGATATTCAGGCGTAACACCGAACCGTCCCGAAGCAACCTGTTTAACTTTGGATCTTGCTGTATCACCATTTTCATCAATTTTATTTCTTTCCATATCTTCTCCACCCTCGCCTGAATTACTTCGAGCACCTAATCTATTCATTGCTATTGCAATTGTTTCATGAGCTTCTTTACTTATCGAACCAAAGGACATTGCAGATACAACAAATCTTTTAATTATGCTTTCAACTGGTTCTACTTCTTCAATTGGTATTGGATTACGTTTCTTAAACTTTAGCATTCTTCGAATCGTCACCGGGCTATCTTCACCTTCATTAACAATCTTAGTATATTCTTTAAATATTTCATAATCATTAGTTCTTGTAGCAAGCTGAAGTTTAGCAATAGAGTCATGATTCCAGAAATGTTTTTCACCTCCAACACGAATGCTATATTCACCACCCGGTTCAAGTAAATTATCTGTTGGAATTGCCTTTTCTGGATAACCATAGTTATGTCTTATTATGGCTTCTTTTTGAATTTCATATAATCCAATTCCACCAAGCCGGGATATTGTTCCAGTAAAATATTTATCAATTACTTCTTTACTAATACCAATAGCTTCAAAAGTTTGAGCTGCAAAATAACTGTGCAAAGTAGAGATTCCCAATCTGCTCATTGTTTTAAGCAAACCTTTTTTAACTGCAATTATGTATGAGTCAATTGCTTCTTCTGGTTTTAATTTTTGTTCTAATAAATTATTTTCAGCAAGATACCTTACAGTATTTAAAGCAAGATAAGGACAAATTGCATCGGCACCATAACTAATAAGCAGAGCAAAGTTCATTACTTCTCTTACTTCGCCGGAGTCAACAATTATACTTGCTTTTGTTCTCAAACCCTTTCTAATCAAGTAGTGATGTAATCCTGCAACAGCCAATAAAGAAGGAATTGGAACTTTTTCTTCATTAACATTTCTGTCGGAAAGAATAATCAATGTTGTTCCTTCCTCTATATATTTTTCAGCACTTTGAAAAATTGAATCAAGGGCAAACTCCATTGCATTATCGCCGCCGTGTTTATCGAAAAGCATGTCAATATATTTTACTTTTACACTTGGGTGGTTTGCCTGTTCAATTTTTTTAAGGTCATCAGTAGTTAAAACAGGATGAGAGAATTTGAAACCTCTAAAGTTTTCTGGAGCTTCTGCCAATAAATTTCCTTCTCCACCTGCAAAACTTTCAAGAGACATTACTAATTCTTCTCTAAGAGGGTCAATTGGTGGATTTGTAACCTGAGCAAATCTTTGTTTAAAGTAATAAAAAAGTAAATTTGGTCTATTCGATAAAATTGCAAGAGGAGTATCGTTTCCCATAGCACCTACAGCTTCCTGACTGCGGGATGCCATCGGAGTAATAATTAATTTTAATTCTTCATCAGTATAACCAAATACTTTCTGTTTTTTAATCAAAATTTCTTCTTTTTCTGTTGGAGCAGAAGATGGATTATATAATCCTCTTAGTGTAATTATATTATCTTTTATCCACCTTCTATATGGTTTTTGTCTTGATATTTTAGCTTTTATTTCTTTATCTGGCACAACTCTATTTTGCATAAAATCAACAAGTAACATTTTACCTGGCGACAGGCGACTTCTTTTAATCATGTCTTCTGGTGGAATATCAAGCACACCACTTTCAGATGCAAGAACAACAAGACCATCACGAGTTATAGTATATCTTGCTGGTCTAAGACCATTTCTATCCAGGATACCACCAAGAAATCTCGAATCACAAAATACAATAGCAGCTGGTCCATCCCATGGTTCCATAATTGAAGAATGAAAATCATAAAAAGCTCTTTTATCTTCACTCATTTGAATTTTTGGTCCATATGCTTCCGGAACCATCATCATCATAGCATGTGGAATAGAACGGCCTGCAAGCACGAGCAGTTCGAGAACATTATCAAATATTGCAGAATCACTTCCTGATTCTACAATTATTGGTTTTATTTTTTCAATATCATCACCAAACAATTCTGATTTCAACAACGGCTCACGTGCCTTCATTCGATTTATATTTCCACTCAATGTATTTATTTCACCATTATGAGCCATAAACCTGAATGGTTGTGCAAGATTCCATGTCGGCAAAGTATTAGTGCTATATCTTTGATGAACAACTCCATAACACGATACAAAATTTTCATTAGAAAGATCAGGATAGTAAGTAGTAAGTTGATGTGCCGACAACAAACCTTTATATACAATTCTATTTGAAGATAAACTTGCGATATAAAATTGGCTTGTATCCTCTTCTAAGGAGGCAATTTCTTTTTCTGCTAATCTTCTAATAACATAAAGTTTTCTTTCAAAATCATCTTTTAGAATTTTACCACGATGTATGAATAATTGATAAATTTTAGGTTCAGTTTTTTTAGCTAAGTCACCTATAATGGAATTATCAGTCGGTACTTGTCTCCACCCTAAAACATCACAACCTTCTTCCATTGTAATTTTTTCAACAATTTTTTGACATTTATATGAAAGTTTATTATTGCTTGGAAGAAATACCATACCAACTGCATAATCACCCATCTGCGGAATTTTAATTTCACCGACTTCGTTTCTGAAAAATTTATCGGGTAGCTGAACCATAATACCAGCACCATCGCCTGTAGATTTATCCCCACCCGTTGCCCCGCGGTGTTCAAGATTAATTAACACAGAAATTGAATCGGTTACAATTCTATGGGTAGGAATACCATCAAGTTTAGCAACGAACCCTACACCACAATTATCATGTTCAAATCTTGGATCATATAATCCATTTGCCATTAAACTTCCATCTGCTTTTCTAAAATTATTAAAATCACTTTCCATTATTTTCTCCTTACTTCAATTTTACATCTTTGAAAAATTTGGATTACCGCAGAGAGGTCAATAGTTTCAATATTAGATTTTTTGTTGATGAGTTAATTGAAAACAAATTTTGTAATAATAACTAGGTATAAACATTTTACTCATCAAGTAGACAACTTGACGTAAAGAAAATTTTCTTTTATGAATTTTGTAATAATTTTTTTTCATTTAAATAACTCAATAAAGCTTTTATAAAAACATTAAATTAAACCAGTGTAATTTTTTTATAGCTTGTGGCTTGTAATTAATAAAAAGATATTCTTTTGGAATTATCTTTCTACGCTTATAAAATTTTTATGCAAAGGTAATTAATAGAAATGGAAATTTCAAGACATGTTATATTTTAAATGAAATTTTTTTATGTGCAGCCAATTAATTAGCTTAATTATTTATGCCGTCACATTATTTCTCTTTACTTAATAAGAAAAATAAAGTTCTTTCCTTAATTAGCTTTCAGATAAGCTGCTTTATTAATATCTTTTAATGAATTTATTTTAATCGGGGGATTTAGATATTTATCAAGAAACTTATAAATTTTTATTCGTATTTCTCTTGCTAATTTAGTATCCAGTCTATCAAAAGAATGTCCTCCGGGTAAATCTTTAAAAATTTCGTATTCAAATTTTTTATTTGCAGCTTTCAAAGATTTTATTAAATGATCAACTTCTAACACATTTACATCTTCATCATTAGTGTTCGTATGAATCAAAAGCGGCGTTTTAAGTTTATCAGCATTCCAGGCAGGCGACCTTCTTTTATATTCATTTACATCTTCTTCTGCAGTTTTGCCAATATGATAATCTGCAGAAAATAATTTACGATATTCATCATCTTTATAACCCATTCTTGCTATTAAATCACTTACTGGAACTCCAGCAAAACATACTTTATAATTATCAGGATGGTTGAAAACACACATAAGTGCAATTAATCCACCATGGCTCCACCCGATTATACCAACTCGATTGCTGTCAACAAATTCATAATTTTCAATCATAAATTTTCTGCTCGCATCTACATCTTCAATTTCTAATCCTCCATAATCAATTTTTTCATAAAATGATTTGCCGTAGCCAGTGCTTCCTCGATAATCTGCCGCAACAACAATGTATTTTTGATAAATTAATTCTCTAATGATATGTGTATAATAAGTTGTAAAACTTGCATGCACTCCACCATGAGGAAAAACAATCAATGGATATTTTTTTGAATAATCAACTTCTTTAGGTATAAAGACATAAGACCAGAATTTGACAGGATTGCCTGCTCCCTGAGAAGTTGGATTTTTCTCTTTAGCCAATGGTGGTCCTGTCAAAAAAACTTTATCAACAATTGCAACATCACTAAGTCTGTGAAACCAAAGAATGTCATCAATATTTTTTTCGAGAATATCAATACGATGTTCAAGATTCTCTTTGTACTTTTTTAGTTCGTTCAAATCTTTTTTGATAGATTCTAAATCCTGTGCGAATATATTTGCAGTATAAACAAAAATGATTATCAAAAAAACTTCCTTAAAATTTTTCATATCATACTCCTTATTGAACTAAATCAAATTTGAGCAAAGTAATAAAGATAGATATAAATTAATGGTGCACTAAATATCAAAGAATCAAATCTGTCAAATATTCCGCCATGACCAGGAATTAACGAAGAAGAATCTTTCACATTTGCATCACGTTTAATCATACTTTCTACAAAATCTCCCATTTGACCAAATAATCCAATAATAATTCCAATAACAATTGCATTACCCAGAGTAAGAAGGTCTAATAAAATAAACTTAGCAACAATCATTGTAAGAATTGAAAATACAAATCCAGCTAACGAACCTTCCCAACTTTTATTTGGACTTATGCGAGGAAATATCTTATGCTTACCAAAAGCACTTCCAATAAAATATGCAGCCGAGTCACAAATCCAGATTGCTGCAAGAATTGAAATTATTAAATATCCGCCCTGGTCATAATTAAAAAGTGTTTCGCTGTAAAATTCTCTAATTTTTACAATAGACGAAGAAAATAATCCTATATAAAAAATTCCAATTAATGATGCCCCAATATTTGCAATTGCAGAATCTTTATTTCTAAATAATTCTATCATCAAAAGAAGAGCTACTAATATTAAAAAAAGAAATTCAAATTCCAGAAATTCAATATAGCTGTTAAGAATAATTGCAAGGACAGATAAACCCCCAATTAATTGATTGGGGAAAAATCTTCTTCTTTTAAGAATGTTTGAAAATTCAAAAAAAGAAACTACTCCAATAAAAAACACAAAAATTAAAAATGGAACTTTACCAACAATTGATAAAATTATAATAAATGGGATTGCGAAAAGAGCAACTATTACTCTTGTAGATAGATTACTCATTTTCGTCATTTTCATCTCCGTTGTTAATTTTATTTCTTCTATTTATATCATTAATAATTTCAAGAGCTTCTTCCTGTTCAGTTTTTTTAACAAGAAGTTTAACTATTGATAAATTTCCCACAGCCGGATAATTTCTATCTTTTTGAGAGAGTATGAGAACTTCAATATCTGCACTTTCAAGATTTGTTTTTAACATCTCTGCTTCATAATATTCTGAACAAGTATAAACTACAATCCAATCAGATGGATGAACAAGATTTCCTTCGAAATCTTCTTTGGGTATTAGTTGAGTTCCACAGTCTGGACAAACAGTAATTCCTTCAATATACTCATATTCACAATTTGGACAAATCATTTTTTGTGTTCCTTTATTTTGTTTGAAAACGATAATAATTTTTCTTTATATAATAAACAAAACCCGCAAACAATAAACCAAGCAAAATAAAACTGATAATGTTTGGTACAATTTCATTTTTAGGTGAAACTTTTGAAGTAATTAATTCTTCACTACCAAATGCAAAGAAAGCAATCACAGCTAAAAAATTGTTCAGGAAGTGAAGTGTCATAGGAACAAAAATCGAATTGCTCATATAAGCAGCAAAACCAAAGTAAGTCCCAAGTGCAATTAATGGAATTAAACCATATGGATTGAAATGATAAATGCCAAAGAAAAACGCTGTCAGTAGAGCACTCATTAATGGTTTGAATTTATGTTCAAAACTTGATTGAACATACCCTCTGAAAAATACTTCCTCGCATAATGCAGGAACAACAGCAACAATTAGAATTATGAATAATCCTTCAAAAAAAGAATGAGCTACTATCAAGTTTGAATAGGTTGATTCAAGAAGTTTATCAAGCTGGTCAACAATATTTTTAATTGATTTAATAACCTGATTGCTTTGAGCAATTTTTTCGATCAAATAATTTTGAATATATAAATAATTCTGAAGTAAAGGAGTAAGAATTATTAATCCAATTACGAACACAACAATTTCTTTCTTATGAGGGAATCTGACTCTCAATATTGAAGTTACATCAACATAAATGAATTTGCTCAAAAGCAATGCTGGAACAAGAATCAAAAGAATTTGACCTCCCATTGTAAGCAATCTAACAGCATTGATATCAGCTTTTTCAAAATCAAGACCAAAGATTAATAAAGTCAGTATTGCACCCCCGAATTGATATAGAATAAAAACAAGTGCAAGACCAAGGAATGCAGCTGAAAGTGGAGTAATATTAATTACCGGGTGCTCTGTTCTCTGCGGTTGTGGATTTAGTTCATCATTCATATTTCAGTAGAATTTTATTTGAAAAATTACATTCCCATGTAAAAATTAAGAATAAATTTTCAATTTATTTGATGAAATTAATTAAGATACTATTTTCCTTCTATCTTTAGGTTAATTAAATATTTCTACTAATACAAGATTTTTTTAAAAACTTATGATTTTTTTTTCTAATTTTATAAGGCACACCTCAAACAAATAAAGGAGGAACAAATTAATGGAAGAAACTAAGAACCATCAAGCAACAGAAACATCTCCGAATGAACCAGAAGAACTTGAACTAAACCACACTGATAAGCTGGTTGGTGTATTCTCTGAGCCAATTAATACTTTCTCAAAGATGAGTGCATTGGGACCAAAAACAAGCGATTGGTTAATTCCAGTTATCATTTTTATTGTCGTTGCAATATTATCAAACATATTGATGATGAGCAACCCTGCAATAAAGTCCTCTGTAATTGAAAAGCAGATGGCTCGATTAGAAAAAAATTTTGATGATGCTGTTGCAAAAGGACAGATGACAGAAGCTCAAAAAGAACAACAGCTCGAAACTATAAGAGAAAGAATGGAACGCGGTGGAATAGCAAATACAATTTTTAGTGCATTCGGAATTTTAATATTTACTTTTATTTCATTTTTTATTGTATCGGGTGTTTTCTTTTTACTCACAAAATTAATATTGAAAGGGAACGGAACTTACAAAGATGCTATGTCGGCATATGGACTTCCTTATTACATTTTTGTAATTCAGGTAATAGTCATGGTAATATTAGCTTTTGCAACCGATAAATTTTTTACCTCTACAAGTTTAGCAGCATTTATTGAAACAGAACAAACATCATTTACTCACTTTGTGCTCTCCAAGTTAGATATTTTTTCAATATGGTTTTATGCAATTGTTAGTATCGGATTTGCTAAAATGTTTAAGTCACAATCTCTTGTAAAATATTTTGTATTGATTTTCTGCATGTGGATTGGATTTGGACTTATACTCTTCTTGATTGCAAAAGCAGTTCCTTTCTTAAGCTTTTTAAGTGCATAGTTCAATTTTGCGCTGTCAGCATTCAAATTCAAGACTGCTGATAGCGCATTGCTTTTACAAAATATTCTGGGGGTCAATATCAATCAACAATTTTACATCTTTGAATTTTGTCTTTTGATTAAATTCTATGTAAGAATTCAATATTGCATTTCGGAGTATTTTCCCGGAAGGGTCAGTCTTTTTCGAACTTCTAACAAGAATGTGAAATCTGTAGAAACCTTTGAGTTTATAAATTACGGCTTCTGTTGGAGGAGAAATTTTTAATACTTTTTCATATTTCTTCAGATAACTATATAATTCTGTAATTGCAGCACGAGCGCGTTCCTCTTTTTCATCTTTAATTTCAATTAAACCAAGTCTCGTAAAGGGAGGATATTCGCCTTTTTGTCTTAGAACAATTTCTTTTTCATAAAATCCTTTGTAATCATTTTGCAGAACTTTTTGAAGAACAAAATTTCTTGAATTCTGTGTTTGAATAATCACTTCCCCCTGTTTTTCGCTTCTCCCTGATCTTCCTGCTACTTGTGTTAATAATTGAAATGTTCTTTCATCTGCTCTAAAGTCAGGAATCCAGAGTGTAGTTTCTGCTGAAATAACTCCCACTAAAGTTACGTTTGCAAAATCCAATCCTTTCGAAACCATCTGTGTTCCAACTAAAATATTAATTTCTCCTTTTCTAAATCTATTGAGTATTTCTCCAAGTTTACCTTTTCTTTCAATTGCATCGGAATCAACTCTTTCTATTTTCAAATCTGGAAAATAAAATTCAAGTTCATCTTCCACACGCTGGGTTCCTGTTCCAAAAAATTTTAAGGATAATGAACCACAGACTGGACAGGCTTTGGGGACTGGCAATGTAATTCCACAATAGTGACATTTCAATATGTTCTTATTTATATGATGAACCATTGAAACTGAACAATCAGGACAAAGAATAACTTCTCCACAATCATTACAATAAACCTGAGTTGCAAAACCTCTTCTATTTTGTAAAATGATTACACTTTCTTTCTTCGAAATCCGGCTGCTTATTTCTTCAAGTAAAATTTTTGAAAATATACTTTCCATTCTTTTCTTTTTCTGTTCAATTACTACATCAATTAATTTAATGACCGGCATTTTTGCATTATCAATTCTTTCTGGAAGTTCAAGCAATACATATTTTCCATTAATTGCATTGTACATACTTTCAATGGAAGGCGTGGCAGACCCAAGTATAATAGGACAGTTACTAAATTTTGCTCTTATAATCGCAGAATCTCTTGCATGATATTTAGGAACAATTTCCTGTTGTTTATAACTCTGGTCATGTTCTTCGTCAACTACTATCAATCCAATGTTTTTTAATGGTGCAAATAATGCTGAGCGGGGACCAATAACAATTTTATATTTGTCTGATATTATCCCCCGCCATGTATCATATCTTTCGCCTAATGACATTCTGCTGTGAAATACCGCAACCGTATCTCCAAAATAATTTATGAACCGAGATGTAATTTGAGGTGTGAGTGAAATTTCAGGAACGAGTATTATAACATTTTTCCCATTATTAATTACTCTTTTTGTTAATTCAATGTACACTTGTGTTTTGCCGCTTCCTGTAACTCCATGCAAAAGAAAAGTTTCGAATTTATTTTTATCGAATGCTTCAGTTACTCTATCAATAACATTTTTTTGTGCCTCTGTTAATTGAAATTCTTTTAACTCTTCTTTATAAGTTTCTTTATAAGTTCTTTCAATTTCCTTTTCATAAATTTCTATTAACCCTTTTTTAACCAAACTATTAATCGAAGATAAGCTTGTTTTTGTTTTTTTTAATAATTCATTTAAGAAAACTTCTTCTCTGGATGATAAAAGTTCAAGTAGTATTACAACCTGTTTGGGTGATGATTTTTCAACTGCAGGTAAATTTTGATATGTCTCATCTATACTTTTCTTCAGCTTAACACACTTTACTTTTTTTACTCTAACTTTAGCACTTTCAATTTCATTAAGTATTGTAACAGCACCTAATTTTTCCAGATTTCTAAGTACTGAATAAAGATTTTTATTTTTTAATTCTTTCTGCAGCTGTGAAATTTTTATGACCTCTTTTTGAGATAGAATGCCAAGTAATTTTGATTTGATTGTATTTTGTTTTTTTTCTTTTGTAAGAAGTTCAGCACAAAATTCTTTATCTGCCACAACTTTTCTTTTAGATTCTATTTCTGTTCCATATGGGACAGAATTTTTAAGAGCTTCGCCAAGTGAGCTTAAGTAATAATCAGCTATCCATTCATAAAATTTAAGCGAGTCTTTATCAAAAATTGGATGTACATCTAAAACATCCTTAATTGGTTTTATCTTTTCTTTGACATTGGTAGTTTCACTTATTCCAACAACAAAACCTGTAAGAATTCTTTTGCCAAATGGAGCAACCACTCGAACACCAATTTGAACCAAATCCAATAATTCTTCTGGTATTGAGTAAGTAAAAGTATTTCTAAATGGAAGTGGAAATACTACTTGAGCATACATAATTAAATTGATTAAATAATTCGGATACAATTTAATTAATCCAGATAACCTTAACAAAATTAATTAACGAAATGTCTATCTTTGTAATAACTATATGGAAATCTTTTACAATGCAACGAATTGTTTTTTCATCAATCATTTTATCATTATTAATTATTGCTTGTTCAAAACAGGATTCAAATCCTGCTGATTCATTAGTTAAAACAAAGTTGATTGGAGTTGTTATTGACATTAATGGTAATCCTCTGGCAAATGTAAAAATAACAACAGAGCCAGAGACTAATGTGTTGATTACAAATCAATCCGGAATATTTGTGTTGAATGATATCAATGCAGGAATCTATAAAATAATTGCAGAAAAAGAAGGATACTTGAAAGCGGTAATCAATGCCGTCGTGAAATATAATGATACAACTAATGTTCAAATAATTTTAAGAATTTTAATGTCCATATCCGGAAGAGTTATTGATGAGATTACTAAAAAAGGTATTGAAGGAGCATCAATTCAAATTGAGAATTATTCATCAAAAATTACTACAGGAAATAATGGAACATTTCATTTGGTAAATATTCCTGCAGGTGCAAACATTTTTTCGGTAACCAAAGAAAAATATGCAGTCAAAAAAGAAAGTATTTTTATTTATCCTGATAAAACTTCTAATTATGAAATTACTTTATCGAATTTAACTGAAATACAAATGATTTTTGTTCAGGGTGGAACTTTCAGAATGGGAGATACCTTTGGTGATGGCAGTTACTCTGAGAAACCAGCGCATGATGTTAATTTATCTTCATTCTATATTTCAAAATATGAAATCACTCAGAGGAACTGGATTGAAACGATGGGAAATAATCCTGCAAAATTCTGGAATGATGATAATCCTGTAGAATCAATCACATGGAATGATGCAATTGAATTTTGTAATCAACGAAGTATACTTGAAGGCCTACAGCAATGCTACAGATACGAAGGCGGAAAAATAGTTTGCGATTTTAATGCAAATGGTTATCGTCTTCCCACCGAAGCAGAATGGGAATTTGCAGCAAGAGGTGGATTACAAAGCAAAAATACAAAGTTCAGTGGAAGTTCAAACATCGCTGAAGTAGCATGGTATTATAACAACTCAGATAATGCACCTCACTCCGTAGGATTAAAATCTCCTAATGAACTTGGAATTCATGATATGAGTGGAAATGTATGGGAATATTGTTGGGATTATTATGATGAAAATTATTACTCACAATCTCCGGCACAAAATCCAACAGGACCTTTATCAGGAAATTCTCATGTTATTAGAGGAGGCAGCTGGACTGACGATGCTGTTTTCAATAAAGTTTATTATCGCAATTATTATGAGAATCGTGCAAGAGGTTCTAATGTGGGTTTTAGAATTGTAAGAATTGCACAGTAAATTATTCAATCCCAAAAATTTCTTTAAATATATCTTTCTCCTTTTCAAGAATTTTTATTTTTTCTTCTTCTTCATCTACTTGATTTGAATTTTTAATTTCGTTATAAAAATCTTCTGAAGTTTTATACCTGCAACCATTTACTTTTGCATATTCTATGAGAGATAAATCAGAAGTAATCAGTGTAATTAATCTTTTTGATTTAGCTTCATCAATTTCTTTTCTTATCATTAAATCTGCCTGTAAGTTTTTTGAATATTTAATTTTTCCATTTACAATTCTAAGATGAGATTTCTCATAACCATCAAAATGTAGTGACAATTTAATTTTCTTGCCTGCAAAGTAATCATTTAAAAGATTTATAAGTTCAAGTCGGCTTTGTTGTTTATCTATCTCATGAACTTTTTTGAGTTCAGGAATTTTTCCAATTAAATTATTTCCATCAATAATATAGTGATTCATAAATATCAGAAATTTTGCTTTTAAATTAAGAATTGAAAAAAACTATTGAAACATAAATTTTCATTATGCTGAGGTATGTTACTTCATTCCAATAATTATTATAATTGTGTAAGTAAAATTTATTTGTGACATGAAATATGCATTTTTAATATTTATTCTATTTGTTACAGCTTGCACAAAAGAAGTACCTGAATCGGAAAAAAGAATTGCCAAAACCGCAGAAGAAGAAGCCATTCGTAAGTTGATTGACCATTTTTATACTGCTTATAATTCCGGCGACATAGAAACAGCTGTAACATTAATTGACGAAAATTACAAGGGTATGGCTGCAGATTCAGATGATGTAATTGGAGTTGAAGCTTTAACAAATGAACTTTATCAATACAGAAAAGAATATCCTGAAGGCAAATGGGAAATAAGAATTGAAGAATTATCTGTTCAAAACGACTTAGCTTATGCCATCATTTACGGCTCATTTCTTATGCCTGATCCTATTGAAAAAAGAATGAACCCAATTTATTCAGAAAGAAGTATTAAAATTCTTAAGAAAGATAAAAACGAAGGCTGGAAAATTTTCAGGTCTTTAAGCATTCCTACTTTAACTTATAATTAAAGCTGCCATTCAATTTCTCTCCACCATCTTTTTAGCATTTCATCATTGAGTTTTATTATTCCTTCATAAGTTACATTACTTGGCGGTGGATAATGATTTGCAATTTTCTGAAATAAAACTGCTCTATACGAAGCTGATACTTTTGGAATTAATGCTAAGAGTGTCAATGCATCTTCAGCTCTCGATAATTTTATAATTCTTTCAATTGAACTTTCTCCACCTCGCTCATAATCAAACTTTTCTATTTCTGTTTTCAATGAATCGTCAGCATCAATACGATATGGCGTACCAATATTAAAATTTTTTCTAAGTTCGCACACATATCCTTCATCTACGAATAACTTACTTCCTTCTTCTTCAACTTCGCAAATGCCTGATTCAACAAATATTTTTAACATATCATCATCAACCTTTAGATTTAGTATTCCACCTTTATAAATTATTTTTGATTTATTTGTGACAATTGAGAAGTGAGGAATTAAAACTGAATTGGATATTTTTATTTCTCCGTTCTCAAGCTTGACTCTGTTATCATTATTTTTTGCTTTTAATAAAATTAACTTAGAATTAGAATAAATTTCCAACCTGCAAGAATTTGGCACATTTACAACTACTGTTGAATTCTCTCCGGTTGTTAAAATGGAATTTTTATTCCAGAGACCCGCATAATCTTTTTGGCCGTTAATTAAATAACTGCCTTCAAGTATTCTAATTTTCCATGGAGAATTAATTAAAGAAAAATCATAAACAATATACCCAACAGCAAAGATAAAAAGCGGAAGTAAAATCACTAACAATTTTATCCATTGAAAACTTCCTTTAAATACCACTTCTTTACTTAATGATGGAGCTATTGAGCGAGTTACAACACTTTTTCTAATTGGTCCGCGAGCAGTCTTTAATTTTCTATCCTGTTTTTGTTGTTCGCGTTTTAATTTTATTTCTTTTGCTTTTGATTTTTCGGTAATACCAGTCACTTCTTTCAAAGATTTCTTTAGAAGTTCATTCGACAGAGTTTCGATAATATCTTGAGGAGGATTAACCTGATATGGCATATCTTTAAGCAGGTCAAAAAATCTCGTTAACTTTATATATTCTTCTCTGCACTTATTACATTTTTGAATATGACCATAAACAAGTTTTTTTACTTCATCATTAAGCAGCTCATCGACAAAATCATGTATAAGTATTTTTACTTCTTCACAATTCATTTACATATTTTATTTATTAAATAATTCCTTATTTCGATTAATTTTGTTTTTATTTCATCTATGAAATCAGAATGCAAAAAATTAGCTATTTCTTCATATGTATATCCTTCGAGGTCATGCAAAACAAAAATTATTCTTCTTTCATAATCCAGATTCATTATTATGTTTTCAAGATTTTTTAGCCTGTCTTCAGTAGGATTAATATCCTGTGTTGAAATAGAAAGACGATTTAAATTTTCAAGTGCATGGCTTATGGCAATATTTTTAATCCATAATACAAAAGAAATTTTGAAGTCATAGTTTTTAATTTTTTCCCATGCTTCAAGAAATGTTACAACTGTAAGTTTTTTACTTAAATCATATTCAGCTGTTAAGCGATAAATAATAGTAAAAACATTAGTAAGATTAATTTCACACAAATCAATAAATGCACTCTTTCTTCCATTCTGCGAAAGTTCAATTAGATAATTAACATAGTTAGTGTTTTCGACTTTCATTTAATTAACAACAATTATTTTAATTTCTTTTGAATTAACAACTGCATCAACACAAACTTCATTCTTATTATCCAAGCCAATATGAGTGCCAATTGCATTAAAATTTATTTTATCATCTTTAACTACAGCTCTAAAAATTCCATCTTCAGTTTTAAGAAACTGCCGCGGAATATTCCAGCCAATAAAAGACCCCCCGCCACCTCCCTGTTCTCTCGGTTTTTTATAATAATGCTGGGCAGCTATACATAAATTATTAAGTTGAGTTATTAATTGTTCGCGGTTTGAAGTTTGGAGATAATAAATCACAAGATTATAGCTGATATAAACTGTAATTCCAATAACTATTATACTCAATACAATTAAAAGTAATTGTTGAATTCCCATTATTTCTAATGTAAATATTAAATCTTCTTGTTATGATATAAATAAAAAATATTTACTTCAAGCAAAGAATTATAATTGCTGAATAATTAGTTAAAGGTTAGATTTGCAACCAAATATTTTTATTCATAAATAAAGAATTTTATGGAAAGAAAAACAATTTTAATTACAGGGTCAACTGATGGGATTGGCAAACAAACTGCTATTGAGCTTGCACATCTAGGTCATAAAATAATTATTCACGGAAAAGATAAAAACAGAATTGACAAGACTGTAGAAGAAATTAAAAGACAAACTAACAACAATAATATTGATAGTTTTTTAGCAGATTTTTCCTCATTTAGGCAGGTAAGAAAAATGACCGATGAAATCAAAAATAAATTTGAATGCCTTGATGTATTAATTAACAATGCCGGCATTTATATGAAAGAACGCATATTAACAGAAGATGGTTTTGAAAAAACTTTTCAGATTAATCATCTATCTCACTTTCTATTAACAAATCTTTTAATTGAGCTAATCAAAAAATCTGAACAAGGAAGAATAATCAATGTAAGCTCAATAGCACATCAAAGTGCAGATTTTGATTTAGAAAATCTGAACGGTGAAAAATATTTTTCACCTTATAATGCTTATGCAGTATCCAAATTTGCAAACATTTTATTTACAAAAATGCTGGCAGAAAAGTTGTTCAACACAAATGTAACAGTTAATGCTTTGCATCCTGGAGTAATATCAACAAAACTTTTAAAAGCTGGATTTAATATTTCTGGTGCATCGGTAAAAAAAGGAGCAGAAACATCTGTCTATCTTGCCTTATCGAACGAAGTAAAAAATATAAGTGGAGAATATTTCATTGATAAAAGAATAGAACGTTCTCACCCATTAACTTATGATAAAAAACTTCTCATACAATTCTGGCATACCAGTGCAAAAATGACCGGTTTAGACAATATTATTTAATTGTAGAACGATCTGCCTTGAATTTAACTTCGTATTTTTTTGAATATGTATTTTCAAATAATGATAGACTCACCTTAACACCAGAGCCAGTGATTTTAAAATCACTCACATTAATAGTATCAACTTTCAGACTCTTAGCCCCACATTCAGACAAAAATTTATCGATAGCATTTCTTGCATTTTTTTCTGAATCATACATAAAATCAACTTGTATTTGATAAACACCTTCCTGATCGGCAATAAAAGCCATTCTTGAATTTTTTGTTTGATAATAAATACATTCCATTGCTGGATTTGATTTGTCGTGATGAAGTGGCTTGCCAAATTTTTGAATTACTTCTTTTGAATTTTTTCCAATTAATTGGCAGAGAGAAATATCCTGTGAGTAAATAGTTGTTGAAATGGAGAAGAGAACAATTGCTAAAAAACTTAATCCGTTTTTCATAGCAACCTCTTCGTTAAATTTATTCATTAAAATAAATTCTCAATCAAAAAGTAATGACAAAAATCCAAAGCTCTAAAAGTTAAAGAACGATATATTCTCAATGAAATTTTACAACATTTTAGGATTAACTTCAATCCAATTTAAATCTCGATGCGGGTAATAACACCATGAAGTTTTTGATAAGGCAGGTCTAAGAACTGAACAAAATTAGGAGTTATTCTTTTAACTAATGAAAAAATTTTTAAAGTGGCTTTTCTTGTGTGAACATCATCTACACCATAAAACATTACTTTGGGGTCAATTTGTAATTCATTCAATATTTTCATTACATCAACTTTTTCAAGATATCCAATTTGAATTTCTAATCCTGAAAGTCCTTCTGTAATTTCGGGTTCAAATAATTTTTGAGTGCCAAATGGTTTATCCATTGTCGCAATTGAAATCAAAATATTATGTTCATAAATAATATTGCTGCTAATTGTACAATGAACCATGTAAGGAGGAATCATATCTAAATCTTTAGTAAAAAACAAAGCAGTGCCTGGTAAAATATTTCCCTTTGAATAAAGTTGATCAAAGCTTGTAATAAAAGTATCAATTGGCAGCGAACGAAAAGATTTATGAACAGCACGATTGCCTTTTGTCCAAATGCTTATAGTTAAGAAAGGTATCATTGCAATAATTATTGACCAGTAACCACCATGAGGTATCTTATAAAATACTGCAAGTAAGAAGAGCAAATTTACAACAAACACAAATAAAGCTATTAAAACTTTTAATCTAATTTGCTGCCGCTTGAAAATCCATATCATAAAGAATGTGCTTATTGCCATTGTGGTTGTTACTGCAAATCCATAAGCTGCAGCAAGGTTTTGCGATTTTCGAAAAACTAAAATCATTAATACTACAGCAAATAATAATCCCCAGTTTACTGCAGCAATATAAATCTGAGACCTCAAGTGAGTAGATGTATATTTAACACGCATCAAAGGAAAGATGTAAGTACGAATTCCTTGATATACAAGTGAAAACATAGCAGAAATCATAGCCTGGGAAGCAATAATAGTGGCCATTAATGTAAGAATTAGAAATGGTATGTATAAAATTTGTGCTTGAGATTTTATCATTGTAAAAAGGATGTTAAAATTATTGTAATTATGACTATGTTTTAACAAAAATGCCCCTTGACCAAAATAATTTATCACAAGAGCAAGAAATACAAAATACCAGGCTCTTCTAATAGGGTCACGTCCTAAGTGTCCCATATCAGCATAAATTGCTTCGCCTCCTGTTGCACACAATATTACTTCTGATAATACAAAAAAACCCGTTATACCATTATGTGTCATGAATTCTACTGCATAATGAGGGCTAATAGCTGTAATTACAACAGGATTATGCAATAATGATATCATACCTGAAGTAAATAGAGACAAAAACCATAATAACATTATTGGCCCAAATGAAATTGCAACCTTATCTGTCCCTCGTGATTGAACAGAAAACAAAATTATTGTAATGATAATTGTAATTAGAACTATAGTATTTTGATCAATATGACCAATTCCAGGAATCAATTCTAAACCTTCTACTGCAGAAAGAATACTGATTGCAGGTGTAATTACACCATCTCCCATTAAAAGAGAAATACCTATATAGCCAAGAAAAGTAATAAAAATTATTGATCTTCCTTTTTTGACAATGCTGCGAAGAATTTCTTTCAATACAATTATACCACCTTCCCCTTTAGAACTTAAACTCATAGCGAGGAATGTATACTCAATTGTTACAAGCACTATCAAAGTCCAAAAAACTAGAGATAGAATTCCCAAAACATTTTGATATGTTGGGGGTGTAAGAAGGAAAATTACTGTAAGAGTATAAATTGGACTTGTACCGATATCACCAAATACAAGTCCCATTGCTTTTAATATCTCAAGGATATTTTTAAACTTGTCAGAATTATTTTTCACTATATGATAATATTTCTCTTTATAAAAATAGCAAGAATTTATTTCTAAACTATAATGTCATTATTAAATTATTTTATTGGTTTATATTCTAAATGGAAATGAAAGTCTGGAAATTTCTTTGGCAAACGGGTTAATTTATATGTCATAATTCCTATTGAAATTCTATCAAGCCAAGACGACATTGGCCAACCGAAGTGAATATGTATTTGTTTTTCGTTATGAAGTTCATAGTAAATTGTTTCGAGTAAACCATATATCATATCTATCAGACTTGTACGGTCTTGTAAAGAAATCCAATAATTACTTGTGTATTTATTTTCAGGTTTTTCAGTTCGTGGCGAATAAAAAAAGATACTTAGCTCATTTCGTGATGTGTTTACATTATTATCTTCTTGAGGGCGTTTAAAATAAATATGTACAATTTCTTCTGGAATTTCAGCTATTCTAAATACTATATCCATTGGTGAATCTGAAAGTCTTCTTCGAGGAATTTCTGGAGCGCGGGTTTTTGAAATTTTTATTCCTGCTAAGAGTACAAATGTTGAAATAACAAGCCATAACAACGTTCCATATGGACGATGAACAACTATATATATAAAAGTACTGAGAAGAATAATAAATAAAATCAGTGTGCCCAATCTTGATGTATGTGCAGTAATTTCTTTTCTGCCATAAGAATAGCGATACTTCAGTAATGAACCAGTATTGATACAAAAACTTGCAACTAAACCTACAGCATACATTTCTGCCAATATTGCTTGACTTCCACTTGTAACAATTAATATCAGAGTATAAAAAGCAGCATTAATAATATGAATTCTATACAAGGCTTGTCTTTTGTTTAATTTTATTAACCAAGCATAATTATATTTTTCAGCAATCTTTTCAATTAATTCTGCCGAAGCTACCATAGCCGTATTTACTGCCATTATAAGAGTTACTGAGGCCATAATACTTACAACCACACCAAAAAAGTGACCATTTGTTATACTTGCAAAAGTTGGAATTAAATCTGTTTCGTGCTTTAAAACTGGAACTTTAGATGTTAATGCAAAGAGAGCAATTAGAGGAGTAACAATACCTACTGTAAAGGCAAGAAACAAATAAGCTTTTCTGATGTCATGCCAGCTTTTGACTAAAGAAGCAGTTTGAAGAACCGATTCGATTCCTGAATATGCAAGAATACAACTACCAACACCTATTATAAGATTTGAGTATGAATGAAAAATACTGCCGCTTGTAAAATCTCCCGTAAATTGTTTAAGTCCATTTCTCAAAGTTTCGAGTGATGTATTATCAAAGTTGAATAAACCTCCCAAAAGTAAATTAATTAAAACAAAAGCTGCAAAGATAAAAATTCCAAAAGTAAATTTGGCATTCTCTCGAATTCCTAATATGTTAATAGCTGCGATAAACCAAACAACAAAAAACATGATTATATATTTTACTTCATAGCCAAATCCTAAAAATGTAGTACCATTCTCTACAGCGCTAACAGTAGAAATTGTTGCAGTAAGTGTATAATCAACTAGAATAGAAGAAATGGCAACAAAAGATACCGTAGGACCAAGCGATAAATAAGAAAAAGAAAATACTCCGCCTCCTCTCATACCATGTTTTTCAAGTATCTCTGAAATTTCAACCATCCTCGTTGAAAGGAATCTTATTAACAAAGAAGTAAGAGCAATATAAACGATAGCTTTCATTCCAATAAATCTGAATGCTTCAAATGGAGCATAATAAATTGAAGTCAATTCATCCATCAAAGTTATTATACCTACAGCAAGCCAGGTAAGCCACCACTTGCCTCCTTCAAAAAATGAAAGTAGATTTTTCTTTCTTATCAAATAAATGAATGTTGCAATCAAAATAAAGTTCATTAATAAACTAATAAACATGTTCATCGTTTCAATTCTTAACAAAATTATAAATGTTGTTTTTGGGGAAGAAGGGTTATAGTCCCCTTCAAGATTGTGGTTTGATTAAGCCTGTGGTAACATAATAAAATACAAGAGTTACCTTCTGTATCTGTATTATTTTTTGATGATTCTATGAAAGTCACTGTTATTATGAAGTTTTACAACTTCCGAATATTATCCAAAAATCATATCGTAAACCAGATAACCAAGAATGTATAACACACTAATACCTAAGATTCCCATTAAAAAGTAAAATGCAAAATCATGAAGTTTCTTTTTTTCCTGTATTTGTTCCATAATTTGTCCTTATTCAAAAAATTTCTAAAAAAAGCACTGCAATACATAGCATTTTATTAAAAAAAATCCAAATCAAATTTTGCGAATAATTAAAAAAGTTCAAAACATAATAAAGCCAAATGATTTTAATGATAACAAATTGCTCTTGCTTCTTAAATTAAAGCAAGAGCAATTCTTAAAAAAGATTAAAATAAATCATCAATTGACAAATATCTTTCGCCTGTATCGTAATTGAAAGTCAGTATTCTTTTTCCTTCTGGTATCTCACTTAATTTTTTATTTACAGCGGCAAGAGATGCACCTGAAGAAATTCCTACAAATAATCCTTCATCTTTTGCTGCGCGGCGTGCAAATTCGAATGCTTCTTCTTTTGTAATTTGAATTACTCCATCTATCAACGATGTATCAAATATTTTAGGGATAAAACCGGCTCCAATACCCTGAATTGGATGCGGACCGGGTTGTCCTCCGGAAATAACAGGCGAAGCTGCTGGTTCGACTGCAAAAACTTTAATGTGCGGAAATTTTTCCTTTAGTACTTTTGCTACTCCTGTAATATGTCCACCCGTACCAACTCCAGTAATTAAATAATCAAAACCATCGGGGAAATCATTTAAAATTTCCTGAGCAGTTGTTTTAATATGAATATCAACATTAGAAGGGTTCTCAAATTGTTGTGGTATCCATACTTTTGGATTATTAGCAGCAATTTCCTGAGCTTTTGCAATTGCACCTTTCATCCCAAGTTCTCGTGGTGTTAATTCAAATTCAGCTCCAAATGCTGCCATAATTTTTCTTCTTTCAATTGACATTGATTCTGGCATAACAAGAATTAACTTGTAACCTTTTACAGCAGCAACCATTGCCAGTCCAATTCCAGTATTTCCAGATGTAGGTTCTACAATTATACTGTCGGGTTTTAAGATTCCTTTCATTTCTGCATCTTCAATCATTGAAAGAGCAATTCTATCCTTAATACTCGCTCCAGGATTAGATCTCTCCAATTTGACCCATACCTCATGTTTATTACCAAAAAGTTTATTTATTCTAAGGTGAGGCGTATTTCCAATTAATTCAAGAACATTTTGTGCTTTCATTATATTTCTCCTGTTTTTATTAAATGACAAAGTCTAATGTATTTTCAAATTCTTTTGTTCTTCTTACTCGCACTTCACTTTTGTTATAGACAATTGAATTAGGTGGAATACTTTGAGTTATCCATGAATTTCCACCAATTATGCTGTTACTGCCTATAACTGTATTGCCACCCAGAATTACTGCTTGAGAATAAATTACAACATCATCTTCAATTGTAGGATGACGTTTTGTTTGAGCTAAACTTTTATCGACACTTAATGCACCAAGAGTAACACCTTGATAAAGTTTAACATTTTTTCCAATTACTGTAGTTTCCCCAATTACTATTCCAGTTCCGTGATCAATGAAAAATGGTGAATCAATAGTTGCTCCTGGGTGTATATCAATTCCAGTAATTTGATGCGCATGTTCGGTCAAAATTCTAGGTATAATAGGAACTTTTAATAAATAGAGTTCATGAGCAATTCTATAAATTACAATTGCCATAAAACCAGGATAAGCTAATATTACTTCATCAACACTTTCTGCAGCTGGGTCTCCCTGGTAAATAAATTCTGCATCTGCCCAGAGCATACTATGTATATTAGGAAGTTTTAAAATGAATTTTTCTGCTGCTTCTTCGACATTTTCAGGGGCTAACCCATTCAATAACTTAATCAATTGAATTAAATCTCTCTTTAGAAGTTGAAGTTTTGAAATAATATCTTCTTCTGTGTAATAAACTTTATTTGAAAAGTGAGGGAATAAAAAATCAATTAATCCATTAAGATACTCTATTGCTTCTGTCTTTAACGACGCAGTGCAAAAATGTGTTTGCCTTTTTGTTAACAGTTCTTCAGCAAAACTAATTAGATTATTCCTGTTTAAAGTTCCCATTTTCATTCCTCTTAAAAAATTAAAAAATTATTAAAAAAGAATTGAAGGCTGATAATGAAATCAGCAACAATATAGTAATAAGAAGCAACAGATGCAGCTATGATGATATGAAGTATCTGAGATGGTATTGTTAGTGTTTAATAAAAGAATTTTCATCTTAGAAAATTTTCTTAATTGCATATGCAAAAATGCATTTCTAATAAAAAAAGTTCAACATTGAAAAAATAAAAAAAGCGGCTCAATTAAAGCCGCTCAGTTGTAGCAAATAAATCTTTATTATTTGACAACTTTTACATCTTGAGCCTGGGGTCCTTTTGGTCCTTCTCCAACAGTAAATTCAACCTTTTGACCCTTCTCAAGGCTTTTGTATCCTTCAGCTTGAATTGAAGAGAAATGAACGAATACATCACCGCCTTGACTGCGCTCAATAAAACCGTAACCCTTTGCAGCATTAAACCACTTTACGGTTCCGTTTTCACGCTCTGCCATTTGTAAAACTCCTTTAAAAATGTTACTGATACTGCTGCAAAGCAGAACACTCAAATAGATTTTATTGCCCCCGGCAAAAAATATATCAGAGCATCTGCTCTACACTGCTAAGTTAATAAATAAAATTTGTAAAACAAAAAAATCTTTGAGTGTTTATTGAGTCCCTTTAAGCATAAAGGCAATTTGTGCTGCCTGTTTTTGATTATATTCAAATGCAATTCGTTTGTAATTGATAAGGTCAATTATAGTTCCAATTAAACATATACCCCCAGTAAGTAAATACAAAATTCCCATACCTATCTGGTCAGTAAGAAATCTTTGAACTCCTGCAATCCCAAGAAAACCTACAAGTGTTACAAGTAAAATTGTTTGTGGATCTCTTCTTCTTGCACGATAAATATTTGCGAATTGCTGTGCCTCTTTGTCGTCATAATTTTTAATTAGGTTAGCAATGTAAATTTGTTCTTCACCCATTATTTCAGGCATTAATTCATATACGTTCGGCATAAATTCTCCTTTTGATTAAAATTATTAATTGTTCTTTTAATTAAAATAATTATTCTGTATGATATTAATATTAAAGCTGATATTCCAAGCGGGTGAGTATGTAATGAATTTATGAAATCCAGATGATAAATAAATGAAATCGATTTTCCCAAACCACAACCAGGACAAAAATTAATACCGATATTATGAAATGGGCATAGTGTAAAATGTTGTTCTTTATATGGATTTATAAATATTAAATATATGAGTCCAGATAACCAGAATATTCCTTCCCACTCAATTTTTCTTATACAATCTTTCAGAAATAGTTTATTATTCATTTAACTACAGTATTAATTGTTTGCCACATTAGTCGTTTTAAATTGAATTTCGTTTTGTGTGAATATTTTTTATTCACACAAGTAAATAATTTTATTTCCTCAAATAGATATTTTCAATTACATCAACTTTCACATTATCATAATTTACTATGCTCAGTTTATTAATCTCGCCTACTATTTCAAGATTTCTTGAATTTATTTCATCAGCAATTTTTTTACAGAATTTTGCATCAATATTATTTGCTATTCCGATATGAGGAATGAAAGGTATGTCAAGTCGAAGATGTTTTTCAATTGGGCCTGTATAAAGTGCATCGTGGAGTTTTACAAAAATTCTATAACCTTCTTCTGGAATTAAAAACACATCTGTATAATCACTGAATGAATCTTTCACTATTTGGGCACATCGTATTACGAAATAAAACACCCCAAATTTTTTCGAGACCGTTTTTACGTGCCTGCTCAGTTCATCTGCAGAAATACCTAACAATGGAAAGACTAATGTAAAATGCGGTTCGACAATATTATAATATCGTTCATCATATTTTTCTCTAATGGATTGAATCCATTTATAATCTTTTTGATCAATCCCGGGAAATGCTAATACTAAAAGTGACATTTTTATATAAGATATCTTTCTTTAATTACATTACAATGATGAAGTGCATGTCCGGCAATTATATAAGCTAATGCTCTCACTGTAATATTTTGCCCGTTAATAATTCCTGTTCTCGAATACATTTCTTCTTTCATTCCTTTCAACATCAAAATTGTAGATTTTCTCAAAAGTATAAATTCATTAAGAATATCTTTTAATTTAAGAGAGGAATAATTTGATTCTTCTATAAATAAATTTTCATCAAATGTAACAAGTTGATTTGGGTCGTTTCGAGATACTCTTAATATTCTGCATGAATAAATTCTTTCACTATCAATAAGATGACCAAGCACTTCTTTTATGCTCCATTTCTTTTCTGCGTATCGAAAATTAGATTTTTCTTCGTCAATTGAATTGAAAAGATTTTCTACTTCCTGTAATTGTGTTTCCAGTATTTCTAAAATATTTTCAGAATCAATTAAATCTACATATTGCTTATAATAAGTCGGATATTCATTTGTATCAGGCTTCATAATTTCTTGACCTCCTTTTAAATTTCATTTAGCCGAAAATTAAAACTTAGGCAAAAAATATCCTTTACTTGCAAGATAAGATTTATGTATTTCTATTAAATCTTTTATTGCTTCAATACAAATTACTTTTGTAATACCAGTTCTTAATATTTGTTCTCTTTCAACATAAAGTTCTCCTTTATATGGCATCATTGGATTAAAGTCGAGATTTCTATCTTTAGTCAAAGGATGAACAGTATATTGAAAATCTGCTGGTACAGATTTAACGAGACCAACAAGTTCAAAGTTTGGAGCACCATCACGAATGGCTAATACAATTCCACCGCTTGAACCTCTGTTAAATACTGCATCAATCAAAAATGTATTTTTTTCTTTGCTTGAAATACTTACCAGAGCTTTTGTAACCATCTTTAAATTCATTGGATAACTAAAAACATAAACAAAATTTCCCCATTCAAGCTCCGAAGATTTTCCCCATGGATAATTAAATACAGAAACATTCAGTAATTCTGTTTGCAATATTTTTTTGCCCAGCAGAGCCACATCAATATTTTTGTCTATCAATACAATTTCAAGTTCACTACCCGATGGCAAATCAGGAATATAATTAGTTTGACGAGTTTTAATCGAAATACTTTGAACAAAATTTGAAGTGCTTCCATCCTGATTAATGAAATAAGAAATTAATGTATCTTCAAATGAAACCACATGAGCTACTGTAAGAAAAAGTATTTTATCCTGACCTTTATAAATTAAAGTTGCAGTTCCAGAAGCTGTTCTATTGAAATAAACTTTTTGAACGGCTTTTCTTTCGATATCAATTTTTTTTAATTCTTCAACAGTTATAAAAGAACTTGAATCAAAAACATAACTTGTATAAAAAGCTATGCTGTTAATTAATCTGATGCAATCACTAATCTCTTCGAGCTGTTTAGATGCATTTGTGTAAGGGAATTCACTGTCGTATCTGCCATCTGCTACAGGAGAATTTATTCTTTCAAAAATTGACCTTGACGAACAAGATGTAAATACAAAAGCCAGAAGAATCAAAATAATATTTAATAATTCAGGTCTCACTTTATCCAAAGGATGAAAATTTCTCGAAGTGATAATAAATAATCTTATAGAAAAATAATAGTCCCGTAAACAACTCCATATTCATATCTAAAACTAAGATTGCTTTTTACAAAAACAAATTTATTAGTTTATTCTTAATACTTCATATAAGTTTATTTATGTGATATAAAAAATTAATACAATTTGATTTTATCAATTTCTTAAGGGTTCAATCCTGTGTGACATTCAACGCACAGCATTTTTTTCCATTTATCGCCAACATCATTTCCAGGATGTCTAAACTCAAGTTCTGAATTTATAGAAGCAATCTGCAAATTATTTGAGGGTCCCTGTGAATTAATTGTATGACATAAATTACAATCCTTTTTAATTACTTTCCCCTCACTTGACTTATGATTATCATTGTGACATCTAAAGCAACCAATAAATTCAAGATGACCAATGTTATTTGGATAGACATCCCATCTAACTTTCATTTCAGGAAAAATATTTTTCTTAAACCCTTCCTGTATTCCTTTAATTGCTTTATCTATCATTTCTTTTTTTGTTGTATATATTTCCGGATAATTATCTTTATAAAATGTATTAATATAATGTGATATTTCTTTCATTGCGGAATCTGTCGAAGAAAAATTATTACTCAAAACATCCATAGCAGCAAATTTTATTTGAGGAAGTTCACGTGGAATAACATTAGCTGTAATTGCATCATTTATAAAAATTGCTGGTGGTTTATAATTATGTGATGGGCGATTATGGCAGTCCATGCAATCCATCACTCTTGTTTCTAATGAATCTAAAATTCTTTTATCAATTTTTCCTTTTCCATCTTCATAAACAAAAACTTCTCCTGTTTTAAGATTAGTATATTTTACCCATGGAATTTTTTCGCGTTTAGAATCAAGTGCTTTATATTCGATTTTAATATTTGGATTGATATGCCAGTGAATACCTTCTTCCAGACCAAGAGCACTAACCTGAGAACCAATTTTCATTGTCAATGTTATATCCCATTCAGTATTGTTCTTATCATTCAAATAATGCTTTTCAACTCTCAGCTTTCTTGAATAAAACTTTTGAGGCCAATGACATTCTTCACATGTTTCTCTTGCCGGTCTTAAATTTTTTATTGGTGTTTCAATTGGTTTGGGTACTGTTCCGAGAGTTACTGCATAAACCTGATATAATCCGGACAATTTAGAACGAACATACCAGCTTGCACCTGTGCCGACATGACATTCAACGCATGCAACTCTTGCATGTGGTGAATTCTGATATGCAGTATATTCGGGTTTCATTACAGAGTGGCACAATTTACCACAAAATTCAACTGACTCGGTAAAATGAAATGCTTCATAACTTCCTACTGCAGAAGCAAGGAGAAAAATTGAGGTGCCAACAGAAAAAATTACAAATGCATTTCTATGTCGTATATCATTAAAATCAATTACAGGCCATTCTTTTTTATCCTTTTGAATATTTAATCTTTCCCTTCTAACTTTTACCCACATGCCAACAGGAATTAATATCAAACCAAAAATTAAAACTGCAGGCAAGGCAATATATATTACCAGACCAAGATATGAATTATCCTTCCCAAAAATCGAACTAACTACAAATAAAAATACTATCATAAAAAAACTTATAAGAGCAATTGTAGCTCCAACCAAAGATATCCAGTTTTGCGTTGAGTGTGGTAATTTTATTTTCATATTTTTCTCTCGATTTATAATCTTAATATACTGTTAAATTAAGAAATGATATTATCATAAGAAAAATATTTTATTAAAAATAAAGTTGCTAAATTGTATAATTAAAAGAGATTAAAAACTTCACTGATGGGAAAATACTTTTTGAATAATAATTATGAAATAATTATAGCCCTTGTTTCTGTATTTCTTACTGTCTTTTTATTCATAGCATTTAACGTTGTAAAACGAAGAAAAAAAATTGAGCAGGATTTGAGCATCAGACTTGAGCAATTGAACATTTTAAATGAAAATTTGATGGAAGAAATTCGTATGAGAAAAGAAGCAGAAGAGAAATTAATTAAATATACTGTAGAACTAAAAAATATTAATGCTGCAAAGGATAGATTTTACTCAGTTATTTCTCACGATTTGAAAAATCCTTTTCAAGGACTACTAAGTTATGCTGATTTACTCTACGAAGAATTTGATTCGCTCCCAGATGACACAAAAAAAGAAATTGTTAAAGGAATAAGAAATCAATCAAAAAAAATTTATGAACTATTAATAAATCTGCTTGAATGGACAAAATTGCAATCGGATAAAATTATAATTGAACCAATAAAAATTAATCTTCGCAATAAAGTTAATGAAATACTTAATCTTCATGGTGCAAGTGCTACAATAAAAAATATTAAATTGAAAAATGAAATAGATTCAAATGCTATTATTTTTGTTGATGAATACATTTTAAATACTGTTTTGAACAATTTAATCAGCAATGCCATTAAATTTACAGAAGAAGGAGGAACTGTAACCATCAATTCTCTTTTCAGTTCTGATGGAGTTGAAATTACTGTGCAGGATACAGGAATTGGAATTTCTTCTGATGACATTCAAAAATTATTCAAACCTGATACTCATTTCTCAACAAAAGGGACTTATTCTGAAAGTGGAACAGGTCTGGGTTTACTCTTATGCAAAGAAATGATTGAGAAACATGGCGGCAATATTTCTGTTGAAAGCAAATTAAATGAGGGAAGTATATTTAAAGTCTTCTTCCCAAAAAAATAAAAATTGATTTTAACCAAAAATGAAAAAAACTCTGAAATATTTTGCACTTAACAAACCTTATGGTGTCCTTTCACAGTTTACAGACAAACATGGAAGAAGAACATTAAAATCGCTTTATAATTTCCCTAAAGATGTTTATCCCGTTGGAAGATTAGATATGGACAGTGAAGGATTATTGCTTTTAACTAATGATAAATTTTTAACCAATTACTTATTAAATCCCAAAAACAAACACGAAAAAGAATATTTTGTTCAGGTCGAGGGAATTCCAACATCAGAATCACTTCAAAAACTTAGAGATGGTGTAGAAATAGAAGGCAAAAAAACTCTTCCTGCAAAAGTAAAAATAATAGAAGAACCTGACTTCCCTCCAAGAATTCCTCCAATTAGAGAAAGAAAAAATATTCCAACATCATGGATTAGCATTACATTAATTGAAGGCAGAAATAGACAGGTTAGAAAAATGACTGCTGCTGTTGGATTTCCTACATTGCGTCTTGTTCGAGTTAGAATAAAAAATATTTTGCTTGGAGACTTAAAATTTGGTGAAGTAAGAGAATTAACTAAAAACGAAATTGAAGGGTTGTTCAAATAATCTTGAGGCTGTCTCATCAGTTCAATTATATATGTTATTAGTAAAGGAAAAACAAAATCTTAAATGCAGTTATCAATTTTAGCTATAACATTTTCATATTCTGAACTTTTGAAACAACCCCAAGATTTTATAAATCTTTTCAAGAAAAAAATTTATAACCTGAAATTACATCCCAGATAAAAGGTTCTGCCCAATGTTCCGTAATACAATACTTCTTCATAATCTTTATTAAATAAATTTTCTATTTTTCCATAAATATCAACATTATTTAACAATTTATATGTTGCCGAAACATTTACAACAGAATAATCACTCATTGTTACTCTTTTTGCAGGATAGAACGAAAAATCTTTGTCATCTCGTTTACCGACATATTTTAATGATGAACTCAATAAAATTTTATCATTCAATCGATATCCAATGCTCAAATAAAACTGATGTTTTGGTCGTCTCAGCAATTGCTGATTATAATCACTGCTGTTTTTGTATTCATCTTTAGTTTCGTTATAAGTATAATTTACATTAAATGAAATTCCATTTAAATCTGATAAAGTTGAATAAATTTCTAATCCCTTTGAAGAAGCTTTTGCAATATTAACAGTTTTAAAATTCGCATCATATCCAAACATGTCGGTTAAATTTAGATTGAAATATGTTATACCAAAAGAAAATTTACTATTCATTAAAAATTGTTCAATACCGAACTCCCAGCCTCTGCTTTTCTCAGGTTTTAAATCTGGATTACCAAAAAGAGGGTCAAACAAATAATACAACGAAGGAGCTTTAAAACCAGAACCATAACTCATCTTCAATTTTGTATTTGTTGAATGAAAATAATAAGCAGGTGCAAATCTGAAAGTAGTGATAGTTCCATATTTTTCATTCTTATCAATGCGAATTCCTATTGATGTGAATAAAGAATTTGCAAGATTAAATTGGTTTTGAAAATAAATTCCAGTTGTGCGTATTGATTTTTCAGGGAATACACTCTCATAAGGTCCCCAATCCGATGTGCTAAAATAACTTGTGTTTGCTTTTTCTAATTCTGATTCAATTCCAATTGTTATCAAATTATTTTTGATAAAATAAAAATTATTTTGCCAGCCAAATCTTATTCTCTCTGAGTGATTATAGCTATTAGATGAAGAATTAGGTCTTATCTCATCAACATCATCTTTTGTTTTGGCTGTTCTTTTAACAAATGCGGCAGAAATAAACTGTTCCCACATTTTATCGAACAAATAATTTTTCAGTTCAGCTTTATATAACTGTTCTTCAACATTGTAATTATAATTCGGGTCATCGCCATTTTTTTCGTTGTGGTCCAAGTCAGTTTTTAACTTCGAGTATTTATAAAGAAGATTTATTCCCAAATTTTCGAGGAAGTTAAAATTGAGTTTTGATGTTAGAGAATTATTATCGAATCCATCGCTTTCAGAATTTCCATATTTTGAATTGCTTGCAGAAATTCCTTTGCTTCCTATTTTAGCAGCAGAAATATAATAATCAATAATTCCATAATTTCCATTTAACGAAGCATTTCCTTTATAAAATGAATTTGAGCCTCCTTCAAGTGAAAGAGAATAATTTTTATTTTTATTTAATCCTTTTGTAATAATATTAATTACACCTGCGATGGCATCTGAGCCATAAAGTGTACTTTGTGGACCTCTAACAATTTCAATTTTCTCAATATCAGATGTATTTAATATTGAAAAGTCAAAAGCATTATTTGGAGAAGAAGCATCGTTAACTTTAACTCCATCAATAAATACAAGAGTATGATTAGAATTTGCTCCTCTCATAAAAAGATTAGCAATTTTTCCCTGACCACCCTGCTGAATTATTGATAATCCAGGAACTTCTCTTAAAACATCAACAACTGTGTTATAATGTTTTTGAGAGATTTCTTCTGATGTTATAACTGTAACTGAAGTTGCAATTGAGTAATAAGGTGTTTCAGTTCTGTTGGCTGTAACTACAACTTCCGATAAAGTTGTTTTAAGAGTATCAGTTTGTGCAAATACAAAAAGACTATAAAAAAATAGAATGATGAATAAAAAATTTTTCATAGAAGTTACTCCTTTTTTGTTAAACAAATTTTAGTTGTTAAAAAGTTGTAACTTCGTGGGTTGATAAGTTTGAATGATATTACGATATGTTAACTCGTAAATCAAACCTCACCCGCGAAGGTTGATTTATTAAACTGGAACTTGCGGCAGGTCTCCTGGCTTGAGATATCGTTTAACGCCTTCCCACCTTCCTCTGCAGGCAGTGGCATAATGTTAAACGACTTTTACATCTCTCACAGTTGCGGGGCAGCACCGGACTTTCACCGGTTTCCCTATTAAGTCCTAACGGACACCGCAAACTTTATAGAACGACATTTCTAAGATATAAAATATTTTCGTTTATCTAAAAAAATTTTTTGATGACAATTTTTTGTACTTACAAAACTAATCTAAAAGCCTATTAACAAAGATTGATTTCGAATTTTTAAATGAATTTACTATTTCTCAACTTTATTCATTTACTTTTTCAGTTCCATTCATAATTCTATAATTATTTAATCAATTCAAAATTTTCTTTCTAAATAAAATTTTTATAAACTCAATACTCATAATCAGTATAATCTTTATATAATTTTCCCTTTGTTATTAAATATTTTCTCTTTGAAAAAGATACTTAATAAACTTATCTTAAATAGTGCTTATATAATTTTTGGTGTAAAACTGTGGCTCCTCTAACTCGTACGGAATATTTCATTTCGACTCTTACCAAACAAAATTACTTTATAACATTATTCAAAATATAGGAGAATATTAATGGGCTGGTTTTTAAATGCATTAAACTCCTCAATTGGTAAAAAAATTCTTATGGCTGTGACCGGGGTTTGTCTTATGTTATTTTTAATTATCCATTTAATCAATAACCTCTCACTTTTTGGTGGGCCCCAGATTTTTAATACAGTCGTAAAAAATCTTGATACAATAAAACCATTAGTGCGAGTCATTGAAGTAATTTTACTCTTAATCTTTGTATTTCATATTTATGATGGAATAAGATTATGGTATGAAAATAAAAAAGCTCGTCCGGTGAAATATAAGATTAATGCTTCTTCAGAAAATACAAATATTTTTTCGCGCACAATGATTTGGAGCGGAAGCATAATTTTTATTTTTCTAATTATTCATTTAAAAACATTCTGGATAGCATTTAATTTTGGTCACCCTTTAGCATTAAGTCATAATTATTATCAAATTTTAGTAGAAGCCTTTAGCAATCCGGTTTATTCATTGTTTTATGTTATTGCAATGATTTTATTGGGATTTCATCTTATGCATGGTTTTCAAAGTGCATTTCAAACTTTCGGTTGGAACAATAGAAAATATTTTCCAATTATTCAGAAGTTAGGGTTGATTTATACTTTGATTATGGTAATTGGATTTTCTTCAATACCAATTTACTTTTTATTTTTTTACGGAGGTAACTAATGATAAAATTAGATTCAAAAGTTCCGGAAGGTCCTATTCAGGATAAATGGGAAAATCATAAATTTAATATGAAACTTGTCAGTCCTGCAAACAAACGTAAATATGAAATTATAGTTGTAGGGACAGGACTTGCGGGTGCCTCAGCAGCTGCTTCGTTAGGAGAACTTGGTTACAATGTAAAAGTATTTACATTCCATGATAGTGCCAGAAGAGCGCATAGTATTGCAGCACAGGGCGGTATTAACGCAGCTAAAAATTATCAAAACGATGGTGATTCTGTTTATAGACTTTTTTATGATACAATTAAAGGTGGTGACTTTCGTGCTCGCGAAGCAAATGTTTATAGACTGGCAGAAGTTAGTGGAAATATTATTGACCAGTGTGTAGCTCAAGGTGTTCCTTTTGCTCGTGAATATGGCGGTATGCTCGATAATCGTTCTTTTGGCGGTGCATTGGTATCAAGAACTTTTTATGCAAAAGGTCAAACAGGTCAGCAGCTTCTCCTCGGTGCTTATTCAGCAATGAATAGACAAATCAATTTAGGGAATGTTAAACTTTACACACGCCGCGAAATGCTTGACATTGTTGTAATTGATGGAGTTGCAAGAGGAATTGTTGTTAGAAATCTTTTAACCGGCGAAATTGAAAAATATTCTGCTCATGCTGTAATTCTTGCCACAGGTGGTTATTCAAATGTCTTCTTCTTATCTACTAATGCTATGAATTGTAATGCAACAGCAATATGGCGTGCACATAAAAGAGGTGCGGCTTTCGCTAACCCATGCTTTACTCAGATTCATCCAACCTGTTTGCCTTTGCATGGTGATATTCAATCAAAATTGACTTTAATGAGCGAAAGCTTACGAAATGATGGCAGAATCTGGGTTTCAAAATTTAAAGGAGATATGCGTCATCCAAATGATATTCCTGAAGAAGAACGTGACTATTTCCTTGAAAGAAAATATCCAACCTATGGAAATCTTGCACCCCGCGATATTTCATCAAGAGCTGCTAAAGAAGTTGTAGATGAAGGTCGTGGCGCTCAAGGACAAGAAGCAGTCTATCTTGATTTCAGAGATGCTATAAATAGACTCGGAAAAAAAGTTATTGAAGAACGTTATGGAAATTTATTCGAAATATATCAAACTATAACCGGGGAAAACCCTTATGAAGTACCAATGAAAATTTATCCAGCACCACATTATACTATGGGTGGACTCTGGGTAGATTATAATTTAATGAGTACAATTCCTGGTTTGTTTGTTGCAGGCGAAGCAAATTTTTCTGACCATGGAGCAAATCGACTCGGTGCAAGTGCTCTTATGCAAGGTTTAGCTGATGGTTATTTTATTCTCCCTTATACAATTGGAAACTATTTAGCAAGCGAAAAACCTTCACTTATTAAAACTGACCACCCTGAATTTGATAAAGTCAAAAATGAAATAGAAGATTTTGTTCATAAACTTTTATCTATTAAAGGAAAAAGAACTGTTGATAGCATTCATAAACAATTAGGCAGAATAATGTGGGATAAAGTTGGAATGGCAAGAAGTGAACAAGGTTTGAAAGAAGCAATTAAAGAAATTAGAGAGCTTAGAGAAGAATTCTGGAAAAATGTTAACGTTGTGGGAAGTGCAAATGATCTTAACCAATGTTTGGAAAGAGCAGGCAGAGTTGCAGATTATCTTGAATTAGCAGAATTGATGGCAATTGATGCTTTACATCGAAATGAATCTTGTGGTGCACACTTTAGAGTAGAATATCAAACAGAAGAAGGTGAAGCTAAAAGAAATGATGAAGAATTTGCCTATGTAGCTGCATGGGAATTCAAAGAAGTCGGTAAATGGGAATTGAACAAAGAGCCATTAATATTTGAAACAGTACAATTAGCAACAAGAAGTTATAAGTAATTAAATAAAAGTTTGGAATTAAGGGGTAAAAAAATGAACGAGAAAAAATTAAACCTAACATTAAAAATCTGGCGTCAAGCAGGACCACATGCTGCCGGAAGTTTTGTTGAATATAAAGTTTCTGTTTCACCCGATTCTTCATTCCTTGAAATGCTTGATGAATTGAATAACGAACTCGAAAGCAAAAATCTAGAACCAATTGCATTTGAAAGTGATTGTCGTGAAGGAATATGCGGAACTTGTGGAATTGTTATTAATGGTCATCCCCATGGACCGATACCTCGAATTGCTACATGTCAATTGCATATGAGGAATTTTAAAGATGGGGATACAATTTGGGTTGAACCATACAGAGCCAAAGCATTTCCAGTAATAAAAGATTTAATAGTTGACCGTTCAGCTTTAGATAGAATTATGGAAGCTGGTGGATTTATTTCGATTAATACAGGAAGTGCCCCTGATGGAAATGCAATTCCAATCCCAAAAGATGTAGCTTCAGAAGCAATGGATTCTGCAACTTGTATTGGCTGCGGTGCTTGCGTAGCTGCATGTAAAAACGCTTCGGCAATGTTGTTTGTAAGTGCCAAAGTTTCTCATCTTGCATTACTGCCTCAAGGTCAACCTGAACGGTATAGAAGAGTTCAAGCAATGGTAAAGAAAATGGATGAATTAGGATTTGGGGCTTGTTCAAATACTTATGCCTGCGAAGCTGAATGCCCAAAAGGAATTTCAATTAGAAATATTGCTCGCATGAATCGTGAATATGTTAAGGCTAAATTAAAATCGGAAGAAGTGGAAGCTTAGATACTTATAAATCCCGACAAATTTTGTCGGGATTTTTTTTAACCTTTTTGGTATTATTGAGAAGCTTTATTGTGAAATTATTTCTGGGGAACTCAACTCAATCATGTTCGAACGAGAAATAAAATTTATTTATGACTTTAATCTTAACAAGGTGAGCAAGCTTGGCCCATATTTTACTTTCGAACAATTATCCAAATTGGATTTGCATCCGGCAATATTAAATTATATCTCGGCTGAAATTGATTATATTATTTTTGAAGATAGACAAAAACTTCTAAGAGATTCAATATTCGATTACTCGGGAGAAAAAATCGCTTATTACTTTTCTCTTATCAATGATGAAATAAAAAAAACAAAAAGACTTTCCTTTGAATATATCTCAAAATTAATTCTGCATGCTTCTTCCTTCACAATCAATTATCTGGTTCGACCTAAATGGACACTTAAAAAATTTATTTACGATGAGGGTGAACACAGAACCTCTGGAGAAATCAAACAAATCTTAAATTATGTTTATTACTATAATTATCTAAAAAAAATTTTGATTTCATACATCAATTCAAAAAAAATCCTTTCTTTGAATCTTCAAGAATTCGAAGAACTTCTTGACAAAATTGATAAAATAGGTGTTGAAACAAATCTCAATAATATTTTATCAACTGCTCTTAACTCGATGGCAGATTTTTTCAATATCGGCGAACTTCAAAAAAATAAAATTCCACTTCAGGCAATAGAGCTTTTTCTTGAAGAAAAAAATTTAGAACAGCATTTAAGAAGACTCCGAATTGCATTTGGTGAAGATTCAACAATTAAATGCAGCATAAATGATATACAAAAAGAATTTAATGCTATTTTAACTGAAGAAAAACAACTTGAAGAAGCTGAGCGACCAAAGCCTGAAACTATTGAAGAACCAATCGAATCTATAGACGAAATTAAAATTAAAGAACCCGAAGAAAATATTTATGAAGAAGATTCTTTTGAAGAAGATATAATTGAATTAGAAAATACTGAAGTTAATATCGAAGAAGAATTAAACCAAGAAAGTGAGGATATCCAGAAATCTGAAGAATTAGAAAGTGAAAATTTATCTGAAGCTGAAAAAAATGAAGAGGAAATACAAATCACTTATAAACCACAAAAATTTAGAATAAGAGTTGACAAAGACAACGAGATTGAACCTATTGACGAATCAGAAGAAGAAATAGAAAATCAAGAAGGAGATGAGGAACAACAAGATGAATCTACTGCACAAGAAGAAGAAGTTACAATCTCAACTAAATTTTTTGATAATAAAAATTTGATAAAAGATGAACCAGAAGAATTGTCAAATGAAGAAGATGAATTCGAAAAAGAAAAAAATAAAATTGAAGAAGAAGCTGATAATCACGATACACTTGAATCTATTTTTAAAATTGCTGATGAAACAATTTATTCAGAAGAAAAAAGTTATGAGCCTGATTTAAATGAAACCATAAAAAAAAATTTATCTGAGGAAAACAAGAAAAAAACTAAATCAATTAATATAAACGAACTCTTAGAAGACAAAGAAATAACAAAAATAATTGAAACCATATTTGATTATGACATTGAAGATTTTTCAAACATTCTTGAATTAATTTCAAATAGCAATTCAATTGAAGAAGCTAATCAAATTATTGACAATGCACTTTTAAATCGTAATCTCAGTTCCAATTCAAAAGAAGCTGAACAATTCAAATCAATTATCTCGGAATATTTTAAGAGCTCACAATAATATGTTTATAGATTACGCAAAAATTTATGTAAAAGCCGGTAAAGGGGGCAATGGAGCAGTTGCATTTAGAAGAGAAAAATATGTACCAAAAGGAGGACCAGCCGGTGGTAATGGCGGTAATGGCGGCAATGTAATTTTTGTTGCCGATAAAAATTTAAACACACTTCTTGATGTTAGATACAAAAGAAAATATATCGCACAGAATGGTCAACCCGGTGGCTCATCTCTTAAAGATGGAAAAAATGGTAAAGATATTTTTATTAAAGTTCCCGTTGGAACTGTAATTAAAGACGCTGAAACTGAAGAAGTTCTTTGCGACCTCGACAAAGATGGAAAAACTTTCCTTGCAGCTAAAGGTGGTAAAGGTGGAAAAGGAAATGCAAACTTTGCAACCCCTACAAATCAAACACCAAGATATGCAGAACCTGGCAAAGAAGGAGAAGAAAAAAATTTAATACTCGAATTAAAATTAATTGCTGATGTAGGTTTGGTTGGATTTCCAAATGTTGGCAAATCAACCTTGATTTCTGTTATATCAGAAGCAAAACCAAAAATAGCAGATTATCCCTTCACCACACTCGAACCAAATCTTGGAATCGTTCGTTATAAAGATTTTCAAAGTTTTACTGTAGCCGATATACCTGGAATAATTGAAGGAGCTCACAAAGGTAAAGGTCTTGGATTAAAATTTTTGCGTCATATCGAAAGAACAAAAATTTTGTTAATAATGATTGACATTACTTCTGAAAATTATCAAAAAGATTATAAAACCTTGATAAGTGAACTTGAAAAATATTCTAAAGTCTTAAGCAAAAAGAAGCGCATAATCGGATTTTCTAAAGCAGACTTAGCTGATGATTCAACTATTAGAAAAATTAAAAAGAAAAAAATTGATGATAACATTCCTGTTGTTGTTTTTTCTGCTGTAAGTGGTTTTGGCATTCAAGAACTTTTAGATGAATTATGGAAACAACTTCAAGATTAACTTTAGGCGGATTTATTTTCCGAATCCTAATTTTATCTTTCATTTTGTTAATCACATCATTAATTTGTTTATCAATAGGAAGCGTAAAGATTAATATTATTGACATTTTCTCAATTCTTTTTAATAATCAAGATAATTTTTTATCTCAAATAATTTTAGAGATAAGATTACCCCGAATTCTTTATGCAATTATGGTTGGCGGAGGTTTATCAATTGCTGGTGCTGTATTTCAATCTTTATTGATGAATCCTTTGGCCGAACCTTACATTCTTGGCATTTCAAGTGGCGGAACATTTGGAGCAATTCTATCTTTCATCTTAGGATTATCTTTTATCGGAACTCAATTTCTTGCTTTTGCAGGCTCGCTATCTGTTATGTTAATAGTTTTCATATTGGGAAGAAGATTTGGAGAACTTGAACCAAATGTTCTTTTACTTTCGGGCATTATGGTTGGTGCTTTTTTCTCTGCTGCAATTTTATTAATGATGACTTTAATGAACGATTCTCTTAGAACAGCTATTTTCTGGTTAATAGGCAATTTATCATTAGCAGAAAAAAACAATCTCATTTTTGTTATCCCTGTTACAATTTTAACTTCAGGAATTTTAATTCTTTTATCAAACAAGTTTAATGTTATAAGTCTTGGTTCGGATTATGCAAAACAACTGGGAATTAATACAAAACTTCTTCGAAATTCATCTTACATTCTAACCAGCATTATGATTGGAACGCTTGTTTCCGTAAGCGGAATTATTGGATTTGTAGGATTATTAATTCCACATATTTGCAGAATAATTTTTGGTAATGATAACAGAATCGTATTTACTTCGTCATTTTTTATTGGAGCATCATACTTAACAATTGCAGACACAATTGCTAGAACAATTATCTCACCTGCCGAATTACCAGTCGGAGCTATTACTGCGTTGATAGGTGCCCCTGTTTTTATTTATCTACTTAAGAAGAGATTTAACTCAACAAATCAGTGAGGATAAATTATGAAGATAAAAAAATTAAAAGTCTGGATACTTGCAATAATTTTCATTTCTGCTTGCTCTACTGGCATTAATATATTCACAGACAATGATGAGGTTAATTTAGGCAAACAGTTTGATTCAGAAATTCGAAAGAATACAAAAGAATATCCAATTTATGATAATCAAGAAGTAAAAGAATACATTGATAAAAATATTTTTCGTGAAATATTGAAATCACCTGAAATTAAAAAGCGTGATGTATATAATTATCAAATAGAAATAATTAAGAACGACAGTATATTAAATGCATTTGCACTACCTGGCGGTTACATTTACTTATATACTGGTTTATTAAAATATCTTGATTCAGAAGCAGCTCTTGCTGGTGTAATTGGCCATGAAATTGCACATGTTGAAAGAAGACATGCAACACAAAGAATAACAGCTTCATATGGAATATCAATTATATTAAGTATTGCACTTGGTGAAAATCCATCTCAATTAGCTGAACTGGCAGCAAATTTATTTTCTGGTTTAGCACTTCTTGCAAACAGCAGAGCCAATGAAGATGAAAGTGATGAATATTCAATTAAATATCTTAGCTCAACAAGATTTTATCCCGGTGCAGTAAAATTCTTTTTTGAAAAACTTAGAGATGATGGATTAGTTTCACAATCAAGTTCTAAAATTGCAACTTTTCTTTCAACTCATCCTGACCCACTGGATAGAATTAACACAACAGAGAATAGACTAAAAGCCCTGGGCATTACAATATTAAATTATAAACATGATGGAGAAAGTATTTTCAAAGAATCTTATAAGCAAAATATTTTAAATAAACTGAATTAATCTGGTATAAAAATAATTATTCAATCCATCTGAAAGAATAAATTTTTTTACGGTGTTTTAAAGAAAAATTATAAACAAAGATAAAGGTGGAAAAATATTTGGGTTAGTCTTCATTATCATCATTTATTAAAAGAAAAAATATTTTTAGCAATTCAAAATGATAGAAAAGATATGAGTATAAGTAAATATTGGAAATTTGATTAACTTAGATAATAGTGACGCTATCAGGTTAGTTTTTGGCAATATCTGGCTATCTTTGTTTTCATTCCTTTAACTATATTAATTTTAGAATTATTCACTTAGATATTCCCATACACTCATTCACCTATAAAAATCAGGTGTTATATGAAAAAATTATTATTCTTATTATTCGTTAATTTTATTTTAGTTACATCGTTAATTTCTCAATCAATCTCATTTAAGACATATATAAATCCTGTTATTCCCGGCGATCATCCAGACCCTACATTAACAAAAATTGGAAAATATTTTTATACTTCTGGTTCTTCATTTAATCCAACACCAAAAATTTATCGTTCAACGGATTTAGTTCATTGGGAAGTAATTGCACAGCCAGTTTCTGCTTCATGGTCTGACTATGGTGATAGTCCAGGCGGAGGAATTTGGGGCGGACACATGGTTTATTACAATGGAAAATACTGGCATTTCTTCGGAAGAGGTGGGGGAAGTATGTATTTTGTTACAGCGGATAAACCTGAAGGTCCATGGAGTTCTCCAACTCGAATGCGAGTCCCTTCAGGTATGACTGAAGGTTTAGGAGTAGATAATTCTATTTTTATTGATGAAGATACCGGCAAATGGTATTTGCTTACAAAAGCAGGAGAACCTAATAATCACATTGTAGAATTAGGTAATGATGGTCAACCAACAGGAAAAGTTTTTGATTTGACATGGCTGAATCCACCTCCATACCCATACGGCTGGGCTGAAGGCCCAGTTATGTGGAAATACAAAGGTTATTATTACTATAGTTTTGCACAACATCTTGTTGGTGCACAATATGTAATGCGCAGTGATACTTTAACAGATGATAAATCTAAATGGACAATAATTGGTACAAATATTTTTACCGGTCCAAGATATTTCTATAATACTCCCAATCATATTTCTCCAGCTGTTCTGCTCGATGATAGTACAAGCTGGGTTATTGCACATAGCTATCATGGAAACAGTCTCTGGTATGCTCAGGGAAGACAAGGTTTACTTTGTCAGGTAAAATATAACGAGCAAGGATTTCCAGTAATTCAATATCCATCTAATAATGGTGTTGAAGCTCCTAAACTTCCAAGCAGTGGAATCCCTTGGGCAGTACCGCATTCTGACTTTTTTGATTCTGAAAAACTTAATCCTGAATGGTCTTTCTTAGGTTATACATCTTCAAATACATACTCACTTACTGAAAGACCGGGATGGTTAAGACTTTCGCCAAAAAGCAGCACTAAGCCAAATACAATTATTAAAAATGATGGAGAACATAATTATTCTTTAATAACAAAATTAGATTTTAATCCATCATCAACTTCTCACGAAGCAGGTTTGTGGATAATCAATGGCCCTCAAACTCTTACTGTTAAAGTATACAGCACAGTAAATTCCAATGGGAAAAAAGTTTTAGCCTTTAGTTTTGACAAAACTTATTACGAAGTTGAAAATAACATTGGAAATATTGTATGGCTGAAATTAATTCGTGATGAACATTTTATGTCAGGTTATTACAGTGAAGATGGTAATAACTGGAAACAAATTGGACAGGGAATTGATGCAACAGCAATCGACAGAGAACAAACACAATACAATAATTTTACTGGCAATAAACAGGGTCTTTATGTAAAAGGTAAAGAAGCATATTTTGACCTTTACATTTATAGAGATGCTTATACAAAAATTACAGCTCAAAATCCTGCAAATTATCTTGGTGTAAGTCCAATGAGTAACTATTTAAGCAGTATTCATAATAATGATTGGGCAATGTATGCCGGAGTAGAATTTGGCAGCAGTAACTACAAAAAAACTCCTGACTCAATTGAAATATCAGCATCGAGTTATACTACAGGTGGAACAGTTGAAGTCTGGCTTGATTCAATTGATACTGGATTAAAAATTGCAGAATGCAAAATTGAGAACACTGGAAGCTGGAATAATTATCAAATTTTTACATCAAAAGTTAATTCAACAATAAGTGGTAATCACGATTTATATTTTAAGTTTGTAGGTGCCGGTACAGACCAGCTTTTTAGAATAAACTGGTTTAGATTTTCAAATGCTTATGATACTCTAACATCTGTTAAAGAATATGGTGAAAGTTCTTTCAAAAATTATCAGCTCTATCAAAATTATCCAAATCCATTTAATAATAGCACTAATATTAGTTTCTTTATCCCCTATGATTCAAATGTCTCATTAAAAATTTATGATTTGCTTGGAAGAGAAGTAACTACATTATTATCAGAAAAGTTAATTTCAGGTAATTATTCACTCAAATGGGATGCAAGTAATTATTCAGGAGGTGTATATTTTTATCAATTAAAAGCTAATAACTATATTGACACAAAGAAACTTATTTTATTAAAATAATCTTATGAAGATACTTCAAATAATATAAGGAGAATAAAAATGGTTAAAAAAATTTTTACCTTAATTAGTTTTTTAATAATTATTATTCATTTAGATTCAATTGCACAGGTTAACCCTGGCACAGGCAATCTAATTCACTCTTGGACATTTGATAATGGAACCGCAGTTGATAATATTAGTGGAATTGCAGGAACTTTAAAAGGCAGTGCAAAAATTTCTAATGGTGCACTAAATACAACTGCTTCAAACTCATGGTTAGAATTGCCAGCGAATTCAATTTCAATTAATCAATATCAAGCTCTTACTTTTGAAATATGGTTTAAGTCCGTTCCTAATGGTAATACTGGTTTTCATATGATTACTTCTTTTGGTAATACAAGAAATACAATTGGTGTTAATTATTTTTTCATTACGCCTGCAAGAGGTGATGACAAAAGTCGAGCAGCAATCTCCTGTCTTGATGAATCAACTCCCTGGGCAAGTGAATCAGGTGCGGATGGTCCAGAATTAGATGACGGCAAAGTTCATCAAATGATAAGTACAATTGATGCAGAAAATATTACTTTATATATCGACGGACAACTTCAATCAAAAACTCCTTTATCAGGAAATAATAAAATTGCAAACATAAGTAATAATTTTGCTTATCTTGCAAAAAGCGTATACGACGCTGACCCAACATGGAGAGGAGAAATTTATGAATTTAACATTTACAACAAAGCATTATCATCCGACGAAATTCTTTTTTTGTATAATAACAAATCTAATCTTCAAGCAAGCGATAAACCCGTTGTAGTTGAAGCTGAGTCTGGAAAACTTGGTAGCTATTTTGTAATTAAACAAGAAGGAAATATATCCTACATTACCACAACAGTGAATTATACAGGTCAAACTGCCCCTGGTGATAGTAACAGAATAGCAACTTATCAAGTAACATTTCCAGATTCTGGACATTACAATTTATTTTTACGTGTTCGTGTCGGCTCTGGAGGATATAATGATGACAGCTTTTTCTATGGAAGAGGATTCGGAATTAAAAACGACACATCAAGAGCAGATTGGGTATTTGTAAATGGACTCGGAGGTGCTGGATTTTCTAATCCTTCTGATGTTGTTGATGATGTTGGCTCTGTGGGTTCTGGTGTTTGGAAATGGGTAAATGTTTCTAAAAATACTTATTCTGGTGCAGAAGGACATGTTTTTCATGTTAGCTTAGACAGCCTTACTAAAACATTTCAAATTGCCAGCCGCGAAGATGGATTGGATTTTGACAAGATTGCATTTGGAAAAGCTAATTTATTATTTACTGTAGAAAATCTTGATAGTCTTCAAGCAGGTTCATCTAAACCAATTGAACCTGTTGTTCCCTGGACCGGTCCTCCTTTGGCTCATAAACAACCTAAATATGTTGGAAATATTTACAGTCCAAATCAAAGAGAAAATTTTGCATATTACTGGAATCAGGTAATTCCAGAAAATGCTGGCAAATGGGGTAGTGTTGAAGGTATAAGAAATAGCATGAACTGGACAGAATTAGATGCTGCATACAAATTAGCAAAGGATAATGGTTTTTCATTTAACTTCCATGTTCTTATCTGGGGTGCTCAACAACCATCATGGATTAATTCACTTACAAAAGAAGAACAGCTAAGTGAAATTCGTGAATGGTTCCAAGCAGTTGCAAATAGGTATCCTGATATAGACGTCTTACAAGTTGTAAATGAGCCCTTGCCTGGTCATAATCCTCCTGACGGTAATAGTGGACGAGCTAACTATAAAGAAGCTTTAGGAGGCAATGGGACTACTGGATGGGATTGGGTAGTTAATTCCTTTAAGATGGCTCGTGAAATTTTCCCCAATAAAACTAAATTGATGATTAATGATTTTAACATTATTAATAGCACTTCAAATACTTCACAGTATCTTAAACTTATAAGATTACTTCAATCTCAAAATTTAATCGATGCTATAGGTGTGCAGGGACACGCATTTACTACAGCCAACGCCACTGCCTTATTAATGAAACGTAATCTCGACTCCTTAGCATCTACGGGTTTACCGGTTTATGTAACAGAATTAGATATTGATGGACCAACAGATGATGTTCAATTAAATGAATACAAAAGGGTATTCCCAGTATTATATGAACACCCTGGAGTTAAAGGAATAACTCTTTGGGGATGGAGACCCGGACTCTGGAGAAATGAACAACGTGCTTACTTAATTAATCCTGATGGAACTGAAAGACCAGCATTAGTATGGTTAAGAGAGTATCTTGATACTGTTAAAGTAGTTGTATCTGTAAATGATAATTTTGAAATTCCTCAAGCTTTTAATCTCTATAATAATTATCCTAATCCTTTTAATCCATCTACTACTATTAGCTATGATGTACCTTACACAAGTTATATCAGCTTAAAAGTATACAATTTACTTGGACAGGAAGTAGCTACTTTATTTGAAGGTATTCGTCAACCAGGACATTATAAAGTTCAGTTTGATGCAAGCAATCTTAGTTCTGGAATATATTTCTACAGACTTTCTGCCGACAAATTTGTAGCAACAAAGAAACTTATATTAATGAAATAGAATGAATTTTATACTCAGATGAAAATATTTTTATACAAAATTATATTCTTAACTTTTCTGCTAAGCAATATATTAGCACAAAAACTTTGCAGTGATAATGGTGATGGAACATACACCAATCCAGTAATTTATTCTGATTTTCCTGACCCTGATGTAATAAGAGTTGATTCTGTTTATTACATGGTTACAACTACGATGTTTATTTTCCCTGGTGTTACAATTCTTAAATCTAACGACCTCGTTAACTGGGAATATTGTGCTAATGCAGTAGAAAGATTTGACTTCAGCCCCTGCTATAATCTTGAAGGTTGTAATAGGTATTCACATGGACAGTGGGCAACAAGCTTAAAGTATCATAATGGAAAATTCTATTTGTTATTTATTACACTTGACGAAGGTGGTTTTTTATGCACAGCTCAAAAGCCAGAAGGTCCATGGGAAATCAAAAAACTTCCAAGAGGATTTTATGACCCCGGATTATTTTTTGATGACGATGGTAAAATTTATGTAGCTCATGGCTATAATAAAATTTATGTTACAGAACTTGACTCAAATTTCCATTCTATAGGTGATGATGTTTTGGTCTTTACTGGTGATATTAGACCCGGTCTTGAAGGAACACATGTTTATAAAATCAATGGCTACTATTATCTATACTGCACATATGGCGGAAGAGATGGTTTTCAGGTTGCACTTCGTTCTAAAAATATTTATGGACCATATGAACAAAAGATTGTAATAAGTGATGATTCATATTTAGATACAGGTTTACACCAAGGAGCTCTTATTCAAACACAAACTGGAGAATGGTGGTCAATAATTTTTCAAGATGGGGGCGCCTTTGGGCGTTTCCCATCTTTGCAGCCTGTAACATGGATTGATGATTGGCCTATGGTTGGCATTAATGGGAAAGGAGTAATTACTTTCAGAAAACCAAATGTTGGAAGGAATTATCCCATCAAAATATTGCCAACATCCGATGAATTTGACAGCACAAAATTAGGATTACAATGGGGCTGGAATCATAATCCAGAACCATCAAATTGGTCACTGAACGAAAGGCCAGGTTTTTTAAGACTAAAAACTGTAAAAACTGTTACTAATTTGAAAGAAGCACGCAATACTTTAACACAAAGAATCTTTGCTTATTACTCAAAAACTTTTGTTACTACTGCGACAATCAAAATGCATGTTGATAGCATGAAAGATGGGGATATCGCTGGACTTGCTGTATTTCAAGACCCTTATGCTTATGTCGGTATCAAAAACAATAATGGTAAAAAATATGTTGTTATGGTTAACAATGGTTCTTTAATCGATTCAACTGAAATTAATTCTTCTGTGGTTTATTTAAGAGCTATGGCAGAATATGGTTCAAGCAAAGCTTATTTTGCATATAGTCTGGATAATAACACATTCTCTAAAATTGGCAATATTTTATTGATGCAGTTTAATCTCTCAATTTTTACAGGAAATAAGTTTTGTATATTTAATTATGCAACAAAAAATACTGGAGGATTTGTTGATGTTGACTGGTTCAGAATAAATTTACCAGAATAAATTTTTCTACAAATCTATACTTCAAATTTATTAGCGCCACTCAAGTTTTGTTTCTAACAAAAATTATTATTATCCATTTAATTTGTTCACCATGATGTAAGTAATAAAATTATTACATAATGACGCGTTGAATTTTTCAGAATTCTCAATTAATTATTGAACAGTAACTTTTAAGAGAATTTTTAGTCTAAATGACAGAGCTTAATTAATCTTTTTGATAAAATGTATTCCAGAAGCATTTTAACGAACATTATTTAATTAGATAAAAGCAATCTTAAGATTAATCAATATTGTGAATAAATTATGGGAAGTAATAAGTTCAACATTAGAACATTATTCGCTTGCTTATTTTATTTAGTAATTATTGATTCTAAAGTCTTTGCTCAGAATAATTTGTATGATATCAAACAATATGATTTGTATATCCTACCTGACTTTGCAAACAAGAATCTTTTTATATCAACAACAATTAATATTAACAATTTAGCTCTTAAAGATACTTTTTATTTCGGGCTTAATGATTGTTATGAAATATTAAAAATAGAATCTAATTCATCGCCATTTTATGTACAAAGAGAAAATGGATGGATTATTATCGTCTTTCAAAAACCTGAAAAACATCTCTCAATTGTTATTGAAACAAAAGGTGTAGAAGTAAAAAGTAACAACGAAAACAGAGATGTAATCACAGATTCCAGTCTATTCTTATTATGGTCAGATAAATTTTATCCTATTGATTACAATCATTGGTCCAAAGTAAAAACTACAATAATTCTCCCTGATAATTTTCATGTAATAGCTCCAGGTAAATTAATAAGAACCAGAAAGCTCGGGAAGAACATTGAGCATATATTTAAAACCACTTACCCAGCGGTTTGTTTTTCAGTTTTTGCAGATTCAAGATGGATTGTTACAAAAAAGAAAATTAATGGAATACAAATGCAGACATTTCTTTATCCAGAATGTCAAAAATTTTCAGAACAGATTTTTAGTACAAGCACTGAGATATTGAAATTCTATTCAGATACTTATTATCCTTATCCATTTGACCAATTTAGTTTTATTAACCTTGAAGGAATTTATGCACGACTTGCATTTCCAGGTTTTATTGGTTACAGTCCAAGCTATCTTGAAAAAGAATTTACAACTACCGGACATGATGCACATGAAACTGCACTCCTTTGGTGGTTTTATACATTACGTGGTGATGGACCTGGCAGTTTTCAATGGACGGAAGGTTTTGGAGATTATGCAGAATTTCTGTACGATGAAAAATATCAAAAACCAATTCCCAAAATTTTTCAGTATTTCCGAAATAAATATATATCATTACCCTCACAGGAAGATGTTTTATATTATGAACTCAATGGGAATACATCACAAGAAATTGTTCACGGTAAATATCCCTGGCTCATGCATATTATTCGTTATATAGTAGGTGACGAAAAATTCGGAGAAGCAATGAAATTGATTTTTAAGAAATTTCGATTTCGAACATTTACTATTGATGAGTTTATTGCTGCTTTGGAAGATGGATGCAAACAATCATTTAAATGGTGGCGGGATGAGTGGCTTGAAAGGAAAGGTATACCCGTGATATCCTTGAAAGCAGAAGTAAGTTATGATGAAAATTATTACAAGATTAGCTGTATTCTAACACAAGTTGAAAATCTTTACAATATTCCAATAGAAATTGGTATTGAAACTGAAAAGGGAATAGAGATAAAGAGAGTGAACATTAGCGGCAAACAAATGATTTTTACTTTTGAATCAAAAGAAAAACCAATAAATATCTTAATCGATCCTAATAATTGGCTTCTCTTGAAAGCAATATATATAAAATAACAGAATGAGCCGGGAAGTTCTTTTGAGTAGTTTAATTTATAGTAAGCAATAGCAAAATAAAATTTATAGTTTATTAAAATCATATTTAATTAAAAACTTTATTTAGCAATTATTATTTGTTGTATGTTATTAAAATTTATTCACATACTGAGTATCAATTCTCTTAGATAAATTTGTGATATTCGGTCAATTTGTAAAATAAAGGATTAAGTATTAATAATATTTACAAAAAGAAAATTAAAGGTCAATTAATTATGAAAAACTCAAAAAAAATAGGTAACGGAATTTTTACTCGAATTTACAATCAATTTATACACAATTGTAAGAAAACAGGAATAATTTCGTTTTTCTTCCTTTGTTTAGTCTTTTTATTTTCTAACAATGTTTTCAGTCAATATTTTTTTCTAAAACATTATGAAACCAAGGAAGCATTAGAATTAGATGCCAATAAAATTATTGCTGATTTCAGCCAGTTTGTTAAAAACAAGGGTTATAGTATGCCCGATATTCCAAAAGTAAAAATTCAAACAGAGCCGTTTTTAATTAAATTGGATAAACCTAATAATGTTATTATAGTTCCTTATTGGAAAGACTTAACAAATGAACAAAAAGAAATCTTTAAATCATGGTGGGGTGATAATGCTGAGGAACAGTTTACTCTAATGTTCAATTGGTTTTTTATTGCTCATGAACTTGGTCATTATATTAGTCCAATGATTCATGATTTGAATCCCTATCAATGTGAGAAAGAAGCGAATGAAGTTGCAGTAACTTTCTTTAGAAGAAATTCAGCGAATATCGAAAAATTAGATTATGTTGAGAAATCATTAAAGCAAGTTCTGGAAATGCTTCCGAAGATTGACTTTGGCAATTTGTCAGAAGCAGAATATTTTAATGCTAATTATAAAAAGATTGGAAATATTCCAAATTTATATGGCTATTTTCAAATTAAGTTTGTGCTGAACGCATTAAATAATCATGAAGATTTTAGCATCAAACATTATTTTGAAGAACAAACTAAATAGGATTTATGAAAAAGTTAATATTCAATTCGTTAACTTTCGTTATAATTCTTAATACAATTTCTTTTTCACAAAAAGAAAATTCAGAAAGAGGTAAAATTATTTTCAAAACGAATTTTGTTAACAATTATATTTTGCATATGTATTGTTTAGCTGGTATTGGAGAGTATAAATTGAATACCGAGTACTATGAACGATATCATTCATATATTGATACTAATGATTTATCAATATTAAAAAAATTCGAATCAAGGCTATTTTTTGGTGATGGTAAAGCCGGCGAATTTGCTTTTTTTTGTTTTTTTCTGCCTTCATATTTAGAGCTAAGTAATAAGAAAGAGTTTGTCGAATATTATAGAATTTTAATAAAAGCCTTAGAGTTGAATAATTTTAATGAGTTCTTACAAAAATTTAAGATTGATACAGAAGATTTCATTCTGTCTAATATTAAATTCTTTTTGAATTTACCAGACTCCCTTCATAAGAAACTTATTAAACCACTTAATGAAGAATTCAAGACCGTAGCAGAAGTATTTATTAGAAATATTGATTCATATGAAAAATATATATGGCCACACCAAAGGAAAGAAATACAAGAAAAGATTTCACACTGGAATAAAGTTTTTAAGGATAATAATCTTATTCAGAGATGGGAAAATTTTACTGGGTTAAAGTTTAGTAAAGATTATCAAATATTTTTGTGTTATCCAAATAAAAAAGGACCCAGCGCAAATTCAATGAGTGTAGATAAAAATATGTTTTATTACAATTTCCACGAAGATTTCTTTTTTGATTTTGTAAGTCACGAAATAGGTACCCATTTACTTTTTCCATTAGTATGGACTAATGATGAAATAAAAAAATATATTCAATACAATGCTTCTAAAGTTTATAAGGCTGTTGAATCTCTTTGCCAATTTTACAACAAAAAAATTCTCAATAAAGAAAAGTTGAGTTATAATTGGTATGATTATAATGCTGATGACTATGAAAAAATTTTTAGTAAGTATTTTTCAAAAGAAATTTCCCAGCAAAAAATTAATATGCATATATATTTACTAATTAAAGGTCTTGAAGAAGTACAGTAAATTTTATCATTAATAGTTCATTTATAACTGTAGAAGAATAATTATAAAATTAGTTTATTACTGGAGTAAATAATGAAAAAAATAATATTAGCTACAATAATATCTATGAGTATTTTTCTTTCTTCATGCGCACCGGGTAGTGGAACTTACAATGAATCAAGAAAAGCAGGATTCTTTACCGGTGTATGGCATGGATGGATTGCACCCGTTACTCTCATCTGGGGATTATTTAATAATAATATCAGAGTTTATGAAGTTAATAATACCGGTTGGTGGTACGACTTTGGTTTTTACATTGCTATCGTTGGAGGATTTGGAAGCTTTGCTTTATCAAGAAAGAAAAAGTGATAAATTGAACTTCATAAGATAATTGAATTACAACTTCAATAGAATTTTACTTGCACTTTCTGTTTTTGCCCGTATTATTTTTGTAAATTTATAAGCAGAATTATTATAATAGGTATAGAAATATGTATATCAAAACATTTACATTCACAGTAAATACAAATGGATTTAATGATATTGTTGATATAACTTCAGAAGTTCAGTCCCGATTAAATGAAACCGGTATGAAAGAAGGAAATGTACTAATTTTTGCTCCTGGTTCAACATCGGGAATTACAACAATTGAATATGAACCTGGACTTCTCAAAGATTATCCTGAGTTTTTTGAAAAGATTGCACCATCAAATCACAATTATCATCATAATGATACATGGCATGACGGAAATGGCCATGCTCATGTAAGAGCTTCACTTCAAGGAGGTTCAATTCAAATTCCATTTTTAGATTCAAAATTATTGCTCGGCACCTGGCAGCAAATTGTCTTAATTGATTTTGATAACAGACCAAGAAGAAGAAACATAATTGCTCAATTCATAGGACAATAATCATGAAAAAAACAATTCTGTACCTTTTCATTTTTTTCCCGACCATTCTGAACTTTGGTTGGGGAGATAATGGACACAAATTAATTACAAAACAAGCATTGTTAATTCTACAAAAGGAAATAAATTTTTCTGACAATTTTAAATCAGCAATAATTCAACATTCTATTGATCCGGATTATAGAAAAAAAGATGACCCTTCAGAACCTCAAAAACATTTTATTGATATCGATTATTACAAAGAATTTCTAAATGGAAATATGATTTTATCGATTGATTCTCTTAAAAAAATTTACGGCGACAGCATTGTAACCGCTCAGGGAATCTTACCATGGGCTACAGTTACTACATACACAAATCTCGTAAATGCATTTAAAGAGAATAACAAAGAAAAAATTTTATTATACACTTCTGATCTTGCTCATTATGTGGCAGATGGACATCAACCTCTTCATTCAACAATAAATTACAATGGACAGCTTACTTCTCAAAAAGGAATTCATTTTAGGTATGAAATTGAAATGATTGACCGGCATCTTGACGATATAGAAAAAAATATGAAAATCATTCCACCTATTTATGTTACTAATATTACGGATTTTGTTTTCAATTATATTTTTGAATCTAATTTCGAAGTTGATATTCTACTTTCTGCAGATAAGCATGCAGCTAAAATCAGCAATGGTAAATATGAATCGGATTATTATAACATCTTGTGGTTTCGAACAAAATATCTGACAATAAATAAATTTGAAGCAGCAGCTTTTTCAATTGCATCTCTAATCTATTCCGCATGGATTGAGGCTGATAAACCAAAGGTGAATTATTGATGAAGAAAAAATTTGTAACTGTTTTCGGCAGTTCAAATCCGCGTCCCGGTGATTATGAGTATGAAATTGCATATCAACTCGGCAAAAAGTTAGCTGCAAATGGATTTAATGTTTGCACAGGTGGATTTCAGGGAATTATGGATGCTGTTTCAAAAGGGGCATTTGAAGAAGGTGCTGAAGCATTAGGTATAACTCTTGAAGTTTACAATGCAATTCCAAGTAAATATCTTACCAGAGAAATTAAGTGCAAAACACTCTTCGAACGCTTGCAAAACTTAATAAAATATGGAGATGCTTACATTGTTCTAAACGGCGGCACAGGCACACTTGTCGAACTCGCAGTAGTATGGGAATTAATAAATAAAAATTTACTAAATGAAAAACCATTTGCCTGTCACGGTTCTATGTGGAAAGAAATTGTTAATCTAATGGAAAAACAAATTAAAAAAGAAAATAGAAAAACAGGATTAATAAAATGCTTCGACGAAATTGATGATTGTGCAAATTACATAATTGAAAAATTAAAAGAATAACTTCAATTATCTAAAACAACAATTCTACCTTTTATTTTATACTTCTCTTCAAGTTCAATTAATTTTTTATTTGCTTCTTCTTCACTTATAAATTGTCCGCAGTTAACAACATTTAAAATGCTTCCTCCAACTTCTTTTGTAGTTATTTCTGTGTAATAACCATCTTTTTTCAATAACTCACTCAATCTTTTTGCATTATCAAAAACTAAAAAAGCTCCTGCCTGAATAGTAAATTTTTTATTGTGATTTTCTTCAGGGATAGTATCAGGTAAATTTCGATTTGCATTTTTTAGAAATGCAGATTCTGGAAATTTATTTCTCAGTTCATCTAAATATTTATTTGCTGTTTTATAAAGTCCAATTGAAAAGTAATAAGAGAAAATATTAAATAAAGCTGCATCAGAATATTTGCTATCAGGAAATTTTTCATACAGGTATAAATATTTTTTTATTGCTTCTTCCCCATTCTTAGTAAGAATTGCATCAAGGTATAACACTGAAGGGTCTGAAGGATTTTCTGATTTGAATTTTAAAAGCATACTCTCAGCTTTCTGAATGTTTCCGTAGTTAACAGAATTTAATGCTTCAGTTATATCAATATTCTGAGAGTATGCATCAATCTTAATTAAAAATATTATCAATAAAAATTTTTTCATTACAACAAAGATTCTTTTGACCTTCTATATGCAGATATCACAAATCCAATTACCATTACAACAACACCCAGCCAGATTAAACTGATAAATGGTTTAATGCTTGCTTCAATAGTCAGAATTTCTTTAGGTACTGATTTTTGTTCCGATTCACTTGATAATGAATTGAAAGTAAGTTCTACCATACCTTGTGAAGCATTCATGTTATTGATATAAACTTTTAAATCTGCTTCTTTAGATTCTGCTGGATAAAATTGTGGTCCCTCTCCTGTGTTATCCATATATGGTTCTATAATTTCCGATTTGCCGTTATAATTAAGTTTAAGGCTAACACCAATTCTAAAATTCTCTCCGCTCATCATTGCACTCATATCTTTGGGCAAAACAAAATTCATAAATGTAATTTCAATGTTTTTATAATTGTAGGTTTCCCCTTTTTTCATTTGAACTGGGGAATTAGAAGTAGAATTTGTTTCATCGTAAGCAATTGGAGCTACATAAAAATCTTTTGTTAGACCAACCAGTATATCAGGTTCTCGCATTAAGCTATTATTAAATTCTGCAATATACATTACAGGAGAAGCCTGACGAACGGAGTTTCCCTTTTTAACCAGGACATTAAATGCATATTTTTTACCACCATCAATTGGCTGATAACCGGTAAAAGTAAGTTCATAGCCAAAGAGATTCACCTTTTCTCCCTTTACCAAATCAATTTGTTGATGTTTTGAGTAGCCGCCTGTTGCCACAACCCCAACAAGGAAAAGAGCTATTCCAATATGGGCAACATAAGCTCCAATAAAACTTTTTCTGCCTCTAAGTATTGAATAAGCAATTTCTCCATTCACAAAAAGTGCAAATGCTGAAGAGAAAGTTAAAAGTACAAGCATAAAATTATTAACGCCACTTAAAACAAAAATTAACAAAGTAAGAATTAATGCAGCAATAATTGAAAATCTTGATTGTTTCCACAACTGTTTGCTTTCTGTGTATTTCCATTTTAAGATTATACTCAATCCATTAAGCAGACCAATAATAATTGCTATTGGAAGATTAAGCTCGTTGTAAAAAGTTGTATCAACTGTTTGTCCAAATATTGGAGCACTTGTTCCGGCAAGAATAATAATTGCAGATGCAATTAATGCAACCGAGCCGGTAAACAATGCTAATTCTCTTGATAAAATATTTTCTTCAAAAGTATAATGTTCTGTAAGATATTTCCATCTGTAAACAATCATTCCTATTCCAAGCAAAGCGAAAAGAATCAAAAATAAAATCAAGAAAAGATATACTGTCATCCCAGGGTCAACAAATGAATGAACCGAAGCATCGCCGAGTATTCCACTTCTTGTAAGAAAAGTACTGTAAAGAACTAGTACATAAGTCATAATACACAGAATTAAATTTGTTTTAACGAATCTACTGCTGCCATCCCTATCCTGACTTTTCTTTTGAACAAGCATTGTATGAATTGAAGCAACACCAATGAGCCATGGAACAAGAGAAGAATTTTCTACCGGGTCCCAGCCCCAATATCCACCCCATCCTAAAACACCATAAGCCCAGTAACCCCCAAGCATAATTGCCAAGCCTAATATCATTGTTCCAGAAAGAACCCATGGCAGCGCTTGTTTAATCCATTCTTTATAATCATTTTTAAGTAATGCTGCAATGGCAAATGCAAAAGGGACTGCTGACATTGCAAATCCAACAAATAACATTGGCGGGTGAATTTGCATCCAGAAATTTTGTAATAGTGGATTCAATCCTTTCCCCTGAATGATAAAATTTTCGATATTAATATTGTTAGCAGTAAGAATAGCATAAAGTTCTTTGCTTACCTGAATAAAATGTTTATTTGATTGAGGGTCGCTGAAAATAAAATTCTGTAAAGATGGCAAAGTAAGATAAGCAGTGTTAATGTGTTTTAAGTCAACAAAATCGCGTTGAGACCAGATATAATTAAAAGGTGACTTAAGAAGAGGATTCAACATTATTAAAAGAAAAGTAATTGATAGCGAGTAGACCATCATTACTCTTGGTTCTAAATCGCCGCGCTTTGAAGTATAATCTAAAAGAATCAAACCGATAATTACAGAAAATAAAGCCCAGAGCATAAAACTGCCTTCCTGTCCAGCATAAAATGTTGATATAAGAAGTCCCGTAGGCAATCCGCTGCTGCTGTAATCATAAACATATTTGTATTGATATTGATGAGTTAATATTGCATGAAGAAGCAATGCGCTTGCAGCCATTACCATAACTGCAGTAAAATGAAAACTTATACGAGCTATCCCAAGTGTATTCTGATATCCTTTGTAAGTGAGATAATACATCAGAATGGTAAAAGCTCCTGCAATTAATGCAAGAGTTAAAAATATATTCCCAATCATAATTTCTCCTGACGTTTTAATTAAGATTTGGCTTTTTGAACAGTTTGTTCTTGATATTTAGAAGGACATTTTGTTAAAATATCTGTTGCATGAAAAACACCATTAGAGTATTTACCTGTAACAACCACGCTTGTTGATGATTCAAAATTATTTGGTATTACTCCATGATAAACAACTTTCATTATATTTCCATTTTCATCCTTAATATAAAATGAAAAAATTTTATTTTCTTTATCGAATTCATAACTCCTTTCTTTCAGCCATGTGCCTGTTGCTTTGACTGTTTTACCTGACTGCATTACTTTTACAAAGCTGCTTTCATACTGGACATTAGTTTGCGTAAACAAGTAAATCATAATTCCAAGAAAAACAACAATGATAATTCCGCCAAAAAGATATTTATTTTTCATAATATTATTTCTCCTTTATTTCTTTCTCTAATTCTTTAAGTCTTTTATCCGTATTTAGTAGGAACAGAAAAATTCCAATCCATACAACAAGAACAATAAACATTACAATATAAATTGAGTTTTGCTCAAGAAAATTTATTAATCCGTTTTCCAATTTTAACCTCTTATAATTTTTTAGAAATATTTTCGTTCATTATTATAACTTTATAACGAATTTTCCAAATCCACCAGTATAAAATTGTAAATGCTATAAGTGAAAGATAGAATACCATCATCATATTAAAATTCATCTTAAAATCCACAATAGGACCAGCATTATCGTCGTTTGCAGAGCCTGGATGTAAACCCGTCATTATTCTTGGCATAATAAAAATAAAGAATGGAACAGTTAAAAATGCTATTATTGAATAGACTGCAGAAAGTCGTGCTCTTTTATCTTCATTTTCAACTGCAGAACGAAGAGCCAGAAGAGAGCCATAAATTAAAAGCAAAATAAAAATGCTTGTTTCGCGTGGGTCCCAATGCCAGAATGCACCCCAGGTAAACTTTGCCCAGATTGAACCTGTAACAGTTGCAAGAATGCAAAAAACCATTCCAAGCTGCAATGCTGATGCAGACTTTGCATCTTCATCCAGATTTTTATTTCTTAAATATTTTATTCCATAAATCATTGCCATTAAAAATGCAATTACAGAAATCCATGCCGTTGGAACATGAAAGAAAATTATTTTTGCTTTTTCTTCAAGACCCGGTATGTTTGGAAATTCATACCAGTGCTGCGGTTGAGGTACAATTGGAAATGTAATGCCCGCAATAATTACAAATGTCATTAAAACAAATAAAGTTATCTTCCAAACCATTTTATTTTTCTTGTTTAATTTATAAATATGGATATTTAGACAGCATTTAAGTCATAGTTGCTCGAAAAATATAAAAGTAGATTATGATTTCCAAAGATTTAGCTTTTTAATTATGTTTACATAAGATTATAATGCTACAACAATTAATGTAAAGAATTTTTCTCAATCATACTTAAATGAATTTAAACAGAATACATAAAAATTAATTTTAATACAAAATAAACATTAACTCGTCTAACTGTGCAGAATAAAAAAATCAATGAGGAAAATTTGGCTCACAGAAATCCAATAAAAAGAATATTCGATCTTTACACAAGTGACTTAAGTTATCAGGAAATTGAAAAATTAATTAAACAGGAAGCCAGCGAAGTATATGAATTTTTCAAAAGTGATATTCCTAAACCCGACTCATCAAAAAATAAATTTATCCGTGGTTTAATTTTTCTTAGAAGTCTTTTCAATGCATTTATTTTGAGACTATCACCTGCAAGAAGAATTTTTTATCTAATAGCACTCTTTTTCTTCATAGTAAGTTATTCAGAACCTAACTCACTTTATCTACTACTGTCCTTCATCATATTAAATTTGTTACTCGCTTTCGAACTTGCAGATAAACTAACTGCAAAAAGTGAACTTGAAATTGCAAGAAAAATACAATTTGATTTGATACCAAAGCATTCACCTCAAATAAAAGATTATCAGATTTCAACATACTACGAACCTGCAAGAGAAGTTGGCGGCGATTATTTTGATGTAATCGAAACAAAAGAAAAAAGTTACATAATAGTTGGAGACATTTCTGGTAAAGGAATGGCTGCCGCACTTTATATGGTTCGGGTTCAATCAATAATTTATTTTTTACTTGATTACTATTCAGACATTAAAGATATAATTATAAATCTTAAAAAATATTTCTCAAAAAATTTGAGAAAAGAATTTTTTCTTACAATCTCAATTTTATCAATTGAAAAAGATGGCAAAATAAATTTTGTAAAGGGTGGACATCCTCCTGCTCTTCTCTATAAGAACAATCAAAAAGAATTTATTGAAATTAATCCATCAGGTATTGCAATTGGCATGAACGATAGAGGTTTGTTTGAGAAAACCTTGGCAGAAATACAGATTAATCCTGACCTTAATGATATTATTATTATTTATTCCGATGGTGTGACTGAAACAATGAATATTTTCAAAAATTTTTTTGGATTAGAAAACATTAAAAAAGTAGTTGAGAAAAATGTTGATAAATCAGCCGAAGAAATCAAAGAAGCATTATTAAAATCAATAATTTCATTTAGAGGGAATGCACCTCAAAACGATGATTTAACACTTGTCGTAATAAAAAGAAATCATTCAGTTTCAAGCACCTGAAATTCCTCGTCAGCAGGTCTTATCTCATCATACATTTTTTTTAATGCATTAAATGCAGTTTGATTTCCTCTTTGAGCTGCTCTTCGATAAAATTTAACTGCTGTTGCTTTGTCCTCTTTTACACCAATTCCCTTTTCATAACAATAACCTAAATAAGCTTCAGCAAGAACTGAGCCTTCATTTGCTGCTTTTATAAGAATTTCAATCTGGTCTGTTAAATTATTTCTCGATGTAGAATCAACAATTTGTGCAAATGCTATTCTAATTAGAGCTTCTTTGCTTCCCAGATTTTTTGCAAGTCTCCAGTATTCAATTGCTTTTTGAATGTCTTTCTTTACAATTGAACCTGAACTATAACATAAGCCAAGTTCAATAATTGAAGGCAGATGATTTTTTGTGACAGCATTTATTAAGAGTTCAAGTGCTTGCTGATTTGTTATAATATTTATAAATCCTAGTGCTGTTGCCCCGGCAATTACATACATAGCATCTGCATTATTTTTATTTGCTCTATCTTTCAAAACATTAATAAAGTTTTCATCTCTAATCATTTTATAAAAAATTTCTCCAGCTTTATATGAGCCAAGACGATATGCATGCAGGTAATTTGATGCAGCTTTTATCAAATCCTTTTCAAATAATATTCCTTTTTCGTATGCAAGTCCCTTAATTAAAATTGCTTCAGGACTGCCATTTTCTGCTGCAAACAACAAAATAGATTTCCCACTTGTATCAGGAAGATTCATATTTTCATTTTCTTCTTCAATACCAAAATACTTTTTTAGTTCTCTACTGTTTTTGGTGGTTAAAATATTCAATTCGTAATTATCCTCTTTCTTATTTTCATTTTCAAAATCAAAGAATTCAAGATTCCAATCAGAACTAATCAATGAAACATCTTCAACTTTAACTGGACTAACAACACTCTCTGTTGTATCGGAAGGAGGAATAAAACCACTTTTCTTAAATTGTTCTAAAGCATCTTTAGCTGGTTGAAAACCCGCTTTAGCAGAACTTTGAAAAAGTTTATAAGCTTCTGCATAATTTCTATTTACTACAAGATTATCCATTAGCATCAATGCATAAGCAAATTGAGCTTCTGGTAATCCAGCATTTGCTGCACTTTTAAAATTAAGATAAGCTTCAAAAGGATTCCAGGGCACACCTATTCCATTGTAAAGTAAAATCCCATAATTATGTTTTGCGCTTGGTAAATTTTGGTCAACTGCTTTTCTAATCCAATAAATTGCTTTAACAGTGTCTGGTGGAAAACCCTGACCAAGCAAATATCTTAATCCTAATTCATGCTGAGCAAATGGGTCTCCCCTATTGGCTTCTGTTAGAAGAAGATATCCTGCAAGCAATGAATATGATGGATATTTTGCTTTAAAGTATGTTTTTCTTGATTGATTGGATTTAAAAGCTTGACTTCTTAATGTATCATCAGAATTATAATATTGTGCATGGATATATTCTGATGATAAAAAAAGAATCAACAAGAATTTTATCAAAAGAAGAAATTTTTTCATCCGATTTTATTAAGTTAATAAAGCCACTTTTTAAGTATGAAATAATTTTTTCCATTAATTGAAAAATAGTCAAGTTCATCCATCAATTGTTGAATGATGAAAAGTCCCATTCCACTTTCAGGAAGACTGTCCAAATCTTCCGGGTCATAATCAAGTTTTTTTATTTCCAGATTTGTTCTTGGCATGCCTTCATCAATAATGTTCACCTCAATAAAATTTTTATCTTTTATTATTCTCACCTGAATAGATTTACCTTTCTCTTCCTTGTAAGCATGTTTAATTACATTATTTAAGGCTTCGGTTAGACAAATATCGAAGGCATTCCGGATTAATTCTTCAATTCCCTCTTTGCTTAAAAAGTCATTAACAGCATTATTGACCTTTACAACTTCATCATAATCGCTCGATATGTTAATTTCTAATTCGCTCACTTAATTAATCATTTATTTCAATCTCAATATAAAAAAGTGATATTTCACTATAAAGCATTTATAATTTTTTATATAACAAAATTAATTTAGCAATAAACATATTTCAGTAATCAAATTTTATAATTAAATTTAAATAAAAATAAGGATTCATATATGAAAATAATTTTTATTGGAACAGGTTCAGGCAGAACAAGTGTAAAACGGTTCCATTCTTCATTCTTATTAAAAACAAAAAGGCATAATCTGCTTGTTGATGCTGGCGATGGAATTTCAAAAGCTCTACTGAAACAAGGCATTAATTTTAATTCAATTAATGCAATTTTATTTACTCATTATCATGCTGATCATTTCACTGGAATTGGTGCTTTAATAACTCAAATGAAATTAAACAACAGAACAAATATGCCTGAACATGGTGGACCATTAAAAATTTTTACACATAAAAATTTAATTAATCCACTTGTTTCACTGATTAATTCTGTCTATATGTTAAAAGAGAACCTTGACTTTGACCTTAAAATAATTGGATTTAATTTTGATGAACCTGTTCAGATAAATGAAGAAATTAAATTTATCGCAAAACAAAATTCACATATTGTTCAGAAAGAATTTTTGAATCATTATCCTTCTGAATTATTTATATCTTCAAGTTTTCTCTTAAGTGTAGAAAATAAAAAAATTTTTTACAGTTCAGATGTTGGAAGCAAAAATGATTTATACCTTTTTGAAAATGAAAAAATAGATTTAATGATAATCGAGTCAATGCATATAATTCCAGAGGAAATTTATGAAGCTTTTATTAAAATTAAACCTAAAAAATTATTATTAACACACATTGATGATACACTAGAAAGGAAATTAAAAAACTGGCACAAAAAATTATCAGAAGCTGAAAAAAGAAAAATTCTTCTATGTTATGATGGAATGATTCTAAAATTTGCTGTTAAGTAGATAAATTGATTCTGCAAATATTAATGCATAAAAGCTTATCTTTACATAAAATATTTTAAGATTTTTTAATATGACCATAGAAGAGTTTCAAAAAAAATTTGGAATTATTGGCAAATCTAAAGAAATACGAGATTTAATTGATATTACTATGCAGGTAGCTCAATCTGATATTACTGTTCTTATAACAGGAGAAAGTGGTGTAGGCAAAGAAGTTTTTGCAAGAGCAATACACGGATACAGCAAGCGAGCAAACAAAGAATTAATCAGTGTAAACTGTGGAGCAATTCCAGAAGGTATTCTTGAAAGTGAATTATTTGGTCATAAAAAAGGAGCTTTTACAGGTGCAATTGAAGATAGAAAAGGTTACTTTGAAATTGCAGATGGTGGAACTTTATTCCTTGACGAAATAGCCGAAATGCCTTTAACCACACAAGTTAAACTTTTACGTGTTCTTGAAACAAAGGAATTTATGAGAATTGGGAGCGAAACTGTAACTAAAGTAGATGTTAGAATAATTGCTGCAACAAACAAAGACCTTCAAGTGGAAGTAGATTCCAAAAAATTTAGAAGTGACTTGTATTTTAGACTCAAAGCTGTAACCTTAAATATACCTCCTTTAAGAACTCGCAAGATTGATATTATTGAATTAGCATATCATTTTCTAAAGAACTTTTCGGATAAGAATAATATTCCTATTCCGAAACTCACAAAAGATGCAGAAGAACTTTTAATAAATTATCACTGGCCTGGCAATATAAGAGAGCTAAAAAATGTTGTTGAAACAGCCGTGGCATTAAATAAAAATGGGGTTCTTGATGCAGAAGCTTTTTATCCCCTGCTTGAAATTAAAAAAGAAGAAGAAATTCGTAATCTACCTGTGCATTTAAATCGTTCACCAGAAGCACTTGACAGAGAAATGATTTACCGTGCTTTAATTGAGATAAAAAAAGATTTGATGGATTTAAAACAAATTGCATTGAATCATAATCAAGATGTAAATTATAGACCCATTAATTTTCAGAATGATGAAATTTTACCTCTTAATGAAATTGAAAAAAGGGCAATTATCAATACTATGAAATATACACGAAACAATAAAAGAGAAGCTGCAAAATTATTAAATATTAGCGAACGAACACTTTATAGAAAATTGAAAGAATATGGTATTCAATAAAAAAATAAGTTATATCTTGATTTTATTAATTGGATTAGTAAGCTGTAGATATTCTTTTACTGGGGCTTCGGTTCCTCCTCATTTAAGAACTATTGCTATACCTACATTTAATGATAGAAGCGGTTCCGGTGAACCAGATTTAAGCAATAAACTCACCAATCAGTTGATTCAAAAATTTATTAACGATAACACACTTCAAGTTACAGATAGAATGAATTCTGATTGCATTATTGAAGGAACAGTAACATCTTTATCAGAAGCTCCTGCTGTTATTTCTGGAAATGAAACTATCACAGCACAGCGCATAACAATAAATGTTCATGTCGTTTATCGTGATTTAATTAAACGCCAGATAATTTTTGAAAGAGATTTTTCGAATTACACAGATTATAAAATGGATGCAAAAGATATTATAAATGCACGCAAATCAGCAATTGAGGAAACAATAGACAAAATAACAGAAGATATACTTATTGGAGTCGTATCTAATTGGTAAAAAATTAAAGAGGTAATTACTATGGCAATTGATGAAATAGTATTATTTGTATACATCTTTTCTTTAACTGTATTGCTTTTCTTTGGAAGTCATGGATTTATTATGATTTATTACCATCAGAAGTATAGAAGAAAAAGTCATCAAGCTAAAGAAGAAATACCAGAAGAAATGGTAACAATTCAGTTACCGTTATATAATGAAGTATATGTAGTAGAAAGATTAATAAATGCTGTTTGTCAAATTGATTATCCAAAAGATAAACTGGAAATACAAGTGCTGGATGATTCAACTGATGAAACTGTTGATGTTGTTGCAAGATTAGTAAAAGAAAAACAAGCTGAAGGTTTTGATATCAAACATATACGTCGTTCAAGTCGAGAAGGTTTTAAGGCTGGAGCATTGAAGGAAGGCCTTAAAACTGCAAAAGGAAAATATATTGCAATTTTCGATGCTGATTTTATTCCTAAAAGAGATTTCTTGAAAAATACACTTCGATATTTTTATGATGATAAAGTTGGAATGGTTCAAACACGCTGGGAACATTTAAATGAAGATTATTCACTTCTAACAAAAATTCAAGCATTAGCTCTTGATGGTCATTTTGTAATTGAGCAAACCGTAAGAAATAAAGCTGGCTTCTTTATAAACTTTAATGGAACCGGTGGTGTATGGCGCAAAGATTGTATTGAAGATGCTGGCAATTGGGAAGGCGATACATTGACCGAAGATTTAGATTTAAGTTACCGCGCTCAATTAAAAGGCTGGAAATTTGTTTTCTTGCGCGACTTTACTACTCCCGCAGAACTTCCAGCAGAAATGAATGCGTTAAAAGCACAGCAGTTCAGATGGACAAAAGGAGCAATTGAAACTGCAAAAAAAATTCTGCCGCTTGTCTGGAAATCAAATTTACCACTCAAACTAAAAATTCATTCTACATTTCATTTAACAAATAATATTGTATTTCCATTTATTCTTCTTGCAGGAATTTTGAATGTTCCATTAATCTTTATAAAAAATGCCGGACCTTATTGGAATTTCTTTAACATAATGGCTGTTTTTGTTATAGCATTTATTGGTTCGTTTTTATTCTATATGTTTGCCCAAAAAGATGTGCATCCAGATTGGAGAAAAAGAATTGCACTCTTCCCATTATTCATGGCAGGCAGCATGGGTTTTGCATTGAATAATACGCGTGCTGTGATTGAAGGATTATTAAACCGAAAAAGTGAATTCGTAAGAACACCAAAATTCAAAGTAGAAAGTAAAAAAGATACTGTTCTAAAAAATAAATATCTCAAAAACATAAAAATTCAGGCATCCACTTATGTAGAATTATTACTTGCTGTTTACTGCCTTATTGGTGTTATTGCTTCAATTTATTTTATGGAAATTGCTGCTCTTCCTTTCCAATTAATGTTCTTTATTGGTTTTGCAAGTGTTTCAATATTATCACTTAGACAAGCATTTATAAAAAAACAACAGTTAAATTGAGTGAATCAAAAAAATTTCTCAATTGATAAGATAAAATTAATTTATGAATTTAATCCCGATTCACCTCTGTTTGCAAGAGTAGCAGCTTCAATTATCGAAGAGGGAAATATTGCCGACGCTGTAAAAATTATAGAAAAAGGACTTGATAAATTTCCTCGATATCCTTCTGCATATTTTATTTTAGCAATTGCAAAAGCTTACAATGGAAACGAAACAGAAGCATTGGAATTAGTAAATCGTGGTAATTCATTTATAAATTCAGATGAGACAAAAGAGTTTTATTCAACAAAAATTAAAAAAATAGTAGAAGAAAGAAATTCATTGAAAGAAGTAAAGAAAAAAGCAATATGGCATGAAAGCAAAGTTGATATTGACAATTCAATCGAAGAACAACTTGATATTTTAGCCGAGCAGCTAAGTAAAGCAAGAATAAGCTATGTGCCTGATGACAATTTGCAAACAGAATTAGAAGTGCCAGAATATACAGGTAAAAAAATTGTGTCTGAAACCTTAGCAAGGATTTATGAATCACAAAAAAATTTTAAAGAGGCAATTTTAATTTATAAAGAACTTATGAAGCTTTATCCAGAAAAATCTGAATATTACAAGACGAAAATAAAAGAGATAAGTGAAATAATTGATACAGGATTAGCATAAGAATGTTAATGAAAAATAATCCCAAGTTAATGTTTGTAGAATCAATAAGTTTATTAGTATGAGCCAGAGAGATTTATTTAATAACGACGAAAATACTTTTCTAAGTATTAAAGAAGCCAGCATTTGGGCATCAGAATATTTGAACCGAAAAATAACTCCATCGAACATTTCTTATCTTTTACAATATGGAAGAATTAAAAAATATGGTAATAACGGTAATCCATTAATTGATATTAATGATTTGAAAAACTATTATGATTCAAAAAATAAAAAAGAAAAATGGGAAAATATTTTAGGTACAAAAATTAATTGGCATTTATCCTTTGAAGAATACAGTGAGGCTGAAAGAACAAAACATGTTCATAGATTACATCCTTACAAAGGGAAATTTATACCCCAATTAGTAGAATATTTTCTGGATTCACATACGGATGAGTTTAAAAAAGAAATTTATTTTAATAAAGGCGATATTGTACTAGACCCATTTTGCGGAAGCGGAACTACTTTAGTTCAAGCAAACGAGTTAGGTGTTCATGCTATTGGCATAGACATTTCTTTTTTCAATTCAACAATAAGTAATGTTAAAGTCGAAAAACACAATCTTCAAGAAATAAAAAGAATAACGGATGATCTTACATTAAAAATTAAAAATATGGAATCAATTCAAAATATTTTGAAATTTGATGAAGAGTTGACAACTCAATTATCAAATTATAACTCAAAATATTTCCAAACACCTGATTACAAAAGAAATATTAAAAAAGGGATTATTAATGAAAAAGAATATTCTTTAATCAAAGAAAAAGATTTTTTAAAAATTTATTACGATTTAATTAGCAGATATAGTATCAAAGTAAAACAAGATAATAATATGACTTTCTTAGATAAATGGTTTGTAGAACCTGTCAGAAAACAAATCAATTATTTATCAGAAGAGATATCAAAAGTAAACAATAATGAAATCAAAAAAGTATTAAACATAATCTTAAGCAGAACAGTAAGATCTTGCAGAGCAACTACCCATGCTGATCTTGCTACATTGAAAGAACCTGTATTAGCTCCATATTACTGCAAAAAACACAGCAAAATATGTAAACCGTTATTTTCAATTCTAAAATGGTGGGAACATTATACTATTGACACAATTAATCGCCTTGAACTTTTTAATAGAGTTAGAACTGATACATATCAAATATGTTTAACCGGAGATAGTAGAGAAATAAATATTTTTGAAGAAATTAAAAAATATAGCCCGCAATTATTTGAAATACTAAAGAATCAAAAAATTAGAGGTATTTTTACAAGTCCTCCATATGTTGGGCTCATAGACTATCATGAACAACATGCTTATGCTTATGAACTTTTTAGCTACGAAAGAAAAGATGAGTTAGAAATTGGTCCGCTATTCAAAGGACAGGGAAAAGAGGCAAGAGAATCATATATAAAAGGTATATCACAGGTATTAATTAATTGTAAGAATTATTTACAAAATAATTATGATGTTTTTTTAGTAGCTAATGACAAGTTCAATCTTTATCCAGAAATTGCAAAATTATCTGGAATGAAAATAGTTAATGAATTCAAAAGACCAGTTTTAAATAGAGTAGAAAAAGATAGAGATACTGTCTTTATTGAATCAATCTTTCATTTAAAGGAATTATAATGTCCTGGGATAATGAACTTCAAGAAAAAATAGAAAATGTTATAAAAGAAAGTCTTAGAAAAAAATTTTCAGTATACAAACCAGAAACTATCAGTATGCCATTTCATTTTAGATTACTGGGACAAGATAGAATGGCTTTATATTCCTTTATTCATTCATTAAATACTACATTTGGCACTTCAATATTTGAACCAGTAGCCGAAATACTTGCAAAGTCAAGGTTTTCTTATTCACAAAAACAATTTTATGTTGGTAATAAAATAAGTGAAAAAGCTCAAGTCGAGATACAAAAAATTATCAACGAGTTATCCACTGGGAAAAATCCAGATAAAAAAGATGAAATTGAAAGGATAAGAAATGTTTGTTTATCAGGTAAGTTTAATAAATTAAAAACCGTAAAAGTAGATTTATATCTTGAAAGTAATGACGGTGAAATTCATTTTTTTGTTATTAAGACATCAAAACCAAACATCAGTAATTTCAAAGATTTTAAAAGAACATTATTAGAATGGATTGCAATATATTTAGCAAAAAACCCGAATACGAAAATTCACTCTTATATTGCTATACCTTATAATCCTTATGAACCAAAACCATATGAACGCTGGACATTAAAAGGAATGATTGACCTCGAAAATGAACTTAAAGTAGCTGAAGAATTCTGGGACTTTTTAGGAGGTCCCGGGTCATATAATGAATTATTAAATTGTTTTGAAAGGGAAGGTATTGAATTGAGAGAGGAAATAGACAAATACTTTTCAAAATTTAGATAAATTTTTCACTACTCTTATGGTGTACAGTTTCATTAAATCACTTAAGCAATATGATTAATCACGCAAAGTTACCCATCGAATTTTATACAAGAGATGTTCATACTGTTGCTAAAGAATTATTGGGTAAATTATTTGTTCGTAAAATAAAAGATAATTTTTTAATCGGGAAAATTGTTGAAGTTGAAGCTTACGACGGTAGAATTGACGAAGCAGCACATTCTTTTAATGGAAAAACTAAACGCAATGAGATTATGTTTCAAGGTGGTGGAAAACTTTATGTTTACTTCACCTATGGTATGCATTTCTGTTCGAATGTTGTAACTGGAAAAGTTGATGAAGGAACTGCTGTTCTTCTTCGTGCAATGGAGCCAATTAAAGGAATAGAATTTATGGCGTTAAATAGATTTGGCAAAAAAAATATTTCTGAAAAAGAAAAAATTAACTTAACAAATGGTCCAGCAAAAATTTGTCAGGCATTTAATATAACACGAAAAGAAAATGGGGTTCTTTTAACAGATAATGAAATATTTATCTTATATCAACCTGATATTGAAAGAAACCAAATTGAAACATCAAGAAGAATAGGAATTAAAAAATCAGTAGATTTGCCATGGCGGTATTTTATTAAAGATAATCCCTTTGTATCTAAAAAATGAATAAACCTAAAAATATTCTAATTGCCCGCACAGACAGAATTGGTGACGTTGTTCTAACTCTCCCACTCTGCTCAATAATTAAAAAATATTTTCCAGAATCAAAAGTAAGTTTTTTACTACGAAATTATACAAGTGCTCTTGCAAAAAACAATTCTTATATTGATGAAATTATAATTTTGAAAGAAAAAAATGGAAAGGCGTTAATTTTTGAAAATATAAAACTACTCAAAAAAAAGTTTGATGTTTGTATAATTGCTTATCCAACATTTAGAATAGCATTAATACTTTTTTTGTCCGGGATTAAAATTCGAATTGGAACTGGTTATCGATGGTATTCTTTTTTATTTAACAAAAAAATTTTTGAACATCGCAAAGATGCAAAATACCATGAACTTGAATATAATGTTCATCTATTAAGAAAAATTGGCATTGACGAAAAAGTAAGTCCCGGCAATGTTCAATTTGGACTTACTCCTTCAGCAGAAAGTATTGAAAAAGTAAATGAACTTCTCGAGTTAAGAAATATTTCAACCAACAAAAGTATATTAATACTTCATCCTGGTAGTGGTGGTAGTTCTGTTGATTTTCCTATTATCAAAATGAAGGAACTTGCAAAAAAAATTTCAGATGAACTTGATGTTGAGATTCTAATCACAGGCAGCAGTAATGAAAAGGAACTATGTCAAACACTTGTTGTAAGCGAGAAAACAAAAAACTTTGCTGGAGAATTAAATTTATCAGAATTAATTGCCTTAATTGATAAATGCAAATTATTAATTGCAAATTCTACTGGACCAATTCATATTGCGGCTGCTCTTGGAAAATTTGTGATTGGATTTTATCCAGATATTGTTACTTGTTCTGAAGAGAGATGGGGACCTTACACAAACAAAAAAGTAATTTTTAAGCCAAAGATAAGTTGTATTAACTTTCAGAAAGAAATTAATTGCATGGATACAATTGATGTTGAAGATGTATACGAAGCAGTAAAAAAAATTTTATACGGTAAACAATAGGATTATCATGAATTTTTATCTAACAAAAAAATACACTGAACATTTCAAAAACTTTTTTTCAGAATCTATTTACATCAAAATTTTTCAAAATAAATTTTCTTTAACTCATAAAATTATTTTACTTGTTCTTATGATTTCTGCTACAACATCATTTTCTCAAAAGGATAATTTCAGAAAAATTGAGAACAAAGCTTTCAAGCAAGGAGAAAAATTAATATTCGATGTTAAATATGGATTTATCACCGCAGGTATCGCAGAGTTTTCGATTCCTAAAATTACCAAAATAGCTGGCAGAGATGTTTTTAATGTTGTTTTCAAAGTTAGTTCTGTTCCTGCATTCGATTTATTTTACAAAGTAAGAGACCGCTACGAAACTTTTATTGACATTGAAGGAATTTTTCCATGGCGGTTTGAACAGCATATTCGTGAAGGAAAATATTCGAGAGATTTTTCAGCTTTTTTTGACCAGAGAAAAGGAAGAGCAATTACTACAGAAGGTTCCTATGATATACCAAAATATGTAAATGATATTGTTTCAGCTTTTTATCTTGCACGCACATTTGACTATTCAAAAATGAAGATAAATGATAAAATTTACCTCGAAAATTTCTATAAAGATAAAGTTTATCCCCTTGAGGTTATTTATCGTGGAAAAGAATCAGTAAGTGTAACAGCTGGAACATTTAATTGTATTATCCTCGAGCCAGTAGTTAAAGAAGGCGGATTATTTAAAAGCGAAGGTTCAATTATTATCTGGCTAACTGATGATGAATTGAAAATACCTGTTAAGGTAAAAACAAAAGTATTAATTGGTTCTATTGATGCAGAATTAATTGCCTATGAAGGTCTTGCCGGTGTATTAAAATCAAAAAGAAATTAATATATATTAATTTCATTTTCTGAGGAAGCTACCACAGAAGTCACAACCGCATCCCCTGTAACATTGATAACAGTCCTGCACATATCCAGAATTCTGTCTACTCCCATAATTAATGCAATACCTTCTTCAGGAATTCCTACTGATTTCAAAATTACAATTAACATAATAATTCCTACCCCGGGCACAGGCGCTGTTCCAATTGAAGCAAGTATAGCTGTAAGTACAATTGTTAATTGTTGAATAATATTCAAATCCATTCCAAAAACCTGAGCAATAAAAACGGAAGCAACTCCCTGATACAAAGCTGTTCCATCCATGTTAATTGTCGCTCCCAATGGAAGTACAAAACTTGTTATACTTTTTGATATTCGCAGGTTATTCTGACATACCTCAATATTTACCGGTAATGTTGCAGCACTTGAGCTTGTAGTAAATGCAACTATTTGAACACGTTTCATGCTTTTGAAAAATTCTTTTAGATTTATTTTAGAAAAAGATTTCAATATAAGTGAATAAACTCCAAATCCATGAATTAATAGACCAATCAAAACTGTTAATGAATACCAGATAAGAGTTTGAAGAATATCAAAACCAAATTCAGAAACTGTTGCTGCAATAAGTGCAAATACTCCTATTGGAGCTAAAATCATTACTACATCTACAAACTTTATCATCACTTCGCTTAATCCATCAAAAAAATTAATTACAGGTTCTGCTTTTTCTTTTTTAATAATTGTTAAAACCATTCCAAACATCACTGCAAAAAATACAATCTGAAGCATTTCTGAATTTACAATTGCATAGAAAGGATTGCGCGGAACAATATCAACAAGCATTTTTGAAATACTGAAATCAAGCTCTGTCTGAATTTTTGATTTTATGTCTGTATCATAAATCGACGATAATCTTTCTTTTGTCTGAATATTCATAATTTCGCCAGGACGAATAACATTGGCAACAATTAACCCAAGAGTAATGGCGATAGCAGATGTAGTAACATATAGAAGTAAAGTCTTGGCTCCGATGCGTGCAAATTTTTTTATATCCCCCAGACTAGCAGCACCAACTATTAAAGATGCTAAAACCAGTGGAACTGCAATCATGTTCAAAAGCTTAATAAATATTTCGCCAATCCATTTGATTGATTGAGCTATTGTCTTTTCTTTGTTAATTGAAATTATGCTTTCTAAATATTTTTTGTAAATGAAATTATTATCATTATAAAAATTATGAATAACTATCGAAGGTTTTTTCTCTTTAATTTTATTGAAGTAAGAAATAATTTCTAATTGTTGATTTGAATTAAATGAAACAGAATCATTTTCAACAATAAAAACAAATTTTTCCCAGTTCTCAACAACAAAAAATTTTTCGCTATTATTTTCAAGTAATTTAATTTCCAGTCGGTTAGTATGAACTTTGAAAAGTGAACCAAAGATTGCACCAAATATTAATCCAATTACAATTTGATTGTGAAGTTTAGGTAATCTTAGCTTCATTAAAATATCTGTATTGAGTATTAAATTATAATTACTTATTAGAAAGTTTGTGATAATTTAATGTATTAAAGAAAAAATAAATTTCATTCAGGTTATTAATTATACTTTCTGTTTTGAATAATATACTTAAGAAAAGAAGATTTGTTCGTATTTTTGCTGAGCCTTTCTTTATATACTGTACTTGATTTCTATCAAGTTTTTTGAGTGTCTTTTTAAATTCATTAATCTTTTCCGATAAATCTTCATAATCAGCCGATGTATTCTTATTAGCATTTACCATCAGCGTAATTTGGGAGGATACTAAATTTCTTAGCTGTTTAAAATCTTCTTTTTGTTCATCAGTTAGAGTAGAATGGTTGTTGTCAATGTGATCAAAAGCAGTTTTTGCTATGTCCTTAAGCAGCGAAGAAATATCACCAATTGCAATAACTGCTTTCCCAGAATTTAATTCTTCATTCAAAAAGCTATCACCATCAAAAGATTGAAAGCTATACAACATTTTATTAATAATAGTCATGCTTTGAATTTCTAATTCTTTTGTTTCTTTAAGAACCTTTTTCAGTTTACCTCTTTTTTCATTGCATAAACCTGAATAAATAGCCGAATATATATTTTCTATATTATAAAGATATTCTTCAATTTCTTTTTTAAATGACCCATCTACAAAAGATTTTTCAGCTTCGATTAATGATGCTTCGATTTTTGCAATCTTCTTTTCTTTTTTCTTATGCAAAAGATTTGATCGAATTATAATAAACATTACAAAGATTAGCAGAAAAATTATTGCCCAAATTCCTCCATGATAGATAATAAAAGAAATAGTTGCACTTATTGTTATTGCTATAAAAGCGGTAAAAATCCAGCCAGATATTACTGTCAGAACTCCATTTACTCTATAAACAGCACTATCCCTTCCCCATGACCTATCAGCAAACGAAGTAGCCATTGCTACCATAAATGTAACATATGTAGTTGAAAGAGGTAGCTTATAGGCCGTTGCAAGTGAAATTAAACTACTTGCAACCATAAGATTAACAGTTGCTCTTATATAATCAAATGCGGGGCGATCTTTTTTATTATACTTCAAGTATTCGGCTTTAGTAATATCAAATCTTTTATTTACTTTTTTCCAGATTTTGTTCGGAAACATTTTTTTAATTGAGTTGCCAATATTTAGCCCAATTCTTACAATACTTCTTGCCAGGGCAGAAGATTCAAATTTTTCGTAGCCTTCGAATTGTCTGCCTAAATTAATTTCTGTTTTTGTTACTGTTCGAGCTTTTTTATTAAACCATAATGTGCCTATCATTACAAAGCCTGCAAGCATTAATAAAAAAGAATTTGCTTTAACGGATTCTCTTAAGGCTGCCATATTAATTTCAAACGGATTTAGACTATTTGCTGCTATTTGATATGCACTTAAACCTGCGAGCGGCACACCTATAAAATTTACCAAATCGTTTGCTGCAAAAGCCAGTGCCAATGAAAAAGTTCCTACTAAAACAATTGGTTTAAGAATATCTATTTTTGTAAACCAGAGTAATAATTGAAATACTACAGTCCAAAAGATTACACTCACCCCAAGCAATATCGAAGAATTATTTGTAATCCAATTTATAATTTCATCATTTAAAAATGAGGAACCCTTCGCGCCTTTTATAAAAATAAAATAAGTAATTGAAGTAAAAGCTAATGCACTCCATATTGCACCATATCTTCTAAAACGCTTTTCATAATTGAATGTGAAAATTAATCTTGATATAAATTGAATTATTGAACCAACTAAAAAAGAAATTATAACAGAAAACAAAATTGCCGAGAAGATAGCCGAGACGCGAGTTATATTAATATAACTTCCTATTAAATCCCAGTTTTTATTAGCTTGATAAATTTTAATAAATGATATTGCAACACTTCCACCTAAGAGAGAAGAAATTAAAGATACAGTAGTAGATGTAGGAATTCCAAAAGTGTTATAAAAATCAAGTAAAAGTACATCTGTTATCATTACCGCTACAAAGATTGCCATGACTTCGCTAAAATTGAACATTTCAGGATTAAAAATGCCTTTCCTTGCAATTTCCATCATTCCACTTGAAAAAAGAGTTCCTATAAGAACACCAAGTGATGCAACTATTAAAACAATATGGCGTGGAGCAACTTTTGAACCAATTGCTGAATTCAAAAAGTTTACGGCGTCGTTTGCTACTCCAACAACTAAATCAGTCAATGCTAAAATTATAAGAACTATAAGAACAATTAGATATGTTTCCACAGATTAGTCCTATAAATTAATTCTCATACAAACTTTAAAAAGAAAATGAATGGAAAAATTTCAAATGACAATCTAATAAAACTCATGGATAAACAAAAAATATTTCCTGTTGGAATTCTATCCTAATTTTATTTTCTTAGCAACTTAATAAAATACTAATTCGATAAAATTTTATTCATTCTAAAGGGTTAATCCAAATTATGAAGAATAGAAAAACCGAATTAGTTCGAGGTTTAAGTCTAACTGCTTCTATTATGATAGTTACTGGTTCGATGATAGGTTCTGGAATTTTTAGAAAACCATCAACTATGGCAGAACAATTAGGCTCCCCCGAACTCTTAATTTTAATATGGATTGCTGCAGGTTTAATTACACTTATTGGGGCATTTGTAAATGCCGAAATATCTGGAATGATTGAGGCTACAGGCGGGCAATATGTTTATTTTAGAAAAATGTATGGTGATTTTACAGCTTATATTTACGGGTGGTCAATATTATCCGTAATTCAAACTGGAAGTCAAGCAGCTATAGCTTATGTCTTTGCAGAATATATTGGCTATTTTATAAAATTATATCAACTCCCAGATGTCTGGCAAAACTTTTCATTTTATTTTCCACTTGTCGGAAAGATTTATCCATTTGTAGATTTTGGAGTTAAAACGGTAGCAATTTTTTCTATAATTATTTTGACTTCCATAAACTATATTGGTGTAATATTTGGCGGCACAGTACAGACTATTTTGACTTACATTAAAATTGCCGTAATCATTGTCTTTGCATTAATTCTTTTTTTGTTTGGAAATGGAAGCACATCAAATATTTACACAAATTTTAATATACCTCCTTCAACAGCAAAAAATCTTTTTAGTGTAATTGGATTAGCATTTGCAGGTGCATTTTGGGCCTACGATGCATGGAACAATATAACTTTTGTTTCTGGAGAAGTAAAAAATGCACAAAGAAATGTTCCGCTTGGTTTATTGTTCGGTGTATTGATAGTCATTTTTGTTTATGTATTAATAAATTTAGCTTACCTTTATGCTTTACCAATAAATGAAATGGCAAAATCTCCATTAGTAGCCGCTTCTGCAGCCGAAAAAGTTTTCGGTACTAAAGGTGGTTCAATAATTTCTCTAATTGTTATTATTTCTACTTTCGGTGCCTTAAATGGAAGTATACTTGCAACAGCAAGAGTTCCATTTGCAATGGCAAGAGCTAACTTATTTTTCAAAAGTCTTGGTAAAGTACATCCAAACTTCGGAACGCCACACGTTGCTCTAATAGTTCAGGGAATCTGGTCCTGTGTTCTTGTGCTTTCAGGAACTTTCGATACAATTACTGATTATGTAATGTTTGCATCTTGGCTTTTTTACATGCTTGGCGCATTTGGAATAATTATTCTCAGAAAAAAAATGCCAAACGAAAAGAGACCTTACAGAATTTGGGGCTACCCTTATACTCCTTTAATTTTTGTTTGTGCAGCATTTTTATTTCTGATTAACTCAATCTTTTCCGATACTCAGGATGCAATGATGGGATTAATTCTTATATCAAGCGGGCTGCCATTTTATTTTTTCTGGAAATATAGAAAGAAAGATGTTAGTTAGTTAATTAATTATTTCACTTAATGAAATATAAGCTTTTAAATTGTCTTTCCTTCGTATGTCTTTCTGAACGTAGTAATTAAAAGAATAAATGAAAAACAGTTCTTGCTAAGCTGAAAATAAACTTGGCGTCTTTGCGAGAAATAAATTTCTACCCAATAAAATAGAAAAAATGGAACAATTGAATTTATTAAAGAGCAAAAGGTATTGCTTTCTTATTTAATGCCAAATTCTTTTTTATATCGATTAATAGAATCACTGACAATCTTGTAAGCTTCTTTCTTTCCGAAAAATTTTTCAACAATAACATGTTTATGTTCTAATTTTTTATAATCTTCAAAAAATCTTTTCAGCTGAATAGTAGTATGAGGAGGGAGATGTTTTAACTCGTTTATGTAATTTAATGAAATATCATTTTTAGCTACTGAAATAATTTTATCGTCTTTTTCATCGTCGTCAACCATTCTCATTAAACCAATAACTTTTGCTTCAATAATACAAAGAGGGTCAACTTCTATTGATGAGAGAACTAAAATATCTAGAGGGTCTCCATCGTCACTTAGTGTTTGAGGAATAAATCCATAATTAGCTGGATAATAAACAGCCGAAAAAAGAACTCTGTCTAATTTGAGCAATCCACTTTTTTTATCAAGCTCATACTTGCCTTTTGAACCTTGTGGTATTTCAATGATTGCATTTACAATTTCCGGTGCATCACTTCCGTACTCAACATGATGCCAAGGGTTAAAAGCAGTGGGAATGGATGATTGATTAATTTTATTTTTTTGTTTTTTCATGTCTTTATTAGATATGTTCTTTTTATTGATGCAATATAATCAATAAAATTAAAATGCCGAGAGGTATTTTTTTTCAGATTATTATAAGAATTTATTGTTTTATATTGAATCGTAAAAACGAATTTTATACCCTCGTTTCATATGGTAAAGATTTCATCTGTAAAATAAAATTAATGATGAAAAAGTAAGCGGGTATTTCCAAAAAGTAATTTTTCGAATTTTAAAATCAATGAAAGTCAGTTAGAATAAATTTTTAAAAATACATTTACATAAAGCCATAAAAGAAATTTTCAATAATAAGTTTGTTGGAATTACTATTAAATTTATCAAATAAAAAATTAGAATTAGTAAAATGGACAAATCAAAAATCTGTAATATTACTGCAATTGGTGAAATTCTTTATGATATCTATCCCAATAGAAAAAGATTGGGAGGGGCACCATTTAATTTTATTTATCATGTCTGGAAAATTTTAGGCAAAGCCAATTTTATATCGAGTGTGGGCAATGATGAAAATGGAAAAGAAATATTAAGCTATCTAAATTCAATTGGATTTGATACAAAATTAATTTCTGTAGATAATTATCATCCAACTGGAACAGTTAAAGTTGAATTAGATGAAAATAAAATTCCACATTTTACAATTTCATCTGAATGCTGTTATGATTTTCTAACTATAAATAATGAAATAATTAACATTGTTGAAAACAATACTGATATTTTATACTTTGGAACTTTATCACAACGAAGTAAAATTTCGAGAAAGACGATTCAATCATTATTCGGAAAAAACATAAAATATTTTTGCGACTTGAATTTGCGACATAATTTTTTCTCTGACGAAATGATTAAAGAAGCATTAAAAGTAAGTAATGTAATCAAAATAAATTATGAAGAATTTAACAAGATTAAAAAAATCCTGCATATGGAAATGAGTGATGAATTAACAATAGAAAATTTATGCAATGAATTTAACATTGATTTATTAAGTATAACTCTTGGAAATAAAGGAGCAATACTTTATGATAAAAAAAGTTTTTCGCACTATAAAACTAAAACAGATAAAGTAGTTGATACAGTTGGTGCTGGCGATGCTTTTGCTGCCATTCTTTGTATTGGTTATTTATTTCAATTGGACTTGTATACTATAAATAAATTAGCAAATGAATTTGCTACCGAAATTTGTATGATAGAAGGTGCTGTCCCGGAAGATGATTCTTTATATGAAAAATATAGAAAAATATTCGGGAATAATTATTAACTCTTTATTTCTTTTTTGCAGGTTCTGCTTTTGCTTGCTGAAGTTCTACATTTATTGATTCCGGCAACAAATTATACATAGAGCCAGTAAACATGTCTACTATCATTCCAGGTAAAAAACCATTAAAAGCATTTCCCCAGAACCAGATTGAAATTTTTCTTGTAATCTGGGTTTCATAAGTGTCATATCCATCAAGTTCAAGTTTAATAACATGGTTCGAACCTCGTTCAAGATTTACAGATTGAGGTGTTGTGCCAAATTTTTTCCCATCAATTGTAATTTTTGCATTTGGTGGATTTGTTTTTATTTCAACATTTTGTGTGGTTGTATTTATCACAGTTGCACAAGATTCTAAAAATAGAATTGATATAAATGCAAGAAAATAAATTTTAGCTCTCATTATAAAACCTCTTTTTGTTTTTATTATCGAAAATAATCCAGTAATAATTAATATTCATTAAAAATAGTTTGAAATCTTATTGGGTTCTTATATATTAAATTATCAAAAAAAAATGGATGAAAAATAAAATGAAAATTTATTATGCCTTCTTAACCTTTTTGTTAATAGTATCCTGTTCATCAAACAATTTTGAAGATGCAAGAAATTTTATAAATGAAAAAAATTTATCAGCACATATTAAAAAATTATCCTCCGACGAATTTTTAGGCAGGTCTCTCGGTCACGAGGGAGAAGAAAAAACAATTAATTATTTAATTGAACAATATAAAAGAATAGGATTAGAACCAGCAGATGGCAAAAGTTACCTCCAAGAAATTAATCTTGTTGAATTGACACCTTTGGTAAATTCAGAAATTATTGTTAAAGGGAAAAATGGAAAAGTAAAGCTTAATTATGGTGATGATTTTGTTGCAGTTACAAGAAGAGTTACAGAAGAGATTCAAATTAAACCTTGTGAAATAATTTTTGCAGGTTATGGAATTAATGCACCTGAATACAACTGGAATGATTTTGAAGGAATAGATGTAAAAAACAAAATAATTTTAGTAATGGTTAATGATCCTGGTTTTGCCACAAATGATTCTTCTTTATTTAAGGGAAAAGCTATGACTTATTATGGAAGATGGACTTATAAATACGAAGAAGCAGCAAGACAGGGCGCAGCCGGAGTTTTTGTAATTCATGAAACAAAAGCTGCAAGTTATCCCTGGGAAGTTGTAAAGAATGGTAGAGTAGGGCCACAGTATTTTATAGAAGAAAAAGATAAAAATTTTTCGCGCTGCAAGTTTGAAGGCTGGATTACTTATGATAAAGCAAAAGAAATTTTTAATCTTGCAAAATTAGATTTGGATGAAGAATTAAAAAAAGCTTCTGTTAGAGGATTCAAAGCAAAACCACTTGGCCTTACTACTTCATTGACAATTAAAAATAAAATTGAACACATAAAAACTCGAAATGTACTTGGAATTTTGCCGGGAAAAGAAAGAGCAGATGAATTTGTATTCTATATGGCACACTGGGACCATCTTGGTTATGATTCTTCATTGAAAGGTGATAGTATTTTTAATGGAGCAAGAGATAATGCTTCGGGCGTTGCTGGAATTCTTCAAATTGCTGAGGCTTTCTCCAAATTAAAAGAAAAACCTAAACGTTCCATTGCAATTCTTTCTCTCACCGCAGAAGAACAGGGATTACTGGGTTCAGAATATTATGTTAAAAATCCCATCATTCCTTTGAATAAAATTATAGCAGCAATAAATCTTGATGGGTTAAATATCTTTGGCAGAACTAAAGATATTGCTGTGCTTGGTTATGGAATGTCTGAACTTGATAAATACATAAAAGAAGAAGCAGAGAAATTAGGAAAAATTGTTCGACCAGACCCCAATCCGGAAAGCGGCGGATTTTTTAGATCTGACCATTATAATTTTGTAAAAGCAGGTATACCAGCAATTTACATTCGACATGGAATAGAATCTATTGATGGTAAAAAAGATATACAAAAAGCTGCTAGAGAATGGAATAAAAATAATTACCACAAAGTAACAGATGAATTTAACCATGATTGGGATTTAAGCGGAATGGTTGAAGAAGTTCAAATGCTGTTTGATATTGGATATAAACTTAGCAACGAAAATAATTTTCCTAAACTGATTAAGTAATTTGAAAATTTTTAGTCAGCTAATAAAATTTTTCTTATCAACAAAAAGCAAATTTTATATGACTTGTAATGTTCATTATTAATATGCTTTAAAGCTTATCATAACATCATTTCTAATTACAATAAAAAATTTTTGATTCAAAAACTTTATTATTAATCATAAAACCATATCAAGATTAAAAACTTGAAATATATTATATTAGATTCAACAAATGAAAAATATTTGATAAAAAATGAGAGAACCTGAAGTAAATCTACAATTAGCCCTTGACCATGGCTTAACAGAAGAAGAATATAATTGGATTTGTGAACGATTAGGACGAGTTCCAACATTTACCGAGCTTGGAATATTCAGTGTAATGTGGAGTGAACATTGCAGCTACAAAAATTCCATAGCATTATTAAAAACACTTCCTCGTTCTGGTGGAAGATTACTCGTAGGTGCAGGTGAAGAAAATGCTGGACTTGTGGATATTGGTGATGGACTTGCAATTGCATTTAAGATTGAAAGCCATAATCATCCATCTGCAGTTGAACCATATCAAGGAGCTGCAACCGGTGTAGGTGGGATATTAAGAGACATTTTTACAATGGGAGCCCGGCCAATTGCATGCTTAAATTCTCTTCGTTTTGGTCCACTCGAAGATGCAAGAACAAGATATTTATTTGAAGGTGTTGTAAAAGGAATTGCCGATTATGGGAATTGCTTTGGAGTTCCAACAGTTGGCGGAGAAGTTTATTTTGATGATTCTTATAAAAATAATCCTCTTGTGAACGCAATGGCTATTGGTGTTGTAGATACTAATAGAATTGTTTCTGCTGTAGCTAAAGGTGCAGGAAATCCAGTAATGATTGTAGGCTCTTCAACAGGGAGAGATGGAATTCATGGGGCAACTTTTGCCTCTGAAGAAATTTCTGAAAAATCCGAATCCAAACGTCCGTCTGTTCAAGTTGGTGACCCTTTCACCGAAAAACTTCTTCTTGAAGCAACACTTGAAATTATAAAACAAAATCTCGTTGTTGGAATTCAAGATATGGGTGCTGCTGGAATTTCATGCTCGACTTCTGAAATGAGTGCAAAAGGAAAATCTGGAATGATTATAAACCTGGATAAAGTTCCATTAAGAGAAGCTGATATGAATGCTTATGAAATTATGCTATCGGAAAGTCAGGAAAGAATGCTTGTAGTTGCAAAGAAAGGATATGAAAATAAAGTAAAAGAAATTTTTGAAAAGTGGGATTTAAACTGCGAAATAATTGGCGAAGTGACGGAAGAACAATTATTAAAGATTTATCATCATGGTGAAAAGAAAGCTGAAATACCACCTTATGAACTTGTGCTTGGAGGAGGAGCTCCAGTATACATACGCGAAACAAAAGAACCCGAATATATAAAAGAAGCAGAAAATTTTAATTGTAATGAACTGCCCGAACCTGATAGCATTGCAGAAATTTTCGAACAAATTTTTTCGTCACCAAATATAGCCTCAAAAAGATGGGTATATGAACAGTATGATTCAATGGTAAGAACAAATACTATTGTTGGCCCTGGTTCAGATGCTGCTGTAATTTTGATTAAAGGAACAAATAAAGCTATAGCTGCTTCAACAGATTGCAATGGAAGATATGTTTATCTAAATCCAAAAGAAGGAACTAAAATAGCAGTTGCAGAAGCTGCAAGAAATGTTGTCTGTTCCGGTGCCATTCCGCTTGCAATTACAAATTGCTTGAATTTTGGAAATCCTTATAAGCCTGAAATGTACTGGACATTTAAACAAGCAATTGAAGGAATGGGAGAAGCATGCAGATTTTTTAACACTCCAGTCACAGGTGGCAATGTAAGCTTTTACAATGAAAGTCCAGATACTGCAGTTTACCCAACTCCTGTTATAGGAATGGTTGGATTGATAGAAAAATTAGAAAATGTAACAACAGCAGAATTTAAAAATCAAGGTGATTTAATTTATGTCCTCGGAGAAGATTATGAAGAAATAGGAGGAAGTGAATATTTAAAAACAATTCATGGTTTGGTTAAAGGAAAAATTCCAAAAATTGATTTGCAGGCAGAAAAAGATTTACATACACTATTGCTTCAATTAATTAATCAAAAGTTGATTAATTCTGCTCATGATGTTTCTGAAGGAGGATTAATTACTGCTCTTGCTGAATGCTGCATTCTTAATCCTGAAAATATGATAGGCGCAAAAGTAAACATTCACATAAAAACCAGAGAAGATTTTTCATTCTTCTCCGAAAGTCAATCGAGAGTTATTGTAACTGTCAGTCCCGAAAACAGAAGCAATTTTGAAAAAGTTGCTTCTAAGAGTTTTACGCCTTATATGCTCATCGGAGAAACTATTCCCCAAAGATTCATTGTTAATGATCAATATGATTTTTCATTACAACTTTTATCTCATCTTTATTTCGATTCTATACCAAATAAAATGAGCATTCATGTTTAAAATGACCGCAAAAAAATTTTTTCTAAAAATTAAGATAAAGGAAATCTTTCATACAATTGGTTATTATGTAACTGGTTTATTTAATAAAATTGATGAACATAATATTTTTTTGACTGGAGCTGGAATAGCTTATTCATTAATATTGAGTCTGATTCCTCTAATACTTTTTATCTTTTCATTACTGGGAAATATTTTTGATGCTCAAACATTGCAAAATATGATAAATCAAATTATTGATACAATTGTACCTTATCCTGATTATTCTAATTTTGCAAAAAAAATTATTAGTAACCGTCTGCCAGAAGCTATTGAATACAAAAATATTGCGGGCTACATAGGTGCTTTCGGATTACTTCTAACTTCTACATGGGTTTTTAGCAGCATGCGAACTTTATTGAACCAAATTTTTCATACAAAAATTGAAAAGAACTTTTTGATTGGATTGCTTAGAGATATTGGAATGGTTTTGCTTCTTGTTATTTTGATTTCACTTTCAACATTAATATTTCCAGCATTAAATCTATTTCTCGAAATTGCAGGTAATTCGCCATTTCTAACATTTGTAAGATTAAGTGAGATGTGGAATACAATTGTGTGGATTGGTTCGTTACTAATTTTGCTTATTTTGTTTTTTATGCTTTACTATCTTATCCCTTATGAAAAACTTCCTAAACGAGTGGCTGCAGTCAGTGCTCTTTCTACTACAGTTTTATGGGAAGTTGCCAGAAAATTTTTTGGGTATTACATTCAAAATTTCTTAGGGAAAAATCCTTTTTATGGTGCTTTCATTTTAATTATAGTAATTCTTCTATGGTTGTTTTACTCATCATGCATTTTTATAGCTGGAGCAGAAATAGGTCAATTATACAGAGAAAGATTAATGAGAAAAGAAAATGAAAAGACATAAAGCTTTAATTCGATTATCCAGAGAACATCACGATGGATTGATACTTGCACAAATTATTAAAAAAGGTGCTCCTCATTATAAAGGTATGCCTTCGAATTTAGTTGACAAGAAAGATTACACCATTAACTTTTTTCAAAATTATCTAATCAAACATTTTAATGACGAAGAAAACATTTTAATGAAATTACTTCAGGGGAAAGATACATTTTTAGATAAATTATTTGAACAAATGATTAATGAACATGTTGAAATTAAGCTTCTTATTGATAAAATAAAATCAGAAGAAAATTATGAAAATTATCTTGATAAATTAGGTTACACACTCGAAAAACATATAAGAATGGAAGAACGTGAACTTTTTGATAGAATTCAAACTGTAATTGATGATAAAACTTTGAATGCTCTTGAAGAAAAACTATCTTAGCTTACAACCAAAATTCCAAATTAAAAAAGGTTTTTTAATATGAAAAAGCTGACAAAAATTTTTTTGTTTTTATTTTTCATTTTTATTCCATTAATATCACTTACAATTATTGTTCAATGTGGGAACACTCAAAACAAAAATCAAACAGTAAAAAGTAATACAGTTACACCATCAAAAAACAAAAAAGAAATAATCGACCAAAATACAAAAGAGCTTAAAAAAGCAAAGGAATTAAAAGTAAAAGTACGACGAAGATATGCTGGTTTTTTTGGAAGGAATAATGCTTATCCTAAAAACATGGTTTTAGTTGAAGAACTATTTTTCGACGAAAAAGGATATAGAACAAAACACATTAGATATAAAAGTACAGGTGATATTGACTTGAGCTATGAATTCAAATACGATGAAAATGGAAATTTGTTATACATGGACACTTATGATGGTTATGGTAATTTAAAAGGAAGAAGAGAGTCCCGGTATAATGAAAGTAATCATGAGGTTTTACGAAAATTTCTCGATGACAGAAGTTCAGGAGAATTAAGAACAGAATTTTATTACAATGAAACAAATAAACTCATCAAAACAATTAGTTATACTAAGAAAGGAACCATTGCTTCTGAACAGCAAAATGAATATGATGGAGAATTTTTAATCAGATCAGTTATTAAAGACGGTGAAAGCAATCAAATTTCAGAAATAACATTTGAATATGATTCTGATGGATACCTTATTAAAGAGATTCAAAAAGGAATTCAAGGGAACAACGTAATAAATTATAAATATGATTCCAGAGGAAATTTAATTGAAATAAAAGATAACCAGACAACACGAGAAATGAAGTATGATAGTAATGGTAATCTAATTGAAGATAAATTGTATTTATCAGATGGTTCCCGTCAATTTAGAATAACATTCTCTTACTACAATAATGGATTACAAAAAGAAGAGATAAGATATACGAATGATGAGCGTCCTGCATTTATTGCCAGATATGAATATGAATTTTATAATTAGGTTTCCCGATGATTAAATTTATTGCTCTTGGTGGTGCAGAAGATGTTGGAGCTTCCTGCTTTTATTTAAACATTGATGGCACAGGAATTTTACTTGACTGTGGAATGCATCCCCGCAAAAAAGGAATTGAAGCTCTTCCTAATTTTAATCTACTATATGAATTGCCGGTTGATTTTGTTTTTATTTCACATGCTCATCAAGACCATATTGGTTCGCTACCATTTTTAATTCAACAATTCCCCCATGTTATAATTTATACTGTAGTACAAACAAAAGAAATCTCTTCTATTACTCTTCATAATGCTGCAAATATTATCTTAGAAGATAATTTAACTCAATCTGAATCAGACATCAATGATTTTAGAATTTACACTCATGAAGAAATTGATTATCTGGTCCAAAGTATGATTGAATTAGAATACAATGAAACAATTTTATTAAAAGGATTAAGACAAAATTCTTCTGAACCAATAAAAATAACTTTCATCGATGCAGGACACATTCTTGGCTCGGCTTCCATTTTAATTGAATATTATGATAAACGAATTCTCTACACAGGAGATATTAATTTAAGCGGACAAACTATAATGATTGGAGCCGATTTAGAAAAAATCAGAAACATTGATACTTTAATACTCGAAACTACATATGGCTCTACAGATTCAAAAAAACTTGGCACATGGGAAACTGAAACAAAACGTTTTGTTAAAGCGGCAAATCAAATTCTTCAGAAAGATGGTTCGATTTTAATTCCAGTTTTTGCATTGGGTAAAACTCAGGAGATGCTTGCACTTGTTTATGAATTAATGAAAAGAAAAAGTTTAATTGAAACTAACATTTACACAGGAGGAATCAGCAGAGAAATTTCCAGAATTTATGACAATAATCGTTACACAGTAAGAAGAAAAAATTCTAATCTGGAACTAAAAGAAATTCCTCAATTAAACTTATTCGAAATAGAAGATTATATAGAATTCATCAAACATCCTGGAATAGTTTTAGCATCAAGTGGAATGATGCTGGAAGGAACAACTTCATATAAACTCATTGACTTCTGGTTAAACCAAAAAAACTTTGGAATATTTGGCGTGGGCTATATGGACCCGGATTCTCCAGGTTATAAAATAATTAATTCTTCTAAGGGTGAATTTGTGCAGCTGAATGAATTTAGTTCACCCAAATTTGTAAACTGTGAAATTGAAAAATTTTATTTTCCATCTCATTCAAAAAGAGAAGAATTGCTAAAAATTGTAGAACACTCAAATGCTAAAAAAGTAATTCTTGTTCATGGTGAATCTGAATCAAAAGGCTGGATTGGTTCTAATATTTTGAAAAAGTTCAAAGATGTAAGTGTTTATTCTGCAGAAAACAATAAAGAAATTATTTTGTGAAGTAAATTTCAATTTCTTGCTATATAAAATTTCTTAATAATATTTAATTCAAAAAGCATAAGTAAAATTACTGGAATATATTCAAGCAATAAAACTAAAGGATATTCTTTCCATACACTATTTAATTGGTAACTCAAAACTGTAAAAGATGTAAGACTGCTTAATGAAGAATACATAATTCCACTGTATGCTGGAACCACAGGCATTAAAACAGTAAGCCACCCAATATACCATGGATGAACTACAGGAGAAAATATTAACAGCATAAGAACTGAATAATAAATTTTCTTTAATAAATCATATTTGCTCAAATAAAGAGGAATTAAAACTATCAATAATACAATTCCACAAACAATTCGAGTTATTTGATTATGCTTAATAAAACTGTTCAAAAGAGTGAATATACCTCCATTAAACGACCAGTGCTTTGCATAGACAAACAATGCTTCAAATGGATTTGACGAAAAAATATAGGGAATGAATTGAATAAAAAAAGTAACAAACGGCAAAAATAGTATTTTTAATTTATCAGAAATTTTATGTTCTTCTAAGAAAAAAACAGGAATAAATAAAATTCCTATTGGTTTTATCGAAAGAGATAACCCAAGAAATATCATAGAAATTGCTAATCTTCTCATCAAATAAAATAAAATTGACATTGTAATTAATAACAAACCATATCCATCAAGATGAGAATCGAGTGCAAATTGAAAAATTGGAAGAGGACATAATACATAAAGCAGCAAATAATTGGAAGGCATATTTAATTTTCTTAATATCAAATGAAGAATAATTATTGTTAACAGTTCAAATATCATCAAAATAAGTTTATAGCCCCAGATATTTTCACCGCTCAATTGATATCCCAGAAAAAACAACCATTGACTTAAAGGGAAATAAATTGTTTTGAGTTCTGGAAAATTTACTTTTGCAGGTAATATGTCAGAGTGAAGAAAAATAAGGTTAGAATCAGCAGGAGAAAATTTATATGGATTAATCCCATTGCTTTGAACTTTTCCATCCCACATATATCTGTAAATATCATCAGAACCAATAGGCATCGTGTTAATAAAACTTATTCTTATAATAATTCCAATAAGAACAGAAATTATAATGATATTTTTATTCAAATTGTATTTCAAAACAAAAAATGAAATTAAAATAAAAACAGCCGAAGATAAGATATAAGAAATTGTAAATATTCGAATTGGTGTTTGATTAAAAAAATGAATTGATAATATCAGAACTGAGAATAAAATCAACAAATCAATAAATATAAAATTATATTTCTTCATCTTGTATTTTGAAAATCATTTGATCATTAAAATAACTGTAATAAAATATTTGAACAAGGCGGGGTTAAAATTTACTTGCTTTCTTCAAAATCAATTAGTTTACCATCTTTAAAAAAGAAAGTTATTTTTCCATAGTACCACTGAGTATATGTGCCCCACTTTTGAACATTTCTATCAATTTTATCAGGCTTGCCCCAACCTGCAAGCAGCATTTTCTCGGTCATCCCTTTCCATATCTGTTTATTATAAACCCTCGTTCCATTTTCACTGCCAAACTTTTTGATATAAAGCTCTTCGATTTCTTTATTTATGGAATTAATTTTTTCGTCAAGTATATTAGAATAACTTTTCAGGCTGTCAATTTGTTTTTGAAGAGATTTTATTTCAATCGAAAATTTTGAATTCAGCTTTTGTAAAGAATCTCTTTCAGATTGGTAATCTATGAAGGTAATTTTTGTCTGTCCTGATAAAAATGAATAGTTCAGCAACAACAAGAATAAAAGTTTCTTCATAACCTAATAAATTTTGTTAATAAAAAATCCTGCCAGATAAAAACCGGCAGGATTGTAAGTAGTGAGAAATATTTTTAGAACCATAATTATTAATGCATTGCAAATATAAATCAGAATAGATTAAACACCAAACACAAAAAAATTGATTTTCTTCTTTGAAAGGACATAATATCTAAAATCCGATATAGGACATTAAAAAGTAGATTTTTTCTATAATGTGGTC
>NZ_JAYKGK010000011.1:0-107671 GCF_036860675.1 Rosettibacter primus
GTTGGAGCTACATTTGCTTCTGCAACTACAATTTGTGCAGGGTCAGCTGTTGCACCTGGAGTTCCAGTATTAAATTTGAATGAAGTAAATGTTAATTGAGAACTACCAGCTGCTTTTGCTTTACCTGTTAATTTCAATAATGTTCCACTTCCTGTAATATATGAACCGCTTGCTAATGAAAAGGTTACTGTTCCAGTAGTATTATTTACATTAATTGCGGCTATTCCACCAGAACTTAATGTAGATTCTAAATCATAATTTGTTATTTCAATTACGTCTTTATTAAATGATGCGGTGAATTCATAAGATAATACCTTTTGATCAGCTGTAATAGCTGTTGTCAAAATAGGTATTACAATATTATCACCTGCAACTGCTGTAACAGAACCACCTTGAATAAGAACAGCAGCTGTTTGTGCAGAACCTGCTACTACTGATGCAGCTGGATTACCAGCATTGAATTTGAATGAACTGCTTGCATCTAAAGTAGTAGTACCAGCATTCTTAAATTTTATGTTTAATTTTAGTAAAGTTCCTTGGCCTGATAAAGCCGAACTATGTGCCCATGCTACGGAAAGAGTTCCATTTGTTGTATCTGCATTTACTGTAAGATTTCCTTTTTCTTCTATTAGCGTTCCTGTTGCATCTACTCCGGGTATAACTACAATATTTTTATTATACGACAAAGTAAATTGGAATGATATAACATTCTTACCAGTCAAATCACCTACAGTAATTGCGCCTGTTTTTTGAACTCCTGATGCACCAGAAACAGTAGGAAAAGTAACACTGACCTGTGCAAAAGAACTCGTTCCTAACATAAGCATTGCGGCTAAAAGAGCCAGAAACTTTACAACGCTTATTTTTATATTTCTCATTTATTACCTCTTTTAATTTTCCACATTATTAATTACACACACAAACTTTAATATATGGGGCGGGTTTTAATCCGCCCCATCCGTCTATTCATCAAGCGCAATTACTTCAGTAAGTTCATCTTCATGGTAGAAGTATATTTACCAGCAACTATTCTGTAGATATAGATGCCGGAAGATACTTTGCTACCAAAATTATTTGTTCCATCCCATCTTACAGTATAGTAACCAGCTTCTTGTTCTTGGTCTACTAAGGTCTTAACAACCTGTCCTAACATATCATAAACAACCAAGCTTACTCTTGCATCCTGTGGAATAGCATATTTAATGCTGGTTGTTGGGTTGAATGGGTTTGGATAGTTCTGGCTGATTGAGAATTCAGCAGGTATTTCTTTTACTTTTACGGACATCATACCAAATGACTGGTCATTCAACTTAGCACTTGCATTCAAGTTAACTTGTGCTTCTTTGTCTTTCAAGCTAAGGTTAATCAATGCAACATTACCATCTTTCAATGGAGTTGTACCAGCCATAGCAATCTTGAGAACTCCATTTGCAAAGTTGGAGTAAGCAACCCAGCCTTCTGGCAATGATGTTGAAACACCCTTGAATTCTACAGCATCAGTCAATTGAACTTCGGTGTATACAGAAACTACGCCGCTTGTCTTCTTCAATGTTAATGGCAATGAAATTACACCTTTTTCACTTGAAGCTCTTTCGAATTCAACATTACCCATTGCAGCACTAATCTTTGCAGATGGCCAGCTGCCATTTGCAACATAGTAGAGAATCCATGCTGCATCATAAGCACCAACTTCACCATCACCATTAACATCTGCAGCGTATAATTTTTCTGGATCAGTAATTGGTGTTAAGCCAACTACATATTTCAATATATCAGAAGCATCTGTAGCATCTGGTAAACCAGAGCCGTTCAAGTCACCTTTTGCTAAGCTGTGAGTAACAGTTACAACTGTAGTTGTTGTTGTGCTGTCGCTTGCATCTTTTGCTTTAATTGTAAATGTAAAGTCTTTACCAGCATCTGCTACAGCAGGGGTAAATGTTAATGTACCGAGAGAAGCAGAAATATTATATGTACCTGCTGGAGCTGGAGATACACTTGCAACAGAATAAGTTAATGCATCACCATCTGCATCAACTGCAGTATATGTAAATGTGAATACTTCAGTATTCTTTACAGTAGCAGTCGGTTTTGTAGAAGCACCAGTAGCAGTAAAGCTTGGAGCTCTATTAACATTTACTACTGTTACACTAACTGTCTTATCTGTAGTTTGACCACCACTATCTGTAGCACGAACTGTAATTGTATATGGAGCTGTTCTACCATCTGCGTATCCTGGTTTAACTTTTACAAGTCCACTTGTTGTCATTGTTGCAAATGATGGAGCAGAAACTAGTGTATATGTTACAGTTTCACCAACATCTTGTGGATCTGCAGTGAATTGGATCTGTAATGAATCAGCTTCGTTAACTGTAAATGAAGAAGCCGTTGGAGCAGTAAAGATTGGAGCTCTTGTTGGAACACCAATTGCGAATCTGCTACCTTGATATACAAGACCACCCTGCGAAGATGTTGTTCTTACAATTACAGTTGTATCACTACCCTGTACTACTTGATAATTAGAATAATTGGAAGCTGTTCCTTGCATACTCCAAGCATTGCTTTCTGCATTACCATCCTGTCTTCTAATTATTCTTAATTGTGAATCGCTTGTATATGGATAACCAATATTATTAGCCTGTAATTCAATATCAAAGTTTTGTGTTGATGCTAAGCTTGATGGTGTTGTATTAACTAACCAATAGAATTTTGCATAATTTCCTATTTTAACACCATTACCACCATCTAATGGTAAATTAACTGTTCCTAATGGTGATTCATCAACATGTTTTACTTCAATATTTACTGGATTTGCAACAGGATAACTTGGAGTAAAGTTTATTACTGCAGGTCTATATTGACCGCTCAGTGTTCCTGTTGGAAATTCAAATCTACCATTTGTACCTGCTTGACCATCACTTGTATTAGCTGGACGACTAACCTTACCAACTACATGTCCAAATTTGCCAACAGTAACAGCACTTCTATCAAATGCTAAACCACCATTAGCAGCTACTGTAGGACGTGGTAAATATAAGGTATTGGTACCCATATTTAAGATACCATTTTTGAAAGTCAATAAATTGGTTATGGTAAGATTGCCACCAGAAACATTAACAACAACATCAGAAGCTGTTGTACCAGTACTATTTAATGTAAGATTATATATGGTTGTATTGCCAGGTAATTGAATATTCTGTGCTGTACTTCCACCAAATTCTAAATTTAGACCACCATCTACACCAGCACCATCATCTGCCCCGACAGTACCTAAAGAACCGCCATTAACTGTAAGATTACCTTTTACAATTAATGTTCCTGCATTTGTATTAGATGAAGCGGCATCTTTTGTAGAAATAATACCATTATTAATTATTGCATCACCTGTTACAGTCAATGTTTTAACACCGTTATCTTGTCCTGGTGTAAAATAAACACTTGCTGCACCAGAACCTGTAGGACTCATTTTGAATGAACCAACAGTTCCATCAGCAGATAATCTTACACCATTACCACTCATAGTTATTGAAAGTTCACTAATTTTTCCACTTACAAATTCTTTATCTGTTACAATTTCAGAACCACTTCCTGAATATACTAACTTATATGTAGTTACTGTTGGTTTATCATTAGCACCACTAGCAAATGCACCACCTGATCTATTGATTGTTGCGCCATCTGCTATTGTAAGCACCTTTGTTCCGCAAGAAAGTGTACCACCTTGCAGGAATAAAGTACCGTTTACTGTTGCATTTGCATTTAATGTTACAGGAGATCCTCCAGCAATTGTCAAGTTATTTAATACAGATGCGCTTGTTGGTAATTCCTTATCAGTACTAAATGTACCATTATAAACAACATTTACAGTAGTTCCAAATGTTGGAACTTGATCAAAAACACCTGCAGTTCTTGTAATTGTTGCTCCATCACCTAATACTAAACGAGCACTATTAGAAAATGTAAAGTTGGCACTTAATGTAAAGTTATTATTTACTGTAAGTACTTTAGTATCTGTTTTGGTAACTCCACCATTAGCAGAAATCTTAATATTGGATACTGAATAATTATCTGCTAATGTAAGATTTTGACCACCAGCTATTGTACCACCTAATACAATTTCACCAATATTTGAACCTGTTGAAGTACCAGTAACTGATCCAGCTGTAGATGCAGTAGTATATGTAGCATTAGAACTACCATCATCTGTTACTGCTAAATCATTAATTTCAAGTTCTATATTCCCTTTTGTATGTGTAAATGCTTTAGTAACGGTAAATGTTCTTGGAGTTGGGGTTGTCATATCACTTGATTTGAATGTAACGGTACCATTAGAATTTACTTCAAGATATGGATAAATTGGATTTCCTGCTGCAGTTATATTTAATGCACTGCCTGTTAAAATTACTTTACCGGTTGCAGCAGAAGCAGTATAGGTACCAGCAGTATAAGTATAAGAATTACCGCTTATAGTTAATGGCAATGTTGCAAGATCTAAAACACCTTGTGTATGTCTGAAAGAATTTGATACTGTCAGTCCATTTGTAACAAGAGTTATTTCTCCAGTTCCAGCAGCAGCATTTAATGTAAAGTTAGGAATAGTTACTGCTGTAGTAAGAGTGTAATTATTATCAGTTGCAGCAGGAGGCGCAGCAATAAATTGACCATTATTAGCTGTTATTACTGCTGTATTGTTATGTGTATAAGCACCCACTAAGGTAAGATTATAATCACCCAATGCAATAGTGCTTGTACCTGTATGGCTTAAATTACCTGATATATCAATATGAGAACCTAATGTTAAAGTACCACCTGATATAGAAACATTACCACTTATTGTTCTTGTTGAAGCAGCACCACCATTAAGTGTCAACGTTACACTTCCTGCAGCAATTGAAACAGTTGTTAAACTTACAGCAGTAGAATTCATATTCAAATTAGTTGTCCCTGCTGTATTTGTAAATGTTCCAACCGTTGCAGTTGAAGAATTCATTGTAATATTTGCAGTAAGAGCTGCTTGATTAACAGTCAAAGTACCAAAATTCTTCATTCCTGTTGATGTAAACGTTCCACCACTTGCCGGTGCAATTTCAAGATTATCAACTCTAGAAGCATTGCCAGTACCTGAACCACCTGTTAAAGAAGCACCTGTTCCAGTAATTTTAAGAGTACCATTAGCTACTATTCCATTAACAACATGCGCACCAGTATTGCTACTTGCAGTTAATGTTCTTGCAGCACCGTTAGTTAAATCTAATGTTTCACCATTATCAACAGTTAAATTTCCTTTAATTTCAGCATTTGCTGCAATAAAGGTTATTGTTTTTGATGAACTACCTGCTTGTATTGTCAAATCTTTAACTTTACCATCAACAAAATCAGTGGTAGTCATTGTTCTGTTTGTATTACCTGTATAAGTAAGATTGTATACAGAAGTAATTGCAAGTGCAACAGCACCACCATCAGCACCATCTACTAAATAAGGCGAGCCATGGGTATTATTAGTATTAATAACTACAGTTGGTGTAGTTAAAGCATCATCCAAAGTCAAAGTAGATGATGAGAATAAATCGGCACCATCATCAGCTGCATTCCAAATAATACCTCCAGCATCTAAAGATACTTTACCTGATATTTTTACTGCACCTAGGCAATAAACATTATTTGTAGGGTTTGTTAATCTTACATAAATATTAGAAAATGGTTGAGAACCTGTAATAACAGCACCATCTCCTGCCCCAGCAGAATTAGCACCTGACCCTTCAAATATAATTCCACCTTCTCCAGTATAACTATATCCTCGGCCATTATTTGTGAATCTTGCACTGTTTGCGCCTGCTTGTTGCATTCTTATGTTACTGCTACCTAATGCTACGTGTCCAGAATTTATCGTAAAATCTTTTAATACAAATAATGCACCATTTACTGTAACGACATCATTTGCAATAACATTTTGTAAATATGGACCTGTATTATTAACTGTAACATTATAAACAAACATTTGAACGCCAGGATTAAAAGTTTGGGAAGATGAGCCTGCAAAATTAAGAGTTCCAGTACCTGCAGCAGTTTGATCTATCGTACCTCCAGTACGATTGAAATTTCCTTTCAGTGTAAGTGTATAAGATCCGAAAGAAAATGTGCCTTGTGGCATTTCAAAATTACCTTCTACAGTTAGATTAGCACCAAGCGTTATGCTACCCGATACCATATTAACATCACCTTTAACAACTGTAGCACCATTTATATTAAGTGTTCCGCCGCCTGTAACTTTTAAATAACCATAAATAGTAGCACCATTAGTTATAGCTGGATAAGCAGTAGGACTACTTGCATTACCTCCGGCAAATTCTATGTTTGGAAGATTTCCTGTCCCTGCAATTGTAGAAGCTTTACCCGTTAATTTAATGACTCCATTACCTATAGTAGCAGTTGAAGTTGAAAAAATATCACCATTATTTGTTAATGCATTTACTGCAGGTCCTGCACTTGTACCTTTACTTAGAGTAAGTGTATTAGAATTAAGTTTTATATTGCCACCGTTAGTAAGTGTTCCAGCTATAGTAACATTTGTATTTAATGTTACCAACCCCGCTGTATTGGTAAAATCACCGTTAAATGTTGCAGCAGCATTAATAATTAAATTAGAAGAAGAACTATTTTGAGATACATCAAAACCAGTTGTGAAAGTATCACCACTCTGTCCCAAAGTCATAGTACCACCACCTGTGTTAATAACACCATTTGTTCCCGTAGCACCTCTTAATGCAGCACTTCTTACACTTAAGTTACCAGTACCTGTATTTGATAGAATCACATTAATGAATGCATTATTATTACCGCCTGTAGGATTTGAAAATGTAACAGAGGAAAGTGGAGTAGTAATATTTCCATTAATTGTTAAATTACCAGAACTCGAGTTAGATAAAGTAACTGTATGACTTACGGCATTTTTACCGTCAGAAGAAGCTACGTTTGTATTGTTAAATGTAATATTGCCATTTACAGTTAAGTTACTAGCACTACTAACATTGAATATTACTAATGATAATGAAGCACCATCACCACTCCCTGTACCATCCTCATCATTCTTTACATTATAAGTAACTGATGAATTAACAACTACAGATCCCCCACCATTAACTACAATTTGACCAGGTCCCGGAGTTTGACCTGAACTCATTGTTAATATTTTTGAAGCATCTGTTCCAATAGTTAAAGTTCCAGTTCCAGCATTTGTAATATCACCCCCAATAGAAATTGTTACGTTCCCATTAAGAGCAAGACTAGAATTACTATTCTGAACAATACTACCTGCGGTTAAATTACCAGTTATTGTAACAGCTACTGCATTCGTTCCTGCAATAGTTAAACTACCAACACTCAATGAAGAGTTATCAATTGTTATTGAGCCTGAAGATTTATCAATTGTCAAAGTACCAGAACCCAAATTAGATGGCAAAAAAGCTGCTGTAGAACCAATTGCATTAGTACCATTAAATGTAACATTGGTATTCGTCCCAGTTGTAGGAGGCGCATTTAAAGTACCGTCTGTTATTGTTAAAGTAGCTCCGCTACCTAATACAACATTAGCAGTTGCTATATTCATAGTACCAGCTGTTAATTTTAGAGCATTTGCAGTTGTACCCAAATTAAATTTAGCCGTTCCTGTTAATCCCATATTAACAACTGCACTTGAATTATTTAATACAAAACCTGCTGGGATTGAAACGGTTGTATTTCCTCCAACCGCAGTTCCTACTAAGGTTAATGTTTTAGCAGAACTTAATGTAACAGGTTCGGTTTCTCCTGTTAACGTTGCATTATAAGTACCGGCTTCAATATAGATAGTTGAACCAGTTGGAGCAGTCGTTAATGCTTTAGTAATAGATCTCCAAGGATTACTTTGAGAACCATTACCAAAGGAATCATCTCCACCTGTACTTACATAATACGTTTGTGCAAAAGTATTTGCCGCAAACATTATTAATAATAATGCTAGCAGGCCTACTTTTGATAAAATATTGTTTAACTTCATTTTTTTCTCCCTAATTGGTTGAGAAATATTTTTTACTAAAAAAGATTAACATAAAAAAGTGTATTATTTACACACACAAACAAACTTTGACAAGCTCCGTTTGGATAAGCCCTCGTCCTTAAGCTGGTCCTGGTTTTTTCATTCGGTTTTACCTCCTTATTTTGTTTGTTAATGTTGTTAATTAATGTTTTCATTGTTCTGTTAACTGAGTTAAAAATAAAAACTTAAGAAATAACTAAATGCTGGAATATTGGAATAATGGAATATTGGAATGTTGGGTGAACCCATTTTTCCATTTTTCCATAATTCCATTTTTCCATCCTTTTAAACTCCATTTTGTTACTTGCAATTCGTGTCTCTACGTTGGAATAATGGAATGTTGGAATGTTGGGTGAACCCATTTTTCCATTTTTCCATAATTCCATTTTTCCATCCTTTTTAAACTCCATTTTGTTGCTTGCAATTCGTGTCTCTGCGTTGGAATAATGGAATGTTGGAATGTTGAGTGAACCCATTTTTCCATTTTTCCATAATTCCATTTTTCCATCCTTTTTAAACTCCATATTGTTGCTTGCAATTCGTGTCTCTGCGTTGGAATAATGGAATGTTGGAATGTTGGGTGAACCCATTTTTCCATTTTTCCATAATTCCATTTTTCCATCCTTCCTTCTTCCCATTTTTTATAATTCAACAAAACTATCTTCCCATTCTTTTTTCATTTGTTTTTCTTGCAATGATTTTATCAAGCTTATTAATTCATTTTCAACTTTATAATGCAAAACATCAAATTTTTCAAAGTCCTTTTCATTAATAACATTTATTTCTTTTAATGATATCATTGCTGCATTTAATTCACCGCAAGAACCTAAAGATATATTAAGAAAGTTTAGATATTCTCTTAAATTTTTTCTGCAATATCCTTCACTTATATTTCTAACAATACTATTAGCTGCATCTAAAGTATTATTTCTTATTTTATTTATTTCATAAGGGAGATTTTTTGTAATGTTGTAAATCAATTTAAATAACTCCATTGAATCTTGCCATACTCTTAATTTCGTATATCCTCTGTTAATATTTTTTCTAATCAATTCAGTACCTCAAAATAACAGATCGATGGAAATAAGAATAATGGAATAATGGAATGTTGGAATGTTGGGCTGAGCCCATTTTTCCATAATTCCATTTTTCAATCCTTCCATTATTTTTCCCCATTTTTCCATTATTCCAATTTTCCATTTTTCCAATATTATATTTTCTCTTTTATTCTTGTTTTTCAATAACTTACAAAATTTATGTAGAGTTTTGGTTTAAAATAATAGTTGCTTTTAAACTTGTCAACAATTTTTTTAAATAATTTTTCATTTTCGTGTAATAAGTTAGTCATTTCAAATCACCTTGTCAAACTTTTTTTCATTATGTTTATGTAAACAATACCAAAATCACAAAGCTTGCTATTTTATTTCAACGACACTGCGTTAATCTCTGCGTGATTTTTGTTTCTCGCAGATTTCGCAGATTTGCGCTGATTATTTTCCGCGACTATCTGCGTCCATCTGCGTTAATCTGCGTGAAATTTATTTCTCGCAGATTTACGCTGATATCATTTTGTCATTCTGAGGAATTCGCCAAAGGCGAATGACGAAGAATCTTAAAACCATTACTTCATGTTCTTAGAGATTCTTCATTCCACCTCGCTCCATTCAGAATGACTACATAAGTCATATAATCCGTGTGAAACTTATCTCTCGCAGATTTCGCAGATTTGCGCTGATTATTTTCCGCGACTATCTGCGTCCATCTGCGTTAATCTGCGTGAAATTTATTTCTCGCAGATTTCGCGGATTTACGCTGATATCATTTCGTCATTCTGAGGAATTCGCCAAAGGCGAATGACGAAGAATCTAAAAAACATTTTTCATTTTTTTAGAGATTCTTCATTCCACCTCGCTCCATTCAGAATGACTACATAAGTCATATAATCCGTGTGAAACTTATCTCTCGCAGATTTCGCAGATTTGCGCTGATTATTTTCCGCGACTATCTGCGTCCATCTGCGTGAAACTCATTTCTCGTTGATTCCCCAGAATTACTTCGAGAAAAAATTCTCACACCATCATGAAAAGAACAATATACACTGTCAACTAAATCATTCAAAAAAATTCCATGCTCTACTATACCTGCTCTTTCATTCAATTTATTTGCAAGTTCTGCTGGATTTTCTATCTCACCAAAATTTACATCTAATATATAATTCCCTTCATCTGTAACATAAAATTCATCATTTTCATTTTTTCTTACCTTAACTTCTGCGCCTAATGATTTCAAGTAATTCTTTTCACTTTCAAATGCAAATTGTATAACTTCAATGGGGACAGAAAAATTTTTTCCTAATCTATTTGAAAGTTTTGATTCATCAACAACAACCAAAAATTTTTTTGTATTCTGAGCAATTACTTTTTCACGCAGCAATGCACCGCCGCCGCCTTTAATCAAATTCAAATCTGTATCTACTTCGTCAGCTCCATCAATTGTAATATCAATTGGTTTACTATTTTGATTTTTAAGATAAATTTCATTTAACGACATCACAGGGATGCCAAGATTAATGGCAAGTTCTTCGGTTCTTTTTGATGTTGGAATACCGTAGATATTGTTCAAATGTCCTTCCCTGATTTTTTTTGCTATTTTTTCAATTGCAAATTTAGCTGTAGAACCAGTGCCTAATCCGATAATCATTCCATCTTTAATTTCTTCAACTGCTTTTTCGGCAGCTAATTTCTTCAGTAAATTTTTATCCATTCTGAAATTCCGAGTTTAGTTTTAAAGAAATAATTGTGCCAGAATAAAAATCTTAATTTTTGGTTTATAAATTTAGAATAATTTTTGTTGGCATGCGAATAATTTTCGCAGGGAAGGTAAAAAGTTACATGGGATTAATGAATGGAGACAATAAAGAATGATTGAATGATGGAAGGTTGGAATTATGGAAAGTTGGAAGGTTGGAATGTTGGAATGATGGAATAATGGAAAGTTGGAATGATGGAAGGTTGGAAGGTTGGAATAATGGAAGATTGGAATAATGGAAAATTGGAATGATGGAATATTGGAATAATGGAAAAATGGGGACATGGTATTTTTATGGGATTCTTCGTTCGCCTAATGGTGGTCGACGAAGAATCTAAAAACCATTTTTATTTTTATGAGATTCTTCCTCGCCTTCGGCGAGTCAGAATGACAGTATTATTTTTTTCCTGTCATTCTGAGGAGTCCAGCCGATAGGTGGACGACGAATAATCTTAAAACCATTACTTCACGTTCTTTGAGATTCTTCCTCGCCTTCGGCGAGTCAGAATGACAATTTTATTTTTCCTGTCATTCTGAGGAGTCCTGCCGATAGGCAGACGAAGAAGAATCTAAAAAACCATTCTTTCATTTTTTAGAGATTCTTCATTCCGCTTCGCTCCATTCAGAATGACTGTATTATCCCTCCCTTGTCATTCTGAGGAATTCGCCGAAAGGCGAATGACGAAGAATCTAAAAAACATTTTTCATTTTTTTAGAGATTCTTCATTCCACTTCGTTCCATTCAGAATGACATTTATAATTTCCATGTCATTCTGAGGAATTCGCCAAAGGCAAATGACGAAGAATCTTAAAATCATTCCTTCATGTTCTTTGAGATTCTTCCTCGCCTTCGGCGAGTCAGAATGATAATTCCACTTCTCTACTGTCATTCTGAGGAGTCCTGCCGATAGGCAGACGACGAAGAATCTAAAAAACTATTCTTTTATTTTTTAGAGATTCTTCATTCCGCTTCGCTTCATTCAGAATGACAGTATTATTTTTCTCCTGTCATTCTGAGGAGTCCCACCGTAAGGTGGTCGACGAAGAATCTTAAAACCAATTCTTCATTTTTAAGAGATTCTTCCTCGCCTTCGGCGAGTCAGAATGACAATCACGCTTTTTCCCTGTCATTCTGAGAAGTCTTGCCGATAGGCAGACGACGAAGAATCTAAAACAATTTTTATTTTTTAGAGATTCTTCATTTCGCTTCGCTTCATTCAGAATGACTTTTTATTTTCAATTCAATCATCATAAAAAACTCACCCTAAATCCCTCTCTTAAAAAGAGAGGGACATCTAGCTCAAAGTATTTCTCGGGGGATTAGTTATATTAATTAAAAAACTAAATTGTTATACCGTCTTTTTTGTTGAGATACTTCGTCTGCCTGCAGCGGACTCAGTATGACTTCATTCTCTTGTTTTTAAGAGATTCTTCCTCGCCTTCGGCGAGTCAGAATGACAATTAAAATTTTTCCTGTCATTCTGAGGAGTCCCGCCGATAGGCGGACGACGAAGAATCTAATTCCATTTTTTGTTTTTATGAGATTCTTCTTTCTACTTCGTTCCATTCAGAATGACTGTAGTCAGCTGTGAAATTTATTTCTTGCGGATTTCGCATAGTTACACGTATTATTTATTTTGTATTTCTTGTATATACAATATTTTTTGCACACCGATGACACTGATAAAACAAGATTTTCACAGATTTCTTCTTTGCGTCCTTTGCGTTTTCTTTAATCGCAAAAACGTTAAGAACGCAAAGGAATCGCTAAGCAACATTAAATCAATATTGATATTTCAACCACTTAATTACTTCTGACCATTTTGGCTTTTTACCTGTTCTTAAAATTCCTACATGATAAATTTTGCCAGCAACTGGAAATATTAAAATTATGGTTAAAATGTTTATTATGACGGATGCAATTAATTGCCAGAGTGGAACATCAATCAAACTCATTCTTGCAGGCATTACAATTACAGAAGCAAATGGAAATAACGATGCAATTTCTGCATAAGGCTTATTCGGATTTTCCATAATTGACATTGAAATAAAAAATGGAATAATTATCAACATAATTATTGGAGTAGTTCCTGAAGATGCATCCTGTGGATTATCGAATATAGCTCCAACAGTTGCAAAGAGTGATATGAATAAAATCAATCCAATGAAAAAATTAGTCAACACATAAATAACAACATCAGGTTTTACATTTAGAACAATATCTTCCGGCAAAGTATACCATGCTGAAGAAGCCGCTGCCATAATTGTTAAAAGCCATATACCCATTTGAACTACACCTGTAATTGATGCTCCTAAAATTTTTCCTGTCATTAATTCTCTTGAACTAACAGATGAAAGAATAACTTCTACAATTCGATTACTCTTTTCTTCAATTACAGATTGCATTGTCATCTGTCCAACAAGCAATAAACTAATGTATAACAAAAATGTAAATGCATATGCAAGAACAATATTTCCATAACCTTCTTCTTGAATATTTTCATCTTTAGAAACTTTGAAAGCAGCAAAGTCAATTCCTCTTCGAGCAAAATCGAGTTCTTCTTGAGTCAAAGTTCTATTCATAAAATATGAATCAATAAGAACTTTGTTAATTGGTCCTTCGAGTTCTCGTGAAAGAGAAATATTTTGCGGCGACTTTGAATAGTACTCAATCTTTTTATCTTTCAATGCAGATGCTGGAATAAATATTATTCCAGTTAATTTTTCTTCGGCAATTTCTTGACGTTTCTTTTTCAAATATTCATTAAACATTTCTCTTGGCATCGAGCTGTAAATAAACTTGTAATTTTTATTTGTCACAAAACTTTCATGACTGAATTCATTTTCAAATTTCGAAATCAAATCCGGATTTTCAGTTATCAGTTCGAACTTAAGATTTTTGCTTTCAGTTGAATATAACAATGCTTGTATGCCAAACATTATTACAATTAAGCCCGGGATAAGAAGTGTCATTACAATAAAAGTTTTTGAAAAAAGTCTTTCTTTTAATTCTCTTTTTATAACTGCCAAAACTCTGTAGTTAATCATTTTAATCCCTCAATTTTTTGAAATGAAATTTTTGTTTTCATCATCTTTGCCGACAAGTTCTATAAAAATTTCATGAAGTGAAATATCGTTAGCATCGAACTTTTTTATTATAACATTTTTTTCGATTAACAATTTTAATAATTCCTGAGTTTGATTTGCTTCTTTCAAACGAATGCCGGTTGTATTGCCAAAGTCTTCAACTTTTTCAACAATTGGATGACCTTTTAAGAATGAGATATCCCCTTCGTAAGTTAGACTTACATTTCTTTTAGCATATTTTGATTTTATTTCGTCAAGTGGACCTTTAAGAATAAGTTTTCCGTGATCAATTATGGCAACATAATCGCACATTTTTTCTGCGTAATCTATAAGATGAGTAGAGAAAATTATAACTTTCTTTTTTTGTTTCAGTTCAAGTATAATATCTTTTAGAAGATTTGTATTAATCGGGTCAAGTCCACTAAAAGGTTCATCGAGTATAATAAATTCAGGGTCGTGAAGTATTGTAGTAATAAATTGAATTTTTTGTTGATTACCTTTTGAGAGGTCTTCAATTTTAGAAAATCTTCTGTCGTATAAATCAAATCTTTGAAGATAATCTTCTGCTCGTCTTTGAATTTCTTTTCCTGATTTTCCTTTTAGTTCAGCGAAGTAAAGGAGTGTATCAAGAACTTTCATTTTTTTGTAAAGACCTCTTTCTTCGGGCAGATAGCCTGCATTATTTTTAAATTCCTGACCAACTTTTACACCTCTTAAAACTACTTCACCATTATCGGGGAGATAGATTCCCATCATCATTCTAATTGTTGTAGTTTTGCCTGCGCCGTTTCTGCCGATTAATCCGAAAATTGAGCCATCTGGAACTTCAAATGAGACATTATCGACTGCAGTGATGTTGTCAAATTTTTTAGTAAGATTTCTAACTTCGAGGGAATAGGTCATTTTCTCTCCTGATATTTTTTAATAAATAATTCTTATTAATCTGTGTCGCCTGTTTTTTAGAACACAGATGAGACATGATTTTCACAGATTTTTTCCCGTTGTAACATGTTTACTTTGCGTTCTTTGCACCTTTGCATTTTTTTAATTCTTAGGTCAAATAAAAAGTTAAAAATTTTTTAGAACACTGATGACACAGATTAGACAAAATTTTCACAGATATTATCTTTTGGTCATTTGTCCAATCTGTGTCATGTGCTTTTAGCAGTCAAACTTGTGTTCTACTTTTTAATTCTGCTGCTTACCAGATTTTAACAATTTTCTCATCGGGATTGCGCATTGGGTCACCTAATTTAACATCAAAAGCTTCAAAAAATTCAGGCATATTCATAAGTGGTCCATTTACTCTTTGCACAGCTGGAGAATGAACATCAGTTTTGACCTGAAGTTTTAAAGCTTCGGGTCGAATATTAGTAGCCCAAACTTGTGCCCAACCGAGGAAAAATCTTTGAGCTGGAGTAAAGCCATCAATTAGTTCCCCTTTTTTATACTGGTCTGTTTTCTTAAAAGCAGCAAAAGAAATTGTTAATCCCCCGAGGTCTGCAATATTTTCTCCAAGTGTTAATGCACCATTAACTCTAAAAGTATCAATGACAACAAAATTATTATATTGTTCAACTAATTTTTGTGCACGAGCTTGAAATTTTTCGTTATCTTCTTTTGTCCACCAATCTTTAATATTTCCCTTTTCATCATATTTTCTTCCCTGGTCATCAAAACCGTGAGTAATTTCGTGACCAATTACAGCACCCATTGCGCCATAATTTATTGCATCATCTGCTAAAGGATTAAAAAACGGAGGTTGAAGAATACCAGCAGGAAATGTAATTTCATTTTTTGTTGGTGAATAAGAAGCATTAACCGTTTGAGGTGTCATTCCCCATTCTGATTTGTCAACAGGTTTACCAATTTTTTTCAAATTTTCTTTTCTTGCCCATTCAGCTGCTCTTCTCAAATTTTTGAAATAAGAATCACGAGCAATTTCAAGTTCAGAATAATCTTTCCATTTATCTGGATAACCAATCTTTACACCAAAAGTACTTAGTTTTGTAAGAGCTCTCTGTTTTGTTTCATCACTCATCCAATCAAGATTTTTTATACTTTCTCCCATTGCAACAAGAAGATTATTTACAATTGATTTTGCTTTCTCTTTTGCTTCTGGAGGAAAAACTTTTGCAACATAAATTTGACCAAGCAGTTCTCCCATCGTTCTGTTCAAACTTCCAAGAACCCTTTTCCATCTTGGTTCCATTGCTTGCTGTCCACGCATGAATCTGTTTTCAAATTCAAATTGCTCTTTTACAAATTTTGAACTTAGAGCCCCTGCAGAAGAACGAAGCACATTCCATTTCAAATATATTTTCCAATCATTTAAGGGAATTTGATTTACTAATTCCGAAGCACCTTTAATAAATTTTGGCTGATTAACAACTACAACCTCAATTTTATCAATACCTAATTTTTCAAAATATTTATCCCAGTTAAGATCTCCTGAAATTGATTTCAAATTATCGACGGTCATTTTGTTGTAAGTCTTGTAAGGGTCGCGATTTTCGAGTCGTGTATTTGATACTTTTGCAAGTTTTGTTTCGATATCCATTACAATTTGTGAATACTTATTTGCAGTTTCATCATCAACATCAATCAACTTAAACATATTAGCAATATGTTGAACATATCTTTGACGAATTTCTTTTGAACGATTATCATCTTTAGTATAATATTCAACATCAGGCAATCCTAATCCACCTTGAGAAATGATGCCAATATTTAATTCACTTTTCTTTGCATCAGCATTTACAAAAAAGTTAAACAAAGCAGGCATCCCAGTTAAATGAAGTTCTGCTATGGTTTCAATGATATTTCTTTTGTTATTAATGTTATCAATTTTTTGCAAGTATGGTTTGATAGGATTATAACCTTCCTTTTCAATTCTTAAAGAATCCATTCCAGTTGCAAAGAAGTCTCCAATTTTTTGTTCTGCTGAACCTTTGGGTAAATTTTTATTCTTTGCGAGTTCTTCAACTATAGATTTTAAAATTTTGTTGTTTTCTTCTTCAAGAATTGAGAATGAGCCCCAGCGTGTTTGGTCTTCTGGAATTGGATGATTCTTTGCCCAATTGCCAACAGCAAATTGATAAAAGTTTTGAGATGGTGAAATGCTTTTGTCCAGACTTCTTAAATCAAAACCTTTTGATTTCCAGTTGTTGTTATTCTGTGAGTAAATTGAGAGTGAAAAAAATAGTACAAAAATAAAAAGCGGTGAGAAAATATTTCTGTTCATATAAACCTCAATTATTTTTTAACAACAGCAATTAAGACGATTAAAGAAATTAATTGTTTTGTTTTTAGTAAAATTAATACAAAATTATTTTGTATTGAAGTAGTAAAAAATTTAATTCCTATTTTTTGAAGTTCACTCTGAGTAGCGCAAATGTTCGCAGAAAATAATTCGCGTAAGTCTACGAAATCAGCGATAAATAAATTTCACCGTTTACCACATGAACTATATCGTTATTCTGAGTTCGCCATTTGTGTATTACTTCAGTCATTCTTAATGGAGCAAAGCGGAATGAAGAATCTCAAAAAAACAAAAAATGAGTTAGATTCTTCGTCCGCCAAAAATGGCGGACTCAGAATGACATGCAAGTATATTTGATTATAGAGTCATTCTAAATGCTAAAAGAAAATTATAGAAAATATTCATAACGAAAAGATTGTGGTAGATTAAAAGTCCCTCTCTTTTTAAGAGAGGGATTTAGGGTGAGTTTATTTATAATGATTGAATTGAAAATAAAAAGTCATTCTGAATGGAACGAAGTGGAATGAAGAATCTCTAAAACAAAAAGGATTAGATTCTTCCTCGTCCGCCTATCGGCGGGACTCCTCAGAATGACAGGAAAGAAATAACACCGTCATTCTGAATGGAGCAAAGCGGAATGAAGAATCTCAAAAAAACAAAAACTGAGTTAGATTCTTCGTCCGCCAAAAATGGCGGACTTAGAATGACAGGGGAAAAAATAATGGCGAATTCCTTAGAATAACAGGGAAGAATGAATGACACTTAATGATATCCGCAAAAAATTTGTGAAATCTGCAAGAAAATAATTTTATTCACTCAACAGCAAATCATATTAATTTTACTATTTTCTGCACTTCCTAATTTTTCTGCTCACTAAAGATTTAATATTTCACAGAAAACTTTTTACATGATTGTATACCAATGCTGTATTCAATTCTTTGATACACTTGAATTGAATATCCTTGCGGGTACATTTCAATGGTTTAGGGGAATAATAAAAACATGGTGAGCAATCAAGATTTAATGATGCAATTCTGTAATTTGTTTTCCAGGGATGAATGTAATTTGGATTTGTTGGACCAATAATTGCAACAACATTTAATTTTAATGCAGATGCAATGTGCATTAAACTGGAATCATTTGTTACAAATATGTTGCATCTTTTCATTACTGCTGCTGTGTGAATTAATGATGATGTATTTACACTAATTGCAGAATGAGAGTTGATTTTTTTAATTACATCTTCTTTTAAGACTTTTTCTTCCGGTCCTCCAAATACTAAAATTTTTGCTTTGTGTTCTTCAATTAATTTTTTACCAAGTTCAGCAAATTTATCGGTCTCCCATCTTCTTTTATCATGATTTTTTAAGGTTGAACATCCGGGATGAAAACCAATTACCAATTCATTTTCAGTAATATTTTTTTCTTTAAGAAAATTTTCACCAAACTCTAAATCATCATTTATAAAATTCAGTATTAGTTCTGAAACATCATTAAATTTTTTGTTCGAAATCAATTCACATAGTTTTATATTTTCTTCAACATTATGAAGATTATCATCTTCCTGAATACGAAAGTTGTTCAAAAATCCAAAATTTTGAAAATCTTTTCTGAGATATTTTACGGCTAATCTTTTTTTAGCTCCAATCAAAAAATTAATGATGTTATATTCTTTTCTATTTGATGGATATACATTTATTGAGATGTCATATTTTTTTCTTAACCTAGAGACAAAGAGAAGTGATTTTATTTTCCCTTCTTTTAAAAATTCCCAGTAATGAATTTTCGAAATTTCTTTAAGCCGTTCATAAATTTCCTTTACACCTTTATACATAACAAGAGCATCAATTTCAGAAGCTGGAAATTCTTCTTTTAACTTTTTTAGTGCGGGTGTAAACATTAATGCATCGCCAATTCCGGATAATGCAATAACAAGGATTTTCATAGTATGAGCGGATTAGTTTTTAACTTACACAGACGACACAGAAAATAATCTGTGTCGTCCATGTTTTAATCAAATTTATTTTATTGTATCACCGGCAAGTCTCTTGTATCTATTCAATAAACTTTTGACTGTTTCATCGTTTGGAATATAAGCAGCAAGTTGATTTAATACATCAATTGCTTCTCTATACATTTTCAAATTCTCATAATGAGTAAGAAGTATGTCATAAGGATTATTCCAGCTTGTAAAATCCTGTGGATTTTGCTTAAGCACTTTTTTAGCAGTCTCAATTAATTCCTTAGCATAAATTGTATAATCCTTCATATCACCTGCAGCATAATATAGACGTGCAATATCATGTTGAATTCTGTAATCAATTGGAATAACACTTCTTGGAATTTTCTTTTCCATCATATTAAGTGTTTCGATTGTTTTGGTGCTGTCTTTAAGTTGATACAGATAATGAATTGCAAGTCTTAAAAATGTATTTCTATAATTCTGAACAAGACGTTCATGATTTTCATCAAAGAAAATAGTTTTATCATTCAAGCCTCTAAATTTAAAACCGGGACGATAAGTTTTACTGAAACCTTCTGGTTCATCAAACAACTGTTTTCTAACAATTGGTTCACTTATATATTCAAAAGTTTGCGAAGCGAACTTCTTAGGCACAACTCTTAATGCAACTCCTTCCAATTGCATATAGTCCTGCAAACCAAGTTTACTATCTTCTGAACAGGTCATTGCAAAATAAACTGGTCTTTTCCATTTACTCTGCATTATAATATCAAGAACTGCTAAGTCCTGAACACGAATTGCTTTTATATTTCCATATTGAACAGGACTATCCATTCGCCATGTAATCTTTCCTTTTTTAATTACAGAAGTATCTGTAATTCCCCATTCTTTTATAATATCTTCTGGAACTGGAATTGACATTTCAACTGGTTCCCATCTTTGAACTGTAAGCTGGTCAATTTCATCATCAGTAAAACTCATTGCAACTTTTTCAGCACCATAAGGAGAAGTATTTTTTAATTGTTTAATGTACCATGGAGTATTAAGCAAACTCAAATTAGCAATTCGAACATCGCGTCTTACACCTTCAACATCCTGCAGATACCATAGCGGGAATGTATCATTATCTCCATTTGTGAAGAGTATTGCATTTGGAGCAACACTTTGCAAAAGGTTGTAAGCATAATCCCAGGGCACATAATTTCTTGAACGGTCATGCTCAAAATAATTTACACGCAGCATATTGGCAGGAACAGTAATAAAGCCAAAAAGGAGAAGAATTATAACTGCAGGTGTAAGATTTTTTATTTTATCAAATTTTTCATAAAGCAATTCAATCAATCCGCGCATTCCAATTGCAATCCATAATGAAAATACAAAGAAAGCCCCGACATAAAAATAATCTCTTTCACGCGGTTGAGGTTCCTGTTGATTCTGATAAAATGCTGTTAGGTAACCAAGGAAAATAAACATTACAAGAAAGACAGATGCCATTTTCCAATCTTTTCTGAAATGGAAATACAAACCAAATAGACCAATGAAAAATGGAATGCCATATAAATCAGTCCAATCAATACCGCTGTCCTGATAAGTCGAAACTCTTCCAATATAATTCCAGAATAAATATCGATTAAACATATGGTCCATTTGATAGCGAAGCAGAAAATCGAGGTCACTCGAATAATTTGTATAAATTGCCTGCTGGTGTGGTTCATTAGAAAATCTTCTTTTGAAAATCGGGAAATCACCATACTGTTCACGATTTAAATAAGATTCAAGTTCAGTAAAAGTTTTTGGACTGTTCATATTGATTGGTGTTTCCTGATTAGCACGAATAATAATCATTGCATAAGTTGTAATGCCAATCATTGCAAAGAATGCACATTTAAATATCAAATTTAATGTTGGTTTTTTATTTTTTGCTGTCCAGTAAATTCCAAAACCCAATATTGCAAACAGAAGTATTGAGACAATAATATCAAGTATATAATCATTTCCAGCGATGATTGTAATCAGCTTTGGAACATATTTAACAATTCCTGGATAAACTGCTACAAGAGCAATACCACCAATAATAATTGGAATATAGAATGAACTTCGTTGAAATATTTTTTTGTAAAGAGCACCCATGAACATAATACTTACAACAGCAAAGACCATCCAAAATCTCATATCAATTTGTTGATATTGCTCATAAGATGGTGGAGTGGATTCATTTTGTGAAGCCCACATCATAAATGCAATTGCTAAAATTATAATTGAATGGATTACAAAAATTATCCCGGTTTTTTTAAGAACTTCTTCATCAGTAACATATTTTCTAAATATTACAACCATTACAATTGGAACAATTGCAAGCACTGACATTAAATGAACACCAGTTGATAGACCAATAAGGTATGCAATAAGAATTAAATATTTTTCATTATCAGGCTGGTCAGCTTTTTCATTCCATAAAATCATCAACCAGATTACAAATGCAATGAAGAAAGTTGAAGTTGCATAAACTTCTGCTTCGACTGCATTAAACCAGAAAGTATCGCTGAAAGAAAGTGACAGAGCACCAATGGCAGCAGAAAGATAAGTTGCAAGAGCATCAATTAAATTCTCAGGTTCTTTTTTTCTATAATTCTGGATTAATTTAACGGCTATCAAATATAAAAACATTACAGAAAAGGCACTTGCCAGAACAGAAATCATATTGACCCGCAAACCAATATTTTCTGCAAAAGGAATCATCGAAAAAACTCTGCCGAGAATCAAAAAGAATGGAGTGCCGGGAGGATGAGGAACTTGCATTGCATACGAAGAAGCAATAAACTCACCGCAATCCCAGAATGAAACTGAAGGTTGAACAGTAGAAATGAAAACAAAAAGACTGATTAAAAAAACAATTCCTGCAATAATTCGATTTAATATTTTGTAATTCATTTTACCACCACAAATTTTTATTAGGAGGATTGATTATTGGAATTATTATCTGACTTTTTAAATAAATAATCATAATTCTTTTTTTCGCGATTGACATGATATTTCATATAAAGTGATTTTAATTTTTCCAAAGAGAGTTTGTCGAGGTCTTCATCATCTTTGTGCCGCTTGAGCAGCATTTTATATTCTTCCAGTTCTTTTGGCTCAAATTTTCTTTCATACTTTTTTAAGATTTCAAAATAATTCTTTTGCTCTCGAGAACTCATTTTATGTCTTCTTTGTTGTTAAATTAATAAGTGAAATTAATTAAAAATTAGTTCAATAAAAAACTATATTTGAATTAAACTAAATTCATTTTTTTATGATGCAAGTTTACAAAAATTATCATCCTGATGTTTCAATAATTCTTCCGACTTATAACAGAAAAAATTATCTCGAACGAGCAATTGAATCTGTAATTAAACAAACTTATAAAAACTGGGAATTAATTATTGTTGATGATGGAAGCATTGATGATTCAATTAAATTGCTTGATAAATATATTCTCAGTTACGAAAACATTAGATACCTGAGACATTCAAACAGAAAAACCCCTCTTACAACAAATGCAGGCATTCAAGCCTCGGTAGGAAATTTTATTACATTCTTAGGAAGTGATGATGAATATAAACCCGAGCATTTAAGCTTAAGAATTGAATTTATGAATAATAATCCGGAAATAGATTTAATTCATGGTGGAGTTGAAATAATTGGGCCTCCTTATGTTAAAGACAAAAATGATTTAACAAAATTAATTCATCTTTCAGAATGTATTATTGGAGGAACATTTTTTGGTAAAAGAAAAGTATTTTTTGAATTAAATGGATTTCAAAACTTAAAATACAGCGATGACTCTGATTTTTTTGAACGAGCAGTAAAGATATTTAAAATCAAAAAAGTAGATTTTCCAACTTACATTTATTACAGAGACACACCTGACAGTATCTGTTCAACTATAGAGTAAAATTTTTAGTAAATTTAGTTTAACTTGCTTTCCTTCCTAAACACAATAAATGTATATAATGAAATTGCCAGTGCAACTATTAGCTGTAAATAAATTGGAGTGGATACAATTTCACCAGTCATCAAACCAAGTGTAATCAATAAAAATTTTATTGCATAATAATAAAACTTGCTCATTACAATACTTAAGAACATTGCAATAAAATTATTATTTAACTTTTGTGACAATAAAAAGAAAAGATAAACATTCAACATCAATTCAGTAGAAATGAGTACTGCTTTGGGTAGTGCCGGATGGCTTGAAATAAAGAATGAAAAGAATGGCAAAACAAATGAAAGTATATATGCATTTTTCTTAGTAGTATAAAGCAAAGATATCAGCAACATAATTCTCATTGGTTCCAATAAATATAAAGGAATACTGAGTAAGTGCGACAAAGCAGGTGTTAAAGTGATTACAGACAGTGCTATCAAATCAAAAGCAATGTTTCTTATTTTGCTTTCACTTAATAAAATTGTACTGGTATTCATTTCTTCATCCATTATTTTTTTGTAAATTTTGGATACAATATAATATATATCAATCTTTTAATGAAAGGAATTTTATTAACGGAGGAAAAAAATGAAGCGCAGAGAATTTATTAGAAAAGGCATTCAAGCAGGAACTATTTTAAGTGCATCATTAACATTCCCTGGATTTATAAATAATTTAGTTTCAAAAGAAACATATTCATCTTTACCATATGACCTAATCGCAATAAAAGGTGGCGAACCCGATAGAATGTTTGATGAGGGAATTAAGTCTTTAGGCGGCATAAAAGCATTTGTTAAAAAAAATCAAACAGTATTAATAAAGCCAAACATTGGCTGGGATGTTGTTCCTGAACGCGCCGGTAATACAAACCCAAAACTTGTAGCAAGAGTAATTGAACATTGCTATAATGCAGGGGCAAAAAAGGTTTATGTATTCGACCATACATGTGACGACTGGAGAAGATGTTATTCAAACAGCGGAATTGAAAAAGCAGTTAAAAATGCAGGTGGAGAAATTGTGCCTGCAAACAGCGAAAGCTATTATCAAAATGTTGAAATTAAAAAAGGCAGGAAACTAAAAAAAGATAAAGTTCACGAACTTTTGCTTGAATGCGATGTTTTTATCAATATGCCTATCTTAAAACATCATGGCTCTACTAGATTAACTATATGCATGAAAAACCTTATGGGAACTGTATGGGACAGAGGGTACTGGCATAGGACAGATTTACATCAATGCATAGCAGATTTCAGCACATTCAGAAAACCAGATTTAAATGTTGTTGATGCATATTATGTATTGAAGAGCAACGGACCTCGAGGAGTGTCTATGGCAGATGTAGTCATAATGAAATCACAAATAATTTCTACAGATATAGTTGCCGCCGATGCAGCAGCTGCAAAATTATTTGGCATCGACCCTAATGAAATTTCATACATTAATTTAGCTTATGATTTAGGAGTAGGTAATAAAAATCTTGATTCTCTTAAAATTAACAGAATAATTCTCTGATATGAATACATCATTGCTCAGAAAATTCCGGATTGTTTTTTCTATTTTATTTTTTATTCCAACTACAATAATTCTTGTTGATTTTACAGAACAAATTCCGGCTTCATTTACAAAATATGTTCTTTACTTTCAATTTGTCCCCTCTCTGTTAAAGTCTCTTGCTGTATTCACTGTCTTTACAAGCGGTTTTATTATGATATTTTTATTAACAATTCTCTTTGGAAGAATATACTGCTCAACAATTTGTCCACTTGGATTTTTGCAGGATATAATTAACTATATTGCAAAGAAAATTAAAAAAAGAAAAAGAAGATTCGAATTCTTGAAAGAACAAAAAATATTAAGATGGTCATTTCTTGGAATTTGTGTTCTTTTATTTTTATCAGGAATTGCTCTTGGAATAAATTTACTTGACCCTTATAGCATTTACGGCAGAATCGCTGGAAATATTTTTAGACCTATATTAATAGGCGTCAATAATACTTTAGCAAATATTTTATCTAATATAAAAATTTATTCTTTATATCCTTACGAAATAAAGTCTTTTAATTTAATTCCATTTATTATAACAATTTGTTTTTTTATCCTCATTGGTTATTTATCATATAAAAAAGGAAGATTATACTGTAATACAGTTTGTCCTGTGGGAACATTACTGGGATTTATTTCAAAATTTTCTTTTTTCAAAATAATTATCAAAGATGAAGAATGTTTAAGTTGTGGATTATGTGAACGCGATTGCAAAGCAAATTGTATAGATAGTGAATTAAAAACTGTGGATATGTCAAGATGTGTTGCTTGTTTTGATTGCATTTCATTATGTCCAACTCAAGGCATCACATTTGGAATAAAGAATGAAAAAAAAGAGAAACAGGAAGTTGAAATAATTAATGAATCAAAAAGAAAATTTTTACTTTCAACTGGAATATATTTAGCATCGCTATCTTCAATATTTGCTCAGGTTAAAAAACAAATTGTTGTAACAAAGCCGAGCACAGTACCAATATTTAGAAAAAATGCTGTATCACCCCCGGGTTCAATCAGCATAAAAAGATTTAATTCAATTTGTACTGCATGCCATTTGTGTGTAAGTTCATGTCCAACTCAAGTACTTCAACCTTCTTTTCTGGAATATGGATTTATTGGAATGCTTCAACCAAGATTAAATAACGAAGCTGGCTTCTGTAATTTTGATTGCAATATTTGCGGGGAGGTATGTCCAACCGGTGCAATTTTACCCATAGAGATAGAAAAGAAAAAATTAACACAAATTGGTAAAGCAAAATTTATTAAAGATAACTGCATTGTTAATACTCAAAAAACTGATTGCGGTGCATGTTCAGAACATTGTCCCACAAAAGCAGTTCATATGATACCATTCGAAAAAAATTTATTCATTCCTGAAGTTCGAGAAGAATATTGCATTGGGTGCGGTGCATGTGAATATGCATGTCCCGTAAAACCATACAAAGCAATTTATGTTGAAGGAAATGTTTATCATCAAATTGCCAAAAAGAATCTTGAAGAACAAAAACCACAGCAAAAAATTGATTATAAGGAAGAGTTTCCTTTCTAATTTTTATTTTTGCAAAATGAATTTAATATAAAAAAGGAGTTAAGTATGAATAACTTTATATATCATAATCCAGTTAAAATAGTTTTTGGGAAAGGGACAATTAAAGGACTGTCTTCCCTTATTCCAAAAGATTCAAATATATTAATGACTTACGGCGGCGGTTCAATAAAAAAGAATGGAGTTTATGAACAGGTAAAAGAAGCTCTCAAAGATTTTAATTTACATGAGTTCGGAGGAATTGAACCAAATCCCAAATATGAAACATTAATGAAAGCTGTTGATATCTGTAAAAATTCTAAAATAGATTTTCTATTAAGTGTAGGGGGAGGTTCTGTTCTTGATGGAACAAAATTTATTGCTGTAGCATCTTTGTATGAAGATGGAGACCCGTGGGATATTTTATCAAAAGGTGTTGAACCAAAAAATGCTATTCCGCTCGGAAGTGTTTTAACATTGCCGGCTACTGGTTCAGAAATGAATATGTTTGCTGTTATATCTCGTGAATCAACACAAGAAAAACTTGCTTTTGGTCATCCACTTGTTTATCCCCGATTTTCAATTTTAGACCCTGAAACAACTTTTACTTTATCTGAATGGCAAACAGCTAATGGAATTGTTGATACTTTTGTTCATGTAACAGAACAATACATGACTTACCCCGTGAATGCGATTGTTCAGGATAAATTTGCAGAAGCATTATTAAAAATATTGATTGAAGAAGGACCAAAGGCATTAAAAAATCCAACTGATTATAATGTGCGAGCAAATTTAATGTGGACTGCTACTCAAGCTCTTAATGGAAATATTGGCTGTGGTGTTCCTCAAGACTGGGCAACTCATTCAATTGGTCATGAATTAACAGCATTTTATGGACTTGACCATGCAAGAACATTAGCAATTGTTTTACCCGGTGTGTGGAAACATCAAAAGAATAATAAAGAAGATAAATTAAAACAATATGCAAAGAATGTATGGAATTATGAAGGGGATGATGCTGCCGACAAGGCAATAGAAATGACCGAAGAATTTTTCCGTTCACTCGGCATGAAAACAAAACTCAAAGAAAATGGAATTGGAACAGAAAAATTTGATGAGATTGCACAGAGATTCGAAGAAAGAAATCAAAAACTTGGTGAACATGAAAATATTGGCAAAAAAGAAGTAATTGAAATTTTACAGCTCTGTTTAGAATAATTTTTACTTTTGGTAAAAAAGGATGGCACAGATTGAAAAGTTGTGCTGTTATTTGTGCCATCCAAAATTTCTATAGTTGTATGGAAATTTTTTTATTCTATAATTTTCTTCATTGCCTCAAAATTAGCTGCAATAGTTTTATCTAAATCGTCTTTTGAATGCGCAGTAGAAACAAACATTGCTTCAAATTGTGCTGGAGGTAAATAAATTCCTCGATTTAACATTTCGTGAAAATATTTGCCGTAAAGTTTTGTGTCTGATTTTATTGCAGATTTATAATCAGTAACCGGCTCCTCAGCAAAAAACAATGTCATCATCGAGCCAATTCTGTTTAATTGAAAATTTCTGCCTGATAATTTTATAGCTTCTTTAATTCCATTTTCAAGATAAGCAGAATTTTGTTCGAGCTGCTCATAAATCTCAGGATGATTTTTTATATAAGTTAAAGCTGCATAGCCGGCACTCATAGCAATTGGATTGCCGCTTAATGTTCCTGCTTGATAAATTGGTCCAGCTGGGGATATCATTTCCATAATTTCTTTTTTACCACCATAAGCACCAACCGGCAGACCACCGCCAATAATTTTCCCAAATGTTGTCATATCTGGTTTCACATCATAAATTTCCTGAGCTCCCCCTTTTGAAAGTCGAAAACCTGTCATAACTTCATCAAAAATCAAAACAATTTTTTCTTCACTGCAAATATCTCGTAACTCCTTCAAAAAATTTTTTTCAGGAAGAACTGTTCCCATATTTCCAGCTACAGGTTCAACAATTACCGCAGCAATTTGATTTCTGCCAGATGTTTTATTTTCCTGAATTAATTTTTTAACTGAATCAATGTTATTATATTCTGCTATTAAGGTATCAGCTGCATTGCCTTTTGTTACTCCTGGAGAAGTAGGTACTCCAAATGTTAAAGCTCCACTTCCTGCTTTGATTAAAAAGAAATCTCCATGCCCGTGGTAACAGCCTTCAAATTTTATAATTTTATCTTTACCAGTAAATCCTCTTGCAGCACGAATTGCACTCATTGTTGCTTCGGTTCCGCTATTTACCATTCTAACCATTTCTACAGAAGGAACAAGGTCGGTAATTAACTTTGCAATTTTAACTTCGAGTTCTGTTGGTGCTCCAAAACTTGTTCCATTTTCGAGAGCATCTAAAATTGATTGTTTTATAAAATCAGGATTATGACCGAAAAGATGAGGTCCCCAGCTTCCAATGTAATCAATAAATTCATTGCCATCTACATCAATCATCTTTGAACCAATTCCTTTTGAAATAAATAAGGGTGTTCCACCCACTGATTTAAATGCTCTTACTGGAGAATTTACACCACCTGGTATATATTTTTTTGCTTCTTCAAATAATCTTTCACTAACACTTCTATTCATTTGAACTCCATTTTTATTTAAATAAAATTAATTATTTGAGAAATAAATTAAGAATTTGTTAGAGAAAATCATATTTAGCCATTTTGTCTTGTTAATCTTTATCATTCTTTTTAGCTTTGTAACCCAAATTTGGAAGTTATTATTTGAAAGGACAAGAATGATTAAAAATCATGTTTATATCGAGACTTATGGCTGCCAGATGAACCTTGCTGATTCTGAGTTAATTATGGGAATTTTAAAAAAGCAGGGTTATGAAATTACAAAGCAAATTGAAAATGCTAATGTGATTCTATTAAATACATGCAGTGTAAGAGAAAATGCAGAAGAAAAAATATTCCATAGATTAGACCATTTAAAAAATGTTAAAAAGAAAAATCCTTCTGCTGTAATTGGTGTGCTGGGCTGCATGGCAGAAAGATTAAGAAAAAGTTTGATTGAAGAAAAGAAAATTGTTGATGTCGTTGTTGGTCCCGATGAATATAGAAGATTACCTGAATATATTGAATTTGCATTTGGCGGTGAAAAAGGAATTGGTGTAAAACTTTCAAGAACAGAAACATATGAAGATATAGAACCATATCGAGAAGATGGAATCAGTGCATGGATTGCAGTAATGAGAGGATGTGATAAATTTTGTTCATTTTGTGTTGTCCCATTTACAAGAGGAAGAGAAAGAAGTCGCTCATTAAACTCTGTTGTTGAAGAAATTAAGAAATTATCTCAAAGAGGTTTTAAAGAAGTTACTTTACTTGGACAGAATGTAAATTCTTACAAAGATGGCAATTATGATTTTGCAGATTTGCTTGCCGCCTGTGCCTCTGTTGATAAAAATATGAGAATAAGATTTACAACATCGCACCCGCAGGATTTATCAGATAAACTTTTGTATACTATTGCAGAACATGAAAACATTTGTAATTACATTCATCTTCCAGTTCAATCTGGGTCCAATCGTATTCTCGAATTAATGAACCGCACTTATACAATCGAACATTATCTAAACTTAATTGACAAAGCAAGAAAAATAATTCCGGGTGTTAGTTTCTCAACTGATATAATTGCTGGATTTCCAACAGAAACCGAAGAAGACCATAAGATGACCCTAAATGTTATGAAACAGGTTAAATATGATGGGGCTTATATGTTCAAATATTCACCTCGAGAAGGAACAAAAGCATACAACATGAAAGATGATGTTCCAGAAGAAATAAAATTGAGAAGATTAAATGAAATTATTGAACTACAGCAACAAATATCTTACGAAATAAATCAACAGCTTATTAATAAAGAAGAAGTAATTCTTGTTGAGGGGTTTAGCAAAAAGTCAGAAGAATTTTTATCGGGCAGAACAGATACTAACAAGGTTGTAGTAATACCCAAAAAAGAAAGTATAAAAATTGGGGATTATGTTCGAGTAAAAATTAATCGAGCTACTTCAGCCACACTTTTTGGTGAAGCTTTTTAAAAATCAATTATTTTATAAAAGCATCTTGTCATTAAAATTCGACAAACAACTAAACATCCCTATTGCTAAGAATATAATCTGAGATGAATTTCACGCAGAGATTAGCGCAGATATTCGCAGATAATAACCAGTGCAAATCTTTGCGTTCTTAGCGTCTCTGCTATTAAAGAAAGCGCAAAGGTGCAAAAGACGCAAAGAAAAAATCTGTGAAAATCTTGTCTTATCAGTGTCATCAGTGTGCTAAAAATATTGTATATACAAGAAATACAAAATAAAAAATCAGCGTAAATCTGCGGAATCCGCGTGAAATAAATTTCACAGCTGACCACATGAATTGTATCGTCATTTTGAACGGAATGAAATGAAGAATCTCTTAAAAACAAAAAATGGAATTAGATTCTTCGTCGTCCACCTAACGGTGGGACTTCTCAGAATGACAGGAAATAAATAACACCGTCATTCTGAATGGAGCGAAGCGGAATGAAGAATCTTATTGAAACGAAAAAAGGATTAGATAAATTTAATTTTTGAAAGGATTATCACGACTTTCCCAGAAATTTGGTCGATAATGCTCGTAACTATCTATTTCTTGAATCCAACCATTATGAAGTCCATACTTATCCATTAATTCAAGTGTTCTTTCATACTCAGTTTCTCTAATGGTTCGACTTAACAAAATTTCTTTGTGAGCTTTATTAGTTGGGTAATACTGAGACATCAAAGATATATGAACATTTGGGCTTAATTCTTCAGCAATAAATTGAAATACTTTTTCTGATTCTGCTAATTCATTTGGCAGAACAAGATGACGAATTATCAATCCTCTTACAACTACATTACCATCATATACCAGTTCATCTCCAACCTGTCTGTACATTTCTTTAATTGCTGCTTTCGCTTTTTCAAAGTAATCATCTACAAAAGAATATTTGCGTGCGTATTGGTCATTTCCATATTTGAAATCAGGCAAATAAATATCAATGACACCATCATAAAGTTTTAGTATTTCTACTGAATCATATCCATTCGTATTGTAAATGATAGGAAGATTCAAACCATTTTGCGCTGCAATTAAAATTGATTTTAAGATTGATGCAGAAAAATGAGTTGGAGATACAAGTCCAATGTTATGACATCCCATCTGTTGAAGCTTTAACATAATGTGCGCTAAATATTCATGAGTAACTTCGTGCTTTCTTTCATTTTTCCAGTTTTGACTGATTTCAAAATTTTGACAGTAAATACATCTTAAATTACAGTTGCCAAAAAAAATATTTCCTGCACCGCGTGTCCCAGATAATACTGGTTCTTCTCCAAAATGAGGCGTATAAGATGAAACAATGGGCAAATAGCCGCTCATGCAAAAACCATATTCATTTTCAAAACGATTTACTTCACAATTTCTCGGACAGCTTTTACACGACTTTAAAATATTCAACGCCTCTTCTGCTCGATGTTCAAGATCTCCACTTTTCAGTAATTTTATATATGATGGAATAAATTTCATTTTAATAATGAATATTTGTTTACACAATAAATTTATTATATCATAAAAATTTTTGCCAGTTTAAACAACGGTTAGAAAATAATCCGAAGTATTCAATTTAATAGAGGAAGATTCTTAATTTTATGCGATAAAGAAGTATATATAAGTTAAGAGCAAGAGTAAGAAAAACTTTGCTCTTGCTCTTTAATTTTAAACTTAGTTTAGTATATCCAATAATTCAACTTCAAAAATTAAAAGCGAATTTGGTTCAATTGTATTACCTGCACCATTTTCACCATATGCTAATTCTGGTGGAATATATAAAATCCATTTATCTCCAACATGCATTAGTTGAAGAGCTTCTGTCCAGCCTTTGATTACCTGATTGAGAGGAAATTCTGCCGGCTCACCTCTCTTATAAGAATTGTCAAATTCTCTGCCATCAAGCAAAGTTCCAATATAATGAACTTTAACAATACTGGTGTCTTTTGGTGAAGGACCATTGCCTTTAACAAGAACTTTATATTGAAGTCCGCTTGGTAATGTTACCACACCTTCTTTCTTTTTATTTTCTGCAAGAAATGCTTCTGCTTCTTTCTTATTTTTTTCTTTAACTGCATTCATCTGTGCATTTCTTTTTGCAATTAATTTTTGATTAAATGCAATCATTACTCTTTGAATATCATCATCAGTCAATAAAGAACTTCCTTTAATTTGATCCTGCATTCCTTGATATAAAATATCGAAGTTGATATGAAGGTCTGCGTCCTTCAAATTTTTTCCAATATTCTGCCCTATGCTGTAACTTATTGAATCGTCCTGTGTTTTTAATTGTGGTTTTGATTCTTTTTTATTTTGTGCAAACAATAATGAAAAAGATATAATGAATATGAATAATAATTTTGAATACCTCATCTTTACTCCAGAATGAATTTTATTTTGTTAATTAAGTCAATCTGTTTTCAACAGGTAAACAAAAATAAATGCAAATGTTTATCAATAGCAAATTTTATGTTTTTACATTGAAGATAAAATTTTATTTTAGCTTTAACATTCTAAAGGATTAAGTCATGAAAAAAGTAAATTTATTACTAGTTCTAATTGTAATACTCACTATAAAAAATTATTCACAAACATTTTTTTCAGAAAATCCATTAACTCATACTTATTCAATTGTTGCATATGATTCTTTAACAGGAGAAATTGGTGTTGCTGTGCAATCGCACTGGTTTTCGGTTGGAACTGTAGTTTGCTGGGGCGAAGCTGGAGTTGGAGTAATTGCTACTCAATCTTTTGTTAATGCATCATTTGGACCAAGAGGATTAGAGCTCTTAAAGAAAGGAAAAACTCCACAAGAAGTTGTAAATGAATTAATTCAAAGTGATGAGGGGAGAGAATATCGTCAACTGGCTGTTCTCGATGCAAAAGGGAATGCTGCAGCATTTACCGGGAAAAATTGCATTCAACCTGCTGGTCATATTGTTGGGAAAGGATTTTCAGTTCAAGCAAATTTAATGTCGAACGAAAAAGTATGGCCTGCGATGGCAGAAGCATTTCAAAAATCAAAAGCTCCTTTAGCAGAAAGATTATTAATTGCTCTTGAAGCTGCTGAACAGGCAGGAGGTGATATCCGCGGTAAACAATCTGCTGCACTTCTTGTTTTCACCGGAAAACCAACAGGAAATATCTGGGAAGATAAACTTGTTGACTTGAGAGTTGATGATAATCCCGAACCATTAGTTGAACTGAGAAGATTATTAAAAGTCCATCGAGCTTACGAACACATGAATAATGGCGACTTGGCAGTTGAAAAGAACGATATGGAAAAAGCTATGCTGGAATATTCAGCTGCAATGGAAATGTTTCCAGATAATCTTGAAATGAAATACTGGACTGCAGTTACTTTAGCCAATAATGGTAGATTTAATGATGCACTCCCTTTATTTAAGGAAATTTTTTCTAAAGACAATAAATGGAAAATTTTAACACCAAGATTACTACCAAATGGCTTACTGAAAATAAGTAAAGAAGAATTTGAAGAAATTATGAAGTAAAAATATTCATATAAATTTTGTAGACATTATAGTTCGGAGTTTTTTATGATTCATAAAATTGTCGGAAAACAACATAACTCAAAACTTTGTTTTGTATGTGGATTAAAAAACAAATTTGGAATTAAAGCTCACTTTTATGTTACAGAACATAAAGAATTGATTGCCTTATTCACCCCACTCGAAGAGCATCAAAGTTATCCTGGTAGAATGCATGGTGGTATTGCTTCTGCTATACTAGATGAGACAATTGGCAGAGCAATATTGAATCATCATGAAGAAGAGATTTGGGGAGTAACAATTGAGTTAAATGTAAAATTCAAGAAACCAATTCCATTAAATGAAGAATTAAAAGTTATTGGAAGAATTACATCAGAGAACAATCGATTCTTCGAAGGTACGGGTGAAATAATTTTACCGAATGGCGATGTTGCTGCAACAGCATCAGGCAAATATCTTAAAGTGCCCTTAGAAAAAATAACAGAATTTGATAAAGAAGAAAATGAATGGAAAATAGTTGAATTAGAAACAGACCCGAAGACAATAGAAATATAAAACATCAAGTTGAATTTGATTTATAAATTTTAATTTTGTGCAGTGAGTTCTTTTTATGAAACTCATCTCAACCATTCTATGTGAAGTTGTGTTACAATTGAAAAGGAAATTTATTTTCTTGGGAATGATATTTAAACTTAATTTTAGTTATCTAACAATTGAGATTTTTTTAAAAAAAATAGAACACTGATATAACGGATTTTAACAGATTTTTCACAGATATTATAAATTACTTTTTAGATACCACAAAAAAGTAATAACAAATAAATTTTCTAAAAAATTGTAGTGCATGTGACTAATATTAATTTTTAAAATCTGTGTAAATCAGTAACTATCTGTGTTATCAGTGTGCTATATCTAATAGAATTTCTTTTTCATATTTCTAAAATCGGAACCACTATTCAACTTTTGTTAATGCTGGATAAGAAATAATAATAGAACCAAAAATCATAAACAATATTAAACCATTAATAAAAATTGCCAAAGGAGAACCAAAATGTTCAGCTAAGGTTCCTATCAATAAAGAACCAACTGGCATCAGTGCAAAAAAACTAAAGCTGTAAACTCCCATTATTCTTCCGCGATATTCTTCTGTTACAAGAGTTTGTGTTAATCCATTCGAAAGATTATTAATTGCTAAGATTGATGCACCAATCATCACCAAAAGAATTAAAGAAATAATTAATGTATGATTGAACGAAAACAAAATCATCAATAATGGCAGTGATAACATACCCAAGCTAAGAACTTTTCCTCTTGTAATATATTTATTTGAAGCAGCAATAAATAAAGAACATAAAACAGCGCCGATTCCCCTAAATGTTTGAAGTAATCCATTTGTTGCAGCATCACCATGTAAAATTTTAACAGCCCATGCTGGAAAGAGTGTCATCAAACTCAAACCAAACATGCTGGTAAATAATACAATTATCATTATAATCAAGATTAATTTTTGACTCTTTAGATATTTAATGCCATCAGTAAATTCTTTTAATGAAGATTTTTTTTCTACTTTTTTGATAACTGAATTAAGTTTCATTCTTAGCAAATTATAAATGACCGCAATAAAAGAAATTCCATTAATTGTAAAACACCAAGCAGGACCAAGAACAGCATATGTAACCCCTGCTATAGCAGGACCAATAGCAGCAGCAGTATGAAACATTGTTGAATTCAGAGCAATTGCATTAATTAAATCTTCTTTATCGACCAATTCATTTACAAATGCTTGTCTTGCAGGCGCATCGAAAGCATTTGCCACTCCTAAAAGAAATGCTAAAAGAATTATGTGCCATGGCTGAACAATATCTGCAAAAGTCAAAAATGCAAGAACAAATGCGAAGAGCATCATTACAATTTGTGTAACAACAATAATATTTCTTCTGGGGAATCTATCGGCAATTACACCGCCATACAACATAAATAACCAGGTTGGAATTCCACTTGCAAAACCAACATATCCAAGAAAAGCAGGTGAGTGAGTTAATTCATAAATAAAGAAAGCCTGAGCTGTCGACTGCATCCATGAGCCGAACAAAGAAATTATCTGTCCAGCAAACCACAATTTATAGTTAGGATATTTAAGTGCAGCAAAAGTATTTTTTATGCTGAATCTTGTTCTTAATTCTAAAAGTATTTTTTCTTCTTTCTGTAAAGGCATTGAATTGTATCTACAAAAAAATTACCATCAATTATATACTAAAGTTATATTGAACCCACCATGATTGTCACATACGATTTCTTGATGTTATCAGCGGTTCAACCAATTTCATAATTTACTTAAAGAACTATATCTGTTTATCCAAAATTTTTGCCACATCTTTTGCAAAGTAAGTTAATATCATATCGGCACCGGCTCTTTTAATTGCAGTCAATGATTCCATCATCACACGTTCTTCATCTATCCAACCTAATTTAGCAGCTGCTTTAATCATAGCATACTCACCGCTCACCTGATAAGCAGCAGTTGGCATTCCAAATTTTTCTTTCACGCGCCAGATAATATCGAGATAAGGACCAGCAGGTTTAACCATGATAATATCTGCGCCTTCTTCAATATCTGATTCTGCCTCTCTTAAAGCCTCGAGTGCATTTGCAACATCCATTTGATGAGAACGACGGTCACCAAATGCTGGAGCAGATTCTGCAGCATCTCTAAATGGTCCATAAAATCCAGAAGCATACTTTACAGCATAACTTAAAATTGGAACTTCAATAAAACCATGTTCATCAAGAATTTTTCTAATAGCTGCAACTCTTCCATCCATCATATCTGAAGGAGCAACAATATCGGCACCAGCCTGAGCGTGAGTCAATGCTTCTTTTGCCAGTAATTCAACAGTTTCGTCATTCAAAATTTTTTCGCCATTCAAAATACCACAATGACCATGTGAAGTATATTCACACATACATACATCTGTAATAACTAAAAGATTTTTTACTTCCTTCTTAATTGCACGGACAGCTTTTTGAATAATTCCATTAGGGTCATAAGCTTCGGAGCCTAATTCATCTTTATGCTCAGGAATCCCAAAAAGTATAACAGCCGGAATTCCCATCTGCTCAACTTCTTTACATTCTTCTACCAAAACATCTATTGACATTTGATAAACATTCGGCATTGAACGAACTTCCTTTTTAATACCGCTGCCCGGGACTACAAATAATGGATAGATTAAATCATCTTTGCTAAGTTGAGTTTCTCGCACCATATCGCGGATGACAGGATTATATCTCAATCTTCTTAAACGTTTTGTTGGATAAGTTGCCATAGCTTCTCCTTTTGACTAAAGAATGTTGAATTCTTTTTATACATTTTTTACGAAAGAACATAGTAAAATATTCAACGACATTATATTAAAAATTTGCCGCACCAAATTTAGCAATAATTTGACCATTTCGTTATATTGAATTATTCATCAAAATAATTATTAAAAAATGGCAGAGAAATCTAAACTCTGGTACTTAGAAAATTTTAATCTCTTTAGTAATCTCAAAAAAGATCAAATGATGGAATTGGGCCGGTTAATCACAGATAAGGAAATGAAAGGCAACGAACCTATATATTTTGCTGATGAACCTTCTAAGACAATCTACTTTCTTAAAACCGGCAGAGTAAAGATTACAAAGTATCTTTCTGATGGAAGCGAAAAAATTATCGCTATTATTAATCCAGGCGAAATATTTGGTGAGATGGCTTATTTGGACGAGGGGAAAAGAACTGATTATGCTGTAACCCTTGAGCCGTCGTTAATTTGTGCAATTAATAAAAACGACCTCGCAAAATTCATTGAGCAAAATCCTGAACTGAATATTAGATTAAACAAAATATTGGGATTAAAACTCAGAAGTTTTTCAGAAAGGATTGAAGATCTTATCTTCAAAGATGCCGATCAAAGGATTGCCTCTTTTTTAGTGCGTTATATTGAAAAAAATGGTAAAAAAATTGGTGACAAAATATTCGTAAAACCTTTCTTAAAACATAAGGATATTGGTGAACTCACTGCCTGCTCTCGCCAAACGGTTAATTACTTCCTGACCAATCTTAGAAAAAAAGGTATAATTGATTTCGACAGAAATAAACTTATTGTCAATAACTTAGACGAATTAAAAAAAATTGTTTCTTGACTAATGTCCGAAATTTGACAAAACTTATTTTCGATTGACATTATTTTTGTATTAAAAAAATCAATGATTCTTACATTAATAATATCAGACAATTGCGATGCCTGTGAACGTGCGAAAAAAGTTATTGAAAAGATTCGCAACACCCATCCCAAAATAACTACTGAAACTATACACATTGATTCATATAAAGGGAAAAAAGTTACAATAACACCAGCGTTGTTTATAGATCAAATGTTATTTTGTTATGGTGATATTGATGAAATAAGTTTATCAAAAAAATTAAATTGAGGTGCTTGTGCCCTTTATTAAAGTTATTGATGAAGGAAATGCCGAGGGAAAATTAAAAGATGTTTATGAAGAAATTATTAAATCCCGCGGTAAACTTTCAAACATAATGAAAATTCACAGCCTGAATTTAGATGCAATGATTAAGCACATGGAATTATATAAAACCATTATGTTCGGTAAATCTAATCTTTCACGGGAAGTAAAAGAAATGATTGCGGTTGTTGTTTCAGTTGCTAATAAATGTGATTACTGCATTAATCATCATGCAGAGGCACTTAATTTTTATTGGAAGAATAAAGAAAAATTAAATCAGTTTATTATTGATTTCAGAAGCGTTGAGTTTGAACCAAAAGTAAAATTATTGCTCGAATATGCGTATGAACTTACCATTACTCCGAAAAATATATCACTAGCCACAATTAGCAGTCTGCGCTCATCAGGCTGGAACGATGAAGATATACTGTTAGCAAACTTAATAATCAGCTATTTCAATTTTGTCAACAGAATTGCTCTAGGACTAGGTGTTGAATTCAGCGAAGATGAAATTAAAGGTTATAAGTATTAAACAGGCAATCCCAAGAATATATTACCATTCATTAAATTCTCTTGCAATTTCCAAAAGAATATTTCCTTTAAGCCTAACTTTATAATCCGGGTTCACATATTCAAATTGAATAACCCCTTTATCATCAATAATAAATACGCTTGGAACCGGGAGGATATGATGTGTTTCACCAGAGCTTGCTTCTAAATCCATACCATAGCTTTTTAGTTTATTTAAGTAATCATCATCTACTTTAAAAGCTATACCGAATTCTTTCACTGCATTTGCTTTGCTGTCTGAATACAATTCGTATTTCATATTGTATTTATCGAGTGTAGCTCTAAGATTTTCCGGACTATCCATACATACAGCAATTATTTTGTACCCGAGTTTTAGCAAGTCATCTTCAACTTTTTGTAATTCGCTGAAGTGCATATTACAATACGGGCACCAACCACCTCTGTAAAATATTACAATTGATTTTTGTCTTTTTATTACTTCTTTAATGTCAACTTCTTTTCCTTCTATTGTTTTAATAATTGCACTCGGAATTTCTGCACCAATTTTAATTGGGCAAATATCTTCTGATGATTTAGCTACTTTGTTTTCTTCTTTTGCCATAATTTCACCTGTATAAAATTGTTGTAAGATTAATAGAATTGTTAATAAAAAAATTGTTTTCATTTTACACTCATTTAATTTTTACAAATCAATTTTTCTGTATGAGAGGATTTCATAATCCCTGTCTTCAAACGGTTCTCTGAAATTTTCGTTGACATAATTTTTTATCCATTCATCTCTTTTATCAAATAGCTCAAAGATCTCATCTCTATAACTTTTGAAAATATAATTCACAAACTCAATAATTCTTTTGTCATGGAATAAGGAAGGAGCTACGTAGAAGTTGTCTGCTAATTTTTTTAGAATATCAGCTTTAACATATTTATCGCCTGTTACCCATCGATTTACGGTAGCAAGTGCTATTGGTTTTCCATCTTCACTCATAGAAATTAAAATAAGATGAACTAATTCACCATTCTCGTCCAAAGCAAATGTATGAAAATGACCATACTCATTTGGTCTATGAATATGAAAAAATAATTGACAGCCGCTTACTTCATCTTTTATTCCTTCATCTGTTGGATAATGTGAATACGGGTCAAATTTATACTTTCTGCCATTCATAATTTTTTTAACAATATTTGAGCCTTCTTTCCGAAGGCTCATAATAATTTCAGCAATTAATTTTATAAACTTATCAGCAGAAGAATTTATCTCGGAGATTATCTCTGCGGCTTTTGCCTTAGATTGTAAAAGCAGAAAAGTCAGCAATGTGCCGGCTTTAATAAATTCTCTTCGTTTCATCATTTTACTTTCGATAAAATCATTGAACAAACTTGATCGTGCATATTTTTTAAATCGGGGTCAACCTTCGAGAAATTCATTTTTTGGTCAAGTTTTGGTTTGACTTCTGCTAACGATTCTTTTGTTGGATTATTAAAATGTTCACCCATTAGTAGCTTCATTTGTGCTGCTGCATGATTTTCAACTTCTTCGGGAGTTAAGTTTTTCCCTAAAATTTGAGCTCCTCTTTTTAATGTTTCGCCATGAATTGCAACGAAACAGCCGAGCAAAGCATCTCGAGCTTCGAGTGGAGAAATTTCAGAAGCACTTTGTGCTTTTTCTAATTGTTCTAATGTTTTAACCATTTGATAACTCCTCGTTTATTTTTCAAAATGATTTACTTTTTCTTTTGAGCACAAGGATTGCAAGGATTATTCTTTTTATCAACCTTTTTTACAGCACAAGGATTACATGGATTATTTTTCATATCTTGTTTTTTTACACCGCAAGGGCTGCATTTATTTTCAGCTTTATTAGGTCCGCAAGTACCACAAGGATTATTAGAACTGATTACATCACTGGCAACAAAATGAACCGTGATTTTAACTTCATCATTTAATTTACCCGTAACCATCGAAGGAATTTTTATATCATAATCTGAAAGCTTAATGCTAAATTCAGCATTAGCTACTAATAAATTACCAGGCATCTTAGCTTTGGTCTTTTCGCTTTCCTTGAAGTAAGTTAATGCAGCTGGAACCTCTATATCTTTAGTAAAGCCATGAACAGTGAATTTACCTATTAGAGTTGCTTTGATTCTTTCCCCATCATTTAATTTTTTTGATGTTGGATTTTTTATACCTTTCAATTGAAATTCTGCATATGGATATTTAGCAGCATTAAGCCACATTTCACTTCTTAAATGCTCATCCCTTAAATCAATTCCAGTTTTAATATTGCTGACTGCAACTCTAACTTTACCCATTGGTTTTTGAGTTACATCGTTTGTGTTAATCATCACAGTGGCTTCTAATCCGCTAACGAGTCCAACTATTTTTTCTAAGGGTGCATCAGAAATAAACTGAGCTTGATTTCTTTCGTCTTTTGAATCGACAGAAAATGTTTGGGCAATTAGATTTATTCCTAAAAATAATATTAAGATTATGAGCTGTTTTATTTTTATTTTCATTATGAACTCCTTTTTTGTTATAAGTGTTGTTTAATTTTTAAAGTAAACTTAAAGCAAGGGGCAATGGAGTTCTGTCAAGAATTTGACAAAATAATGTATTTTTCATAAAAAGTACTGACTGCAAAAAAACTCTTGACTCCGTACCATACTACGCATATTATATTTGTATAGAAGTTAAAAGGGAATTTGAAAAATGGCTGAATATTTTGTTGGACAAATAGCAAAACAAGTTGGTGTAAATGTCGAAACCATCCGTTATTATGAAAGATTAAAATTACTTCCCAAACCGAAAAGAAGAGAATCGCGTTACAGAGTTTATGACGAAACAGATTTGAAACGGCTGCTTTTCATTAAGCGGGCTAAGGAACTTGGTTTTACATTAAAAGAAATAAAAGAATTATTAGAACTAAAAATAGAATCAACGGCAACATGCGGCGATATTAAACATTTAGCTGAAAGTAAATTGCAAGATGTTGAAAAAAGAATTAATGATTTAAAAAATATTAAAAGAGTATTAGTTAAATTGATAAATCAATGCGCCTGTGAACAGTTGTCAAGTGATAAATGCCCTATTTTGGAAGTGATTGACAATATAAAACTAACATAGAAAGGAGGTTATTAGATATGAAACGAAAAATATTGATAATCCTTGCGCCGTTGGGATTTACTTTAGGTGGATATATTTATGCAAATTCAAATTCTGATTATAATGATTGTCCATTTAAAGGTACTCCTGATTGTCCAGAATATCCATTATGCTGCAAGTGATATTCGGTTTATAAGAGAGGGACTGCAATTAACAAAGTCCCTCTACTTTTTAACTATGAACAAGGAGGCATTAAAATGAAATTAAATAAATTTTCCCGGAACAGTGCAATTGTTACCGCATTGTTGGCATCACTTTGCTGCATTACGCCTGTATTAGCAGTATTGGGTGGGTTAAGTAGTATAGTATCTACGTTCTCATTTCTCGAACCTTTCCGTCCTTATTTTATTGCAATTACAATACTAATTCTTGGTTTTGCTTTTTATAATGCGTACAAACCAAAAAAGAAAAATGATATTGACTGTGCGTGCGAGGACGAAACAAGCGATAAAAAAGTAAGCTTCATAAATTCAAAAAAGTTTTTATGGATTATTACTGCCGTAAGCACATTGTTAATAACATTTCCATATTACTCAAAAGCTTTGTTCCCTTCCGGCAAAGGAAATGTTTCAATTGTACAATCAAATAATATTGTAAAAGCTAAGCTTACTATTGAAGGAATGAGCTGCATTTCTTGTGAAAAATCTGTTGACTATGCACTTAAGTCAGAAATTGGTGTTATTAGCGCCACTTCATCTTATAAAACCGGTATTGTTTATGTTGAATATGATAATACAAAAGTTAATTTAGAGCAGCTTAAAAACGCAGTTGAAGAAAAAGTTGGATATAAAGTAAAAAACATAGAACAAACAAAAAAATAAAAACTTAGTGCGACTTTGTGATGAACTTTGTGTGCCTTTGTGGTAAAGCTTAACCACGAAGGAACTCGAAGGGTTTCACAAAGGAACACAAGGGGAAAAATATTATGACCATACAAACACTAAAATTAAAAATCAGCGGAATGACTTGCGAGCATTGCGCAAAAACAATTGAAAAGAGAGTATCCGCAATTAATGGCATAATAAAGAAATCAATAAGTTATCCGGAGAAAACAGGTGAATTCCAATTCGATGCTGAAAAAACTTCTGCAAGTGAAATTATAACTGCTATAAATTCCATCGGTAATTATAAGGTTATTGATGAGATTAAGGATATGAAAGAAAACACATCGAAATATGATTTAATCATTATCGGTGGCGGGTCTGCTGCTTTTTCTGCCGCTATTAAAGCAAGTGAACTTGGTAAAAAAGTTTTGATGATAAATGACGGTCTTCCTATTGGCGGCACTTGTGTTAATGTAGGCTGCGTACCATCGAAAACTCTGATTAGAACTGCTGAACAAGTTCACATTGCTAATCATCCAAATTTTTCCGGTATAAAACCCGGCAATAGTAAAATTAATTTTAAGGAAATAGTCCGACAAAAGTCTGAATTGGTTGAAAGGTTAAGACAGCATAAGTATATCGATGTTCTAAAGGATGATTTGAATGTAACTATATTAAAATCATTTGCTAAGTTACTTGATAAAAACACAGTAGAAACTGATAACAAAAAATTTACAGCAGAAAATATTCTAATAGCTACCGGATCGTCCACCTTTATTCCAAATTTGCCTGGATTAAATGAAACCGGCTATTTAACAAATGAAACACTTTATGAATTACAAGAACTGCCAGAACACCTAATTGTTATTGGCGGAAGATATATTGCCTTAGAGAATGCGCAGTTGTTTGCACGATTAGGTTCTAAAGTTACCATTCTTCAAAGGTCTAATAGAATACTTCCCGACGAGATGCCGGATATTACTGAAACATTGAAAGAATATTTGGAAGAGGAGGGAATAAAAATTAAAACGGGAGTAAAAATAAAATCAATTAATAAGAAAAATGGGAAAATTACAATTAACGCTTTTGTGAAAGATGAAGATGAGGTCATTGAAGGCACACATATTTTTATAGCAACTGGTAGAAAAGGAAACACAAAAGGCTTAGGATTAGAAGAATTGGGAATTGAACTTCATAAAAATAGTTTTATCAAGACAAATGAATTTTTACAAACATCAATTCCAAATATTTATGCTGCGGGCGATGTTACTGGTGAATATTTGTTTGTCTATTCCGCAGCTTATGAAGGATCGCTTGCCGTTCAAAATATGTTTGGAGAAAATCAAACTAAAAAGGATTATTCCGTTTTCCCCTGGGTTATTTTCACTGATCCACAAGTTGCAGGAGTTGGAATGGATGAAAATTTAGCCTACGAAAATAAAATTGATTATGAAGTATCAACAATTCAGCTTAAAGATGTTCCTCGTTCTCTTGCGGCTCGCAACACAAAAGGATTTATAAAACTTATCCGCAATAAAGAAAATGATAAACTGATTGGTGCAAGAATCTTAGCTTCTGAAGGTTCTGAACTGCTGATGGAAATTTCTTTGGCAATCAAATATGGAATTACCGTAAAAGAGTTGAAGCAAATGTTTCATCCATATTTAACTTTGTCTGAAGGGATAAAATTGGCAGCAATTAGTTTCGAGAAAGATGTAAATAAACTTAGCTGCTGCGCTGTGTAAAAGTGGTTAAGTTATATTAAAACCGTTAAGTAGAAGCTGAGATTCTTAGTGGTTTTCTGTGATATCCGGGGCTGTCTAAAAAAGTAATTTTTCAATTAAATAATCTGCGAAAATCAATTAAACCCTGCCTGCGCAGGCAGGTCTGTGTTGTCTGCGTGCTATTTTTTTAAAAAATATTACTTTTTAGACAACCCCGTTTGTGGCTCTCTGTGTAATTTATTTTTTCTACACGAAGAACCACTGAGTTTTTCACTGAGAACCTCAGAGTATTTAATTAAAGATAAAGACTAAAAAATTACAATTATTATTAACCCAGTAAGAGGTAGAATTATTTATCCATCTGAAATTAAAAGTCTGAAGGAATGACATTATTATTTTGTTTCTCGCAAAGGCGCCAAACCGCTAAATTTCTTTGCGGCTTTACGTAAAATAATTTAACCAAATACTCCACACTAAGGATTTCACAAAGTCACACAAAGTATAAATCTTTATGTCCCTTTGTGTTGAACTTTGCGTCCTTTGTGGTAAAACAATATTAAAAATTTGTAAAATATTTTTCTCTCTGCGTTTCCCCTAGTTATCTCTTTATACCAATTTTTTTAGTTTTTTTAGAACACTGATGACACTGATAAGACAAAATTTTCGCTGATTTTATTCTGCGGTCATCTGTCTAATCTGTGTTATATGTGTTCTATTGAATAAATGCCGGGTCAATTAATCGTGCAGCATTTTTATCAATCAGCCAGACTAATTTTTTTGAGATCGGATTTACAAAATATGCAGGATAATTTTTTGCATTTTCTTTTTCATTAATTATTTCGAAAATCTTCTCTGCTTTATTTTCTCCGGTGATTAGAAATACAACTTTATCTGCATTGTTAATAATTTTTCCTGTAATAGATATTCTTTTCTGTTTAGTAATTGGATGAACAGCGGTAACACAAAAATCTTCCGCATAAAACAGTTTTAGCTGGTCTGGAAAAATTGAAGCCGTGTGCCCGTCTTCACCCAGACCAAGAATAATTAAATCAAATGAGGGAATGCCGTTAACAATAGTCAAATTTTGTTTTAGAATTTCTGAATAACGTTTTGCTTCTATTTCTGGTTCTGATTCACCATATATTCTAAAAATATTTTTTTCAGGAATATTTATATGCTTTAAAAGATGTTCATAAGTCATTCGATAATTGCTTTCTTCGTTGTCTGGCGGTACGCATCGTTCGTCGCCCCAGAATAAGTGGATTCTACTCCAATCGATTTTATCAGAATATTTTTCTGAAACAATACTAAATAATTTTTTTGGAGTAGTACCGCCAGAAAGTGCAATTGAATAAAAATGATTTGTTGGTAATTCTTTTAGTTTACTATTTATAAAATTTACTGCGTTTTCTGCTGCTGAGTTTATTTCATCAAATATAATAATTTTGTCGTTTCTCATAATTCACAATATAAATTGCTGTTAGTTAAATTTCTGCAAGGAAACCGCCAGGAAACTTTTCCATCTTCAATTAATTTATCAGCTTCTTTTGGTCCCCATGTACCAGCTGGATAACCATACAAAGGAATTTCATTATTATTTTGCCATGCCTCAAGAATTGGAGTAAGAAATTTCCATGTAGCAATTACTTCTTCAGTTCTTGCAAAAAGTGTGTTGTCCCCTTTTATTGTATCATAAAGAAGTCTTTCGTATGCTTCCGGAATTCTTTGATGTGACAATTCAGAATATTTAAAATCAAGGTCAATATTTTGAACATTGAATCCCTGACCCGGTATTTTTATTCCAATTTCAAGAAGCATTCCTTCATCGGGCTGAATTCTTAGAATTAATTTATTGCATGCTTCCTGCAAATTATTTCTTGAAAAAAGGAAATGAGGAGTTGGTTTAAAATGAATTACAACTTCGGTAACGCGGGTAGGAAGTCGTTTGCCAGTTCGAATATAAAAAGGAACTCCACCCCAACGCCAATTATCAATAAAAAATTTTATTGCAACATAGGTTTCGGTCTTTGAATCTGGATTTATATTTTTTTCTTCTCTGTAACCTTTTACTTTTTCATTATTTATAATCGACTCAGTGTATTGACCTCTGATTGCAATTTTAGAAACCTCATCTATTTTAATTGGGCGCAACGACTGAAATACTTTTAATATTTCATTTCGTATTGAAAGTGGTTCTAAAGATGATGGCGGTTCCATTGCAATTAATCCAACTATTTGTAAAAGATGATTTTGAACCATATCTCTTAATGCACCAATATTATCATAGTATCCACCACGATTTTCAACTCCAATATTTTCTGCAGATGTAATTTCAATGTGATGAATATAATTTCGATTCCACAGCGGTTCAAATATTCCATTTGAAAATCGAGTCACCAATAAATTTTGAACAGTCTCTTTACCAAGATAATGGTCGATTCGATAAATTTGCTCTTCTTCCCAATCTCTCAAAAGTAATTCTTTTAGTTGTAATGCTGATTGGAGGTCGTAACCAAATGGTTTTTCAATGATAAGCCTTTTCCAGCCATCATCTTCTTTATTCAATCCAACTTTTGCAAGATTTAATGGGATTACATCATATAAATTTGGTGGAGTAGCCAAATAAAAAATTGTGTTGCCATTTATATCCTTTAACTTCCTTAATTCATTTAATTTTTCTTTTAAAATATTGTAAGAATTAAGTTCGTCATACTGAATTGTTTCATAAAAAAGATTTTTTACAAAATCACCAGCCTCTGATAAATCAGTAATATCACCATATTTTTTTATCGACTCGAGCATTAATTCTCTAAATTCATCAACATTTATTTTAGTTCTTGCTACTCCAAGTATGATAAATTTTTCTGGAAGTAATTTTTGAACATATAATGAATAAAGTGCTGGAATTAATTTCCTTTTTGTAAGGTCTCCCGACGCACCAAATATTACATATATATGATTTGTATTCATAAATCTTTCTTTCATTTTTTTCTAAAACATAACATGGATATGATGCAGTTCAAAATTAAAAGTAACATTTAAGAATGAAAAATTAAGAAGTGACCTCTCAAAGATATTATCTTTTAATTTCACAATTAAAATTGCTGCATAATTCATTATTTATATTACGGGATTAATAATTCTGAGATAATCTCATAATTCTTTTATTAATATGCAGATTACAAAATCATTACAAAAATTTCTTTTCATCCTAAATTCTGAATTCTTAATTCTGAATTCTTAATGCAATCACCCACAGAAATTCCACCGCGATAATTGCCGCTTAATATTAAACCTGGATTTTCCTTTTCAAATTTTTCAAAATAATTTTCGTGTTCTATATAACCAATGTTGTATTGTGGAATTGCTTTTTCCCACAGCTTTTCTTTAATTAAAATTGGGTCGGAATTAATATTCATAATTTCTTTGAACTCGATTAATACCAAATCAATTAATTTTTGTCTTTCCAGATTAAATAAATGAGGAGAGCGGGCACCTCCGATGAACAATGTAAAAGCAGCTTTATCTTCTTCACATCTATTCGGAAAAATGGCTGAACTCCATATTGCACCAAGAAAATGTTTTTGTTCTTTAGATGGAATTAAAAATCCAAAACCATCCAATGGTCTGCCTACAGCTTCTTTTTTAAAACCAAGATACAAAACCATTACTGGTGGATAATAAATTTCATTCAGATGTTTAGATAGATTTGAATCAATCTCATTAAAAATCTTAGCAGCTATGTAAGCTGGAACTGTAGAAATAACAAAATCAGAAGTTAATTGATGTAATTGGTCATCTTTTTCATAAAATACATTCCACCCTTCTAAATTCTTTTTTACACTTTGAACTTTGCAATCATATAAAATATTTGCTTCTAATTTTTTGGCAATTGATTCTGGAAAAGACTGCATTCCATTAACAAAAGAAAACATCTTAGCACTTTGTTTAGATTGTTCAGCTCTTTGTTTTCTTTCTTTTGCACCTTTAATCATTCCTTTGATTAGTCCACCATAAACTTCTTCCAATCGATATAATTTGGGGAAAGCAGATTTAACACTAAGTTTATTTGGGTCACCAGCAAAAACACCACTTACAAATGGGTCGATTGCATAATCTAAAAATTCTTGTCCCAATCTTCTTCTAACAAATTCAGCAACACTTTGATAATAACCATCTTCAGATTTACCAATAAATGGCTCAGCTATCAATCTGAATTTTCCTTTTGCAGAAAATAATTTTGATTTAATAAACAGAGGTGGATTCATCGGCAGCGGATGAAGTTCATTATTGCGTAAAATGTATCGTTTGTTAGATGATTCATTTGCATAAACAAATTCATTTGATATTCCTACCTCCTCAACAAGTCGACGAATTAACGGAGTGGTTTCAAGTCCGCTATTTGGTCCATAATCTATTAAAAAATTATCTACAAATTCAGTCTGCATTGAACCGCCGGGTTCACTTCGAGCTTCCAGGATTTTTACATCAAAACCTTTTTTATAAAGCCAGTAAGCAGTTGCAAGTCCCGATATTCCAGCACCAAGTATGGTTATTTTCTTTTTCATATCGTTCATCCGTTAAAAGTGAAAAACTAAATATGAAATGTTGAAATAATTTTAAGTTCAACTCGCATTCTTTTCAGTTCAATCCTCTTCGTTTTAATAATGCATCAACTTTAGGTTCACGGCCTCTAAATTTTTTGTAAAGAATCATCGGGTCTTCAGTGCCGCCTTTTGAAAGAACATAATTTCTAAATGCTGTTGCTGTTTCTTTATCGAATAAATTTCCTTTTTCTTTGAAAGCTTCGAAAGCATCGGCATCAAGCACTGCAGCCCAGATGTAACTGTAATAACCAGCAGAATATCCTCCAACAATGTGAGCAAAGTTTGTCGTTTGATAGCGTGACTCAATTTCTGGAATTTTTCCAATTCTATCAAAACATTCTTTCTCAAAAGTTGGGACATCTCTTTCAATTGTGTCAGTAATAGTATGCCAGTCCATATCCAGGAATGATGCTGCAAGATATTCAACAGTTTCGAATCCTTGATTAAATAATTTTGAATTTTCGATTTTATCAATTAATTCTTGTGGAATTGTTGCACCTGTTTGATAATGTTTAGCATACATTTTTAATACTTCTGGTTCTAAAGCCCAGTTTTCCATAATTTGAGATGGCAGTTCAACAAAATCTCTTGGCACCCATTTAGAGCCATGATAAACTGTATTAGAAAACAGTGAATGAAGTGCATGACCTAATTCATGAAACAAAGTATTAACCTCATCGATACTCATCAATGCTGGTTTATCTGCCGTCGGTTTTGAAAAATTGCCAACATTGTAAACAATTGGAGTAACAAATTTTCCTTGGATATTTGATTGGCTTCTCAAACTGCTTGACCATGCACCACTTCTTTTTCCATCCCGAGGGAAATAATCTGCATAAAAAATTCCAATATGTTTACCATTTTCTTCCTGAACTTCAAAAACTTTTACATCGGAGTGATAGACTTGAATATCATTTCTTTCTATAAATTTTATCCCATAAAGTTTAGATGCTACATCGAAAGCTCCTTTCAAAACATTTTCCATCTTGAAATATGGCCGAAGCATTTCTTCATCAAGAGAATATTTTTGCTGTTTAACTTTTTCTGCATAATACCACCAATCCCATGGCTGAAGTTTGAAATTGCCGCCTTCTTTATCAATAATCTTTTGCATCTCTTCAACTTCCATTTTTGCTCTTTTGATTGCAGGTGCCCAAAGTTCATTTAAGAATTTATAAACATTTTGCGGGCTTTTTGCCATGTTTCTCTCAAGAACAAAATCTGCATGAGTTTTATAACCAAGCAAGTTTGCTTTTTTCACTCGAAGTGAAACTATTCTTGAAATAATTTTCTTATTGTCATATTCATTGTTATTGTTGCCGCGATTTATATATGCTTTGAACAATTTTTCTCTTAATTCTCTTTTTGGTGAATATTGCAGAAATGGTATCCAGCTAGGTTTTTGAAGCGTAAATACCCATTTCCCCGGATAACCTTTTTCATTTGCTAATTCAGAAGCATATTTAATTACGTTTTCTGGCAATCCTATTAAATCATCTTTGTTATCAATTACTAAAGCTACAGCGTTCGTTTCCTTTAACAAATTTTCATTGAATTTAAGTGAAAGTACGGATAGTTCTTGATTTATTTTTCTCAGTTGTTCTTTTTCTTGAGCATTCAGATTAGCACCGCTTCTTACAAAATCGATGTAATAGAATTCGAGTAATCTTTTTTGTTCATCTGTTAAATTCAATTGCTCTTTTTTATCATAGAGAGTTTTAATTCTTTGAAACAATTTTTCGTTAAGATAAATATCATCACGATGCTTTGAAAGCATTGGAGTTGTCTTGCGGGCAATTGCTTGAAGTTCATCATTCGTGTTTGCACCATTTAAGGCATTAAATACACTTGTGACTTTATCAAGCAATTCACCACTTAATTCCAGTGCTTCAATTGTATTTTCGAATGTTGGTTCATCATAATTATTAACAATTTTTTCTATTTCTTTCTCTTCGATTTTAATTGCCTCTTCAATTGCAGGAAGAAAATGTTCATTTTTAATTTCATTAAATGGAGGTGTTTGAAATGGTGTGTCCCAGGTTTTGAAAAATGGATTGTTCATAAGTTTACTCTCTTGTGCTTGTGAGAATGAAATTAATGTTAATAAAAATAGAATTAATATTAGTTTTGTTTTCATTGCTATCACCAATAAATTTATTTTAAGAAAATATGGTCTTCGATAAACTTAAAAATCAATTTTATCTAAATATAAAATAAGCAGAAACAATAAATTTATTTTGCAACACGTAGCGTAAGCTTAGAAAAATTCTACAGGATAAAAACACAATAATATTCATAATGAATTTGCCTCTGGTGAATAAAGTATCTGGTTATTACTCTTTCTTAAACTCATAGCTCTAACTGTTAAACACGAGAGATTCTTCGTCGACCGCCATTTGGCGGTCTCCTCAAAATGACATAAAAGAATAATACAGTCATTCTGAATGAAGCAAAGAATCTGTTAACATATCAATAATAATTTTCAAAGAGATTCTCTATTCTATTCAGAATGATTTTTTATTTTAATTCATTAATCACAATATCAGCAAGAGTATCAATAAATAACTCGGAATCATTTAAGCCTTTCATCACAAAGTAATTTTCTATTCCCACTTTTTCTGCTACATGTCTGTATTCAATATCAAGTTCAAATAAAGTTTCGATATGGTCAGAGACAAAACTAATTGGAACAATCAATAAATTTCTATGTCCTTCTTTTGCTAAATCTTCAATCATCTGATCAGTTGCAGGTTCAAGCCATTTCATTGGTCCAACCTTACTTTGAAAACAAAGATGATGCGGATGAGAATAATTTCTGAATTTCATTACAGCTTCAACAGTTTCTTTAATTTGATGACTGTATGGGTCACCTTCTTTTACTAAACTTACCGGTGTACCATGAGCACTGAAAACTATGTGAATTTTGTCTTTTGAAGATTCAGGAAACTTAATAATTGTTTCATCGATTCGTTGATTTATTGAAGCAATATATTTTTCGTTCAGATGATAATTTTTTATATAGATTAATTTATTCTTATCACCTTTGTAATGACGATTCCATTCATTGAAAGATGAGCCCGTAGTTGTAATTGAATAATGCGGATAAAGAGGAAGTAAAATTATTTTGGAGTAATTTTCTTTTTCAGCTTTCTCAACTATTTCTTTCGTAAACGGCTTCCAGTATCTCATCGCTACATGGACATCAATAGCGGGATAAATTTTTCTCAATTTATCTTCAAGCATCGACCTTTGCAATTCAGTCCACTCACTTATAGGAGATTTACCGCCGATTAATTTATATTCTTCAATTACTTTTGGTGCTCTGAAGTGTGAAATTAATTTTGCAAATAATTTTTGTCCAACTGGTATTTTGAAAATATCAGGGTCTTGAAAAAGATTATAAAGAAAAGGTTCAACCGCATCTAATGAATCAGGTCCACCAAGATTAAAAAGAATTACTGCTGTTTTTTCCAATTGATTTCCTTTCTTTTATTTATGACTTATAAGAAATTCTTCTGTACATTTTTTTATATAATTAAAAACTTGTTTGTGAGATACTTTATTTCCTTTTGTGAATATTAATGGCATAATTTCGATATCATCAAAACTCACAAGGGATTTTAAATATATCTCAATATCAATTTCTGGATGTTTCTTTTGAGCTAATGAAATAATTTGTTCAAGAGAATATTTTTTTAGTATAAAATAAAGATCAACATAAACACGGTATGCGGCTCTTAATAGAGAAATTAATTTCATTACACCAATTTCTCTTTCATCTGCTAAATTAAAATATTTTGTTTCAATTAAAGGAAGATAATTTTGGTAAGAGAGACTAAAAAAAGAAATTTTAATTTTGTCATTTATAGGAACTGTAATTGTGTCCTTTTCAACTTGCAAATAATTTATAAAATTAGAACGAAAATTTTCATTTATAGTTTTATGAACATTAATTTCACTGAAATCTTTATGAGTAAAGAAACCAAAATCGTCATATTTTCTATGACCTATTTGTAAAGCCAAGCCAGTGCCACCAGCAAGATAAAAATGTTTTTTAAATTCTTTAAGATTTTCTAAAATAGTCTTACTCTTACTATCCAATATGTTATAGAACAAATCTATTTCCATAATTGATTAATCCCGAGCACAAATTTCCAAAAATTATAACTGTTTTTGCTCAATCTTATTTTTCCATACTTTTCTATAAAAGATGCAACTTCTTCTCTTTTGAAGTTATTAAATATCCAGTTAAAAGTATTAAATGAACCAAGATTAAGTAATCGTTCCATAATAAATTTTTTGTGCTTGTGCATGTCTAAGTACTAAAACTTACAGTCCCAAAAGTAAACTTTAAATTCATTCGGTATTTTATTTCTTTTCATAATATGAATTAGTATTAAAATTATCCAAAATTTTTATAGTGAAATAAATTGTATTCTTTACCCATTAAACAGATAATCAAAGTTTGCAATTCTACTATTTTGTTTTATTTATTAAACAGTTCTCGAATATTTTGTCTTATCAGCTTTTTGTTCAATGTACCAGTCGAAATTCATTGCAATGTTGCGCACAAGAAGTCTTCCCATTGGAGTTACAATTAATTTTCTATTTTTAATTTCAACAAGACCATCCACAACAAACTCGGACAAGTTTTCTAATGAACGCTTAAAATAATTTTCAAATTCCATATTGAATTGTTTTTCAACTGAAGAAAAATCGAGTTCGAAATCACACATAATTCTTGTTATAACAAAACGACGCAACAAATCATCATCACTTAAATAAAATCCGCGTTCAGTTGGAAGAATCTCATCGTTCAATTTATCATAATATTCTTTTTCTTTCTTTACATTTTGAGCATAACATCTTCCAATTTGACTAATGCTTGTAATTCCAAATCCATAAAGGTCGCAGCCTGCATGAGTGCTGTAACCTTGAAAATTCCTGTACAATTTTTTTTCACGAAGAGCTTTAGCTAATTCATCATCAGGTTTGGCAAAGTGGTCCATTCCAATGAAAACATAACCAGCATTAGTAAGTTTTTCAATTGTCATTTTAAGTATCTGAAGTTTTTCTTCTGGTTCTGGTAAATCCTCGGGTTTAATTAATGCTTGGTGTTTTTTAAGCCACGGAACATGAGCAAAATTAAACACTGCTATTCTATCTGGAGAAATATCAATAATTTTATCAACAGTTTCTGAAAATGATTCAACAGTTTGAAATGGTAGACCGTAAATCAAATCCAGATTGAAGCTATGAAACTTAAGTTCTCTTATCCAGTCTATCACCTGACGAGTCATATCTTCTGGTTGGATTCGATTCACAGCTTTTTGAACTTTTTCATTAAAATCTTGTACACCCATGCTAATTCTATTAAAGCCATTATTTCTCAAAGCTTCGAGATGTGCTTTTGTTAAGCCTCGTGGATCAATTTCACATCCCTGTTCTGCATTTATATCAATTTCAAAATTTTTGTTGATGTATGATTTTAAATCTGTAATTTCATCAGGATTTAGATGAGTTGGAGTTCCTCCACCCCAATGAAGCTGTACTACTTTTCTTCCATCAATTATGTAAGAACGAAGCATGTCGATTTCGTTCTTAAGATATTTTAAGTACTCTTTTATTCTATCACGATTACGAGTAACAATCATATTACAACCACAGAAATAGCAAAGAGTATCACAGTAAGGAATGTGAAAATAAAGGGAAAGGTCGGGTGGATTTTCTGCATTATTTGTTCTAATTATTTCATCAAGATAACGCTCGGAAGTAAATGATTCATTAAACTGAGGTGCAGTTGGATAACTTGTGTAACGAGGTCCCGGCCTGTCATACTTTTTTATTAATCTTAAATCTATTTCAAACATAATTATTAACTCCTTCCATTCAAAAATTTTTTTGATGATAAATTTTGCTTTCTTCCTTTACAACATTAACTAAAAATTTTGCATTCTCTGGTGAAACATCAGGCAAAATACCATGGCCTAGATTGAAAATATGTCCCGAACCATAACCATATGACTTCAATATTTTTATTGCTTCATCTCTTATTTTTTCTTTTGGTGCATACAAAATAGCAGGATCGAGATTGCCTTGCAATGCTACTTTGTTGTCAACTTCTTTTCTTACATCACCTAAATTCATTGTCCAATCAAGACCGATAACATCTGTGCCGCAATCTGCAAGTTTATTTAATTTATAATGAATTCCTTTGGCAAATACAATCACTGGTTCATCTTTTCTTTTAATGTTTGATATTACTTTTGAAATATATTGAAGAGAAAATTCTTCAAAGTCATCTGGCGAAAGAATACCTCCCCAGGTATCAAAAATTTGAATTGCATTTGCACCAGCTTCAATTTGAGCAGATAAATAATCAGCCACAGCATCAGAAATTAAATTCAATAATTCATGTGCCGCATTTTGATTATTATAAATAAACTTTTTTATTTCAGAGAAATTTTTAGAGCCATTACCTTCGACCATGTATGTCATTAATGTCCACGGTGAACCCGAAAATCCAATCAATGGCACTCTTCCATTTAATTCCTTTTTTGTTAATGATATTGCGTCAAGAACATATTTTAAATCTTTATATGGGTCAACTTTTTTTAATCTATTAATGTCACTTTCACTTCGAATTGGCTCATAAAGTTTTGGACCTTTACTTTCAACTAGTTCTAATTTCATTCCCATTGCCTCGGGAATGACAAGTATATCAGAAAAAATTATTGCTGCATCAACTTCTAAAATATCAACAGGCTGAATTGTAACTTCTGCTGCAAGTTCTGGAGTTTTACACAAAGTTAAGAAATCATATCTATCTCTAATTTTTCTATACTCAGGTAAATATCTTCCTGCCTGACGCATAATCCAAATAGGTGTTCTTTCTACAGGTTGGCATTTACATGCTTTGATAAACAAATCATTTTTTAAATTCAATTTTCCTCCATATTAAGTTGGAAAAAATCAGGCCATGTTTTCTGTGGCTTTAAAAAATTCAACTATTGCTTCGCTTATACCTTCAAGTGTATAAATTTTGGGAACAATATTTACAGTAATTCCATAGCTGCGGATTTCAAATTCTGTTGTTGGACCAATTGCACAGATAATTTTATTTAAAAAATATACTTCAGGATTATCTATGTTTAATAACTTTAAATAATTTTCGAAAGATGATGGACTTGTAAAAACGAAAACATCAGGCTTTTGATTTATTATTTTCTCATATTCAATTTTCAACTCATTCAAATCATTCATTACAACATCGTAAATTGGGAGTGATGTTACTTCCGCTCCTAATTGAGTCAATCCAATTTTAAGCTCTTCTCTTGATAATGCAGAACCAGGTATTAAAATTTTTTTGCCATCAATTCCAATTTCAGTAAATTTTTTAATCAATCCTTTTGCACTATATTCTTCTGGAATAATATGAATATAAATACCATGACTTCTGCAAGCTGCTGCAGTAGCTTCGCCTACAACAGCAATTTTTGTTTTAGATAAATCGAATTTATATTCGTTTAGCATTTCAGAAAAAACTTGAACTGCATTGGCAGAAGTAAAAATTATGTATTCATACTGATGTGGGTTCGACATTAATTCATCAAGGTCGAGATTTTTATATGAATGTACAATCTTAATAGTAGGGAAATAAATTATTTCCGCACCTGCATCAGATAACATTCTCAAAGAATTTTTTGATTCTTCTTTTGATTTTGTTACAAGTATTATTTTATTACTTAGCGACTTCAAATTTTATTATTCCATTTTGATTAAAAAATCTCTTTTAAAATTTCTGAAGCACCTGCTTTTAATAAATCTTTAGCCAATTCAATTCCCAATTTTTCAGGATTATTTTTAGAACCTCTGATTTTTTTTCTGAATGTTAGAGTTCCATCAATCGAAGCTATTAAAGCATCAAGATAAAGTCCGTTTGATTTGACTTCTCCAAATGCACCGATTGGAATTTGACAGCCGCCTTCTAAATATTTTAGCAATGCTCTTTCTGCTCTTACTGCAATAAAAGTATTCTCATCATTTATGCTTTCTAATATTTTTTCTGCAAAAATATTTTCTCTATGAATTTCAATTCCAAGTGCACCCTGCCCAACTGCAGGTAATATTTCCTCAGTTGAAATTATTGAAGAAATGTATTTGTTCATTTTCAATCTCTCAATGCCTGCACGTGCTAAAATAATTGCATCCCAGTCAGATTCAATAAATTTTTTAATTCTCGTGGGAACATTTCCTCTCAAATCGACAATTTGTAAGTCAGGTCTTAAATGCAAAAGCTGAGCTTTTCTTCTGAGTGAACCCGTAGCAACCACAGCATTTTCTTTCAAATCTTTTATCTTAATTCCTTTTTTTCTTGTTATTAAAACATCTTCAACATTATGTCGTTTTGTAACAGCCGCTAATTTTAACTCATGTGGAATATCTGTTTGTAAATCTTTTAAGCTGTGAACTGCAATATCTATATTCCCATTTAATAATTCATTTTCAATTTCTTTAGTAAACAAACCTTTATCACCAATTTTAGACAAAGCCACATCGAGAATTTTATCACCTTTTGTTTTAATGATTTTTATTTCTACGGATAAATTTTTGTTTTTTCTTTCGAGTTCTTTTTTAACAAAATTTGCCTGCCAGAGAGCAAGTTCGCTGCCGCGGCTGCCAATTATTAATTTTTCTTTTTTCAAGTTTTATCCTTGTCTTTGTTTTCACTTCCATTAGAACGATTTTTATCAAGTGCAAATAATTCTTTAACTAAAATTGTATTTGCCATCATTTCATCGATATTTATTCCTGATTCAGCCATCTCGCGCAACTTAACAGTCGGATTGTGAAGCAATCTTCCAATCAACCTTCTTGTCATATCTTCTATTTTTAAATAATCTTCTGAAGTAACTTTGTTTTTTATTTTCTCAAGTTCATCATTTCGAATTTGTTCAAAAAAGTCACGCAAAGATTTTATAACAGGAACAACTTCAAGAGTATTATACCAGCTAAAAAATTCTATCATCTCTTCCATAATTATTTTTTCAACTTTTGGAATCTCGCTTTTTCTTCTTGCAATGTTCTGGTCGACAATAACCTTCAAAGAATCCATGTCGTGATAAAAAACATTTTCAATATTTTTTACTTCTGGGTCAATATCACGCGGAACAGCTATATCCATTAATACAATTGGAACACCTTTTCTTTTTTTTATTGCATCCTGAATATCATCTTTAGTTAAAATAAAACCTGGTGAACTTGTTGCACTGATTATTACATCATAATTAAAAATATTTTCTTTTAATGATTCAAATGGCAATATATTTCCATCTATCTTTTTAGCTAAAGATTCTGCTCGTTCATATGTTCGATTGCTTATTGTAATTTTTCCTATGCCTTTATCTTTTAAGTGAATTGCTGCCAATTCACCAGTTTCACCTGCACCAATTATTAGAGCAGATTTTTTATCGAGTCCTGCAAATATTTTTTCCAGAACTTGAACCGCAGCGTAACTTACAGTAACTGCACCTTCACCAATTGTTGTTTCTTTGATTGCACGTTTACCAACTTTTAATGCAGCATTTAATATTCTTTTAATAATTGTTCCGGCAAAACCAAGGTCTTCTGATAATTCAAAAGATTCTTTAACCTGACCAAGTATCTGGCTATCACCAATAACTAATGAATCAATGCCCGAAGCAACAGAAAAAATATGTTTGATTGCACCACAAGAAAAATATTTTGTAAAATTTTCTTCTTTAACATTTTGAACAGGTTTAAACTCGAGCAATTTTTTCAGAATTAAATCAGAATTTAATTTTTGATTTTTTGATATGCAGAAAATTTCTGTTCTATTACAGGTTGAAATCACAACTCCTTCACTGAAATCATCTTTAAGTCGGGGAATAAAATTAATTATTTCATCTTTTGCTAAATGAAGAGATTCTAAAATATCAATTGGTGCAGTTCTATGATTTATCGAAATTCCTATTAAATTCATTTTCAATCATGCATTTGTTAAAAATTAAGTATCTTCATCAATCTCAAGTTATAATTTCATCAATCAATAAAATGAATGAAATGTGTTTGAATATGTACTTGTAATAATTAAAGAAATTATTGTTAGAATAAATCCGCAAAGAGAAAAAATAATAACTTTCTTTCCATACCAGTTTGCTAAATATTTGCTTATGATGCCTGTGCCATAAGCAATCCAGATAAAAGCAGTGCCAACAAGTTTTGGGTCATAAAATCTAAAATTCGGGAATGCACTTGGCAGCCATATTGTTCCAATAATTATTGCAATTGTTAAAAGAATAAATCCTATAACCAGAGAATAAAAACTCAGCTTCTCAAGAATTTCAAGACTTGGCAAACGATTAAATATTAATCCGAACTTATTATTTCTTAAATTTTTGTAAAGAATCAAAAACAATAATCCATAGACTGCAGAAATTGTAAATCCCGAATATCCAAGAATAGCACTTACGACATGAAGTCCAAGCATACGATTTCTTAAAACTTCTGGAACAACATAATTATGCTCAATTGATAATGAAGATATTATCTGAAATACCAAAGAAAATAAAATTATAAATGAACCTGTTCTGTGAATATCAGTTAATAATTCAAGAATGAAATATGAAAATGAAACTGAAAAAGCTAACAAAGAAAATATTTCAAACTTTGTAGTAATTGGGGGATGATTGAATTCAACTGAACGAACCATTAAATAAAAAGCATGAACAAAAAGAGTGATAAAAAGAAAAATTCGTTTTGAATTACTGAACAAATTTTTCTCGGCAAAAAAATCATAAGTGTAAATTGAAAAAACAATTAAATATGAAAAAGGAAGCAAAGCATTTAAGCTGCTAATAGTGGAAATCATCTGTTTTTACTCTTCTAATTCTTAATTATAAACCAAAAATAGATTACAATAATTCAAAAAGAAATACAAAAAAAGCCGTCCCTTTTTATTTACGAGACGGCTCGAAGCTAAAATTACACAATTAAAATAAATCAACCTTTCCATTAATGTGTTTTGTTTTATCAATAATCTTTCCATACTTATCAACAATACCTACGTGACAAACTCCGCAAGAATTTTTATCAACTTCTATGTGTCCTTTAGGTGGCAATCCATGACATGTGCCACATGCAGCTTGTGTTCCATCTACTTTATTCCACACTGGCTGAAAATTATTGCCAGTAATTTTATCCTCAATATAAGCAAATTGGTATTGAGCATTTTCTTTTTTGAATTCAAAATTACCATGGCAATAAGTATTGCTGCACTTATTATCGTTGAAATTATATGATGGAATTCCTGCACCAGAAAAACTATGAGCTGCAAATATAACTTCTGCTTCTGGTGTATTGTCAATGTGTCCGGGTGAATTAAATTTTTCTGGTATTATATGGCATTCATTACATTTAATTGCTTTAGCAATTTCAGAATCTGATAAATGTTTTTCATGAGCGCCGACACCTGGGTCTGATGTTTCTTTAGCTCCATTTAATGCTTTTGGCGGTGATATTTTTGCAGAATTGGAAAAGTCACCATGACAGGTATTGCAAGCCTCTGGTCCGCCAGATTGTTTATGACATGAATTGCAAGTTGGACTTACAATGCCCCCAGCATAATTAACTCCATGGCATTGCGAGCACTTTGATAAGTCCCAATTTAATCCTGCAATAAATTTTCCATGAAATTTTTCTGATACTGGATTATTAATTTCTGCGGTATGAACATTAATTGCAGCATGGCAATTTAAACAACTCACTTTAGCTGTACCGCCAGAAAAGTTCGATGCATGACATAATTTGCAGCTTTCCATTTTGCCATCTACTAATTGTCTTCCATGAAAATTAGAAGATGATTTTGTCATTACTTCTTTGCCATGAACACTCAATTTTTCAGGCGGTGTTATTTCATCTTGAATATCACTGCACGAAATTATTGTTAAACTTAGTGCTGCAATTAAAATGAAATAAAATTTTATGTATTTCATATTCTACCTAAAAGATTTTTGTTAATTATGACAATAACCGCAAAAGCCTACACCTTTCATTCCATTTGGTCTTGCATTTGCATCACGATGACATGAATAACAAACTGAATTTGCATCACTATGCCAATCACCATTTTCATCTCTCATGAATTTATTTATATGAGTTTTAGGATTAGTTCCTTTTATACCATCGTTATCAACATGACACAAAATGCAGCTTGGGTCGGCTCCCTGAACATCATGACATGCCGTGCAGGATTCAATATCACGTTTAGCCATTTCAGCATGTCTCCCTCCTCCACTGCCGACTCCAATTGTAACAAAATTTGGTTTTTTATGCGAAGCCGGCATTGCACCTTCTAATGCAAAATCCCCGCCATTTGAATTATGACATTCTGCACAAAATGTTTCTACCTGATGACATGTCTGGCATTCACTCGATTTATTATTTGCATCAATTCCATGAGTAAATCTGTAATTCAAATCATGAACCCTGCTGAGCTGCTGCTGTTTTGCATTATCTGTAAATTTATGTGGTGAATAAGGTGTATAAAAATCTCTTGCACTGTTTGATTCTGTTATCATTGTTGTAGATGCATGGCATGTCTCACAGAAACTATTATCATGACACATTTCACATTCTGCATTGACAGCATTAACTTTGAACTTATGACTTTTTATAAACCCGACTTCCTGATGGTCTTCAGGAATTAAATTAGCAGTTGATATGTGACAAATTTCACAATCATTTGTTGCAACTGTTTGATTATTATGACATTTATAACAGCTACTCATTGATGGAATCGATGCTGCAGATTGAAATGCATAATCAACTTCATCCAATCCTTTATGGCAGGCAATACATTCCATTTTCTGTTCAATCACATGCTTTTTGTGATTAAATATTAAATCTGATTCTCTCTGAATTAATTTCTCATTAACATTTTCATAATGACATGTATTGCATTTATCCGTATCTTCAACATCATGGCAAGTTGCACATGATTCTTTTTCTGGCAGCAATCTGTCTTTTAATGACGTGCTCTCAGCAACTTTTGTATGGCATGTTGTACATTCAGCAATTTCTTTATGTAAAGAGTGAGAGAATTTAATTATATCCTTATTTGTTTTTTGAGGTTCTACTCTTTCGTTAACAGCTGCAATACTGAGAAAAATTATTATCGAAAGAGTTAAGAACGCATATAAAATTTTTATTTTCATATTCTTCTATAAATTTGTATTGAACAAATAATTTATTTTGAACAGGATTCGAAAATCATTTTTGTAAATCTTATTATTAAAATATTGTGCTTGAACATCAAAGGATAAAATTCTCCATGGGCGTAAATTAAATCCACCTAAAAAAGCAGTAATTGTATTAACATGGTCATCTTTAGATAATTTATAATTTGTGTATGTGATTCCAAATGATGGTGTAATTAGACCATCATAGAATGAACGAGCAGCATAAACAGAAATTGCATCCAGCTCACCTGCATCACCAAAAGTTTTTCTGTAACTTAAACTCCCAAATTTTGTATTTGCCCCCATAGTAATTCGAGAAGAATGTTCGCTGCCGAACTTAACATCACCATACTTAAATATAAATGTGTAAAGATTCGACACATTGTAATCAATTCCGCCTTCTATTTCCTGTGAATTGCCATAATCAAAAACAGAAAAGATAGAATTGTATCTTATCTTTGGTTCACGTTGATTGTAATAAAGATTAATTCCCATTTCTTTTGTTGCTTTTACTCGTCCATCAAATTCAATTTTTGATGTTTCTTTATAGTTCATATCATATTCATACCGTGCATTTAAATCGAAAATATTATTGTCATTGTAAGAAACATCACCTGATAAAAATCTATACTGATTTGATTTCGATTGAATGAGAATAGTAACAAGGTCTAAATTTTCATTCAATCTTTCAGTGTAGTAATCAACTGGTTTAAAGTTTTTATCGATATAAGAAATTCCGAATCTGAAATTTTTCAAAGCATAAGTTTCGAATCTGCCACCAAGGATATAATTATTCCCAATGTCGTCCGTTAATTCTAATTTTTGATATGCTGGAACATTACCGCCATAAAATCCCATTAAAGAAAATCCTGCATATTTAATTTTCATATTAATACCATCAAATAGACCACCGGCTACGGGCATAATAACAGGCTGTCTCCCAATCTTTAATGTAACGAGATTTAATAAATCCCTGGCTTCGAAGTATAGATTATAAAATCTCATTCGTGGATCTTTATCGAGCACATTCCCAATATTGCTTTCAAAATTAAATCTTGTACGCAAAGAAAATTTGTTGTAATTAAGATTGAGATTTAATGTTTGATATGTTCTGAAAAATTTTTCGGAATTATTAACATCATTAAATCTTTCAAAAGAATAAATAGAAGAAGTAAATCTGCCGTTAATATTTTGAGCATTTAATATCAACGGCAGAAAGATTAATAATGAAATTATTCTTTTCATTTTTTAGCCTGCTAAGATTTTAATTTTTTGGTACTTTATGAGCAATCTTGGGCCACATTTCTTCAAAATTAAATTCTTTATAAGTTGGACTTTCTGGATTGTGACATGTTTTACAATATTTTTCAATTTCTTCATTGTCTTTCCAAACAACTAATCCATTCTTAACAGCTTCATTTCTATCTTTCATTATTTTTAGAGTTTTGTAAGCTGAACCTGGACCATGGCAGGTTTCACATTGAACACCATCTTCAATTTTAAATTTTGGTCCAAGCAATTTTTTATCTGCAACATCATAACCGCTTGCGTGACACTTCAAACATTTTGGATTTTCAACTGCTTTTACATCGCCAGATAGTTTATTTGCTTCGTCCGTTAAAAGTGTTTTGTATGCGTTAGCATGCTTGCTTTCCTGCCAGATTTTTAGCTGTTGTCCTTGTTTTTCTGTTTTATGGCAAGTACCGCAAACCTGAGTTCCTTCGTAACCGTATGGTTGCGAAAATATCTGTGTGGGAACTATTAAATAAGATACAATTGAAAATAGCACGAAGGTTATTAACTTCTTCAGCATTGTAAATTCCTCCTGAAATTAAATGAACATTTTATTTATTTGGAAAATAAGTCAATCTAAATTCATAGGCAATTAATTCTTTTTATTATCATTACTTTCTTCTTTTTTATTTTCTTCTGTTTTTGGATTTAGCTTTTCTTCAAGCCAAGATTTTAATTCTGGGTCATTATCAAGTTCGGAATCTATTATCACATCAGGGTTCAATCCATTCTTTTTTAATGTTGATGTAAAAAGAATAGTTGAGTTACTCAACTTTTTATAATCTCTTTTTCCCAATTGATATTCTTTCCATTCAAGCACAACTTTTCTAAAATGTTTTTCATGATGATGACGATAATTATGCAAAGTCATTTTTCCATCTATCCATGTTAAACTCATTGGATATTCATGCGGATGAAATATTACAAAGAACCAGTGCCAGACAAGAATTGCAAGTGTTGCTAAAATTGCTTCATAAAAATGAATTAATTCACTTACTTTAATTAACCACACTGGAGCCCAATTACCAACTACCGTAGGGAACCACAATATAAATCCGGTTAAGCCCATCACTACAGTTCCCCAAATCAATGCCCAATATTCTGCTTTTTCTGTGTAGTCATATTTATCATAAATTGGTTTCTGCTTTTTAATTCTGAGATAATAAAGAATAGTATCTCTTGCATCAATAATGTCATTGTATGTAGGAATTAAATTTTTAAGAACCTCTCTTCCTCTGGGAGTTGATATCAAATAAATAATATGATACAATCCAGTTCCAACTAAAATTATTGCGGCACCTCGATGAATATATTGTCGTGCTGTTTCTGTCATTCCAAATGTTCTTAAAAGTTCTGCCCACCAGCTTTGATTATATTTAAGAGCAAAACCAGTAATTGCAAGAGCAATAAAGGAAATTAATAACAGAAAATGCTGAACAACCTCGCTCTTTGTAAATCTTGGTATTGTAATCTCTCCTTCGATTCTTTTTTTCTTTTTTCTGATTTCATATATAAAAATCAGAAGATTATGTAATACCATTCCCCCTATAACTGAAATAATTAACCAGAAATAAATATTAGCTACAATATTTTCAATCTTTGCTGCTGTTTCATTTTCAGTTTTATGTGAATAACTCTGTGAAAAAACAGGGGTTGCATTCGTATGACACTTACTGCATGTATTTGTTACATTGGAAATATTAACTTTTGATTCCGGATGTTCTTTTGGCAATATCTTATGAACACCATGGCAATCTATACACATTGCTGCATCTTTATCGCCGCGCATTACTGCAAGACCATGATAACTATCCTGATATGATTTTGCCTGTCCTCCATTAATACCAAACCTCTCTGCAATCATTGGATTTTCATGACAAATCATACATGTCTTTTCTTGAATCTTTCTTGCTTCTTCTCTTTTATCCACAGTTGATAACGATTGAATACTATGCTCGCTATGACAATCATTGCAAACAGGTGATTCTCTAAATCCTTTCTTTGCTCTTATCCAGTGAATTGACTGTTGATAATCTTTTGTTTCTTCTGGATGACAACGACCGCATGTTTGAGGAATATTAAAAGCAGAAATTTTTGAACTTGGTTGTACTTTATTTTTTATATCATGTACACCATGACACATTGTACAGGTTGCTGCATCCATTCTCCCTTTTTGAACAAGAAATCCATGCACTGAATTTTTATAAGTTTTACCTGGTGAAGTAATTCCAATATCATATTTTTTTACAAGCTCGGGATTATCGTGACATTTAGCACATGTTGTAGCAAGATTTGTAGGATATACAGAACTTGATGGATGATTAACTTTCTTAATATCATGTGAGCCATGACAATCCCAACATTTTGCTGCATCATCAATACCTTCACTTAAAGCAATTCCATGGATGCTTTCACTGTGTTCTTTTGCAATTTCACTGTGACAAATATAACAGTCTGCTTTTTTTGTGGATTTAAGATTCTTAGGATGATCTTTCAAATTATTTGCAATAAAACTATGACAATCAGAACAATCTAAATTTTTATGTACAGATACTGGAAGCGTAAGTTTAACATCTACTTTTTTGTGACACCCTAAACAATTGCTTTTATCAGCTGAAATTGAATGATAAGCTATGGCAATTGGTTTGGCTTCGTGACATTTGGTGCAATATAACTTTGACTTAAGTGAATTTTCTTTAGGTGGTTTTTGAACTTCATGATTACCATGACATGTAACACAATTAGGTGCATTCTTTACTTTTAACCTATGATGAATATCCGAATTAACCGACTGAACTTTATCATCATGGCAATTTGCACAGTTTACTTTTTTTGCACCCTTCTCAATATGGTCTTCATTAACTACATCTTCATGGCAACCCTGACAATCAATTGCATCTTTATGAACTGATTTTGCAATTGAAACTTCATGACAATCTGAACAATTGAAATCCTGTGCATTATTTTTATTTAATCCAATAAATAAAATTGCAATAATTAGATAAATTAAATTTTCCCGAAAAAGAACCACTTAAATCTCCATATTTTCTTTATAAGAAAGCTTTTTAGTACAGCAAAAATTATGCGCAAACTAAATTTGTCAAAATACAATTAACTGATAATATTTTGACCTCACATTTTTATTTTTAAGAAAATATTACCAATAATAAGATAATGGACTTAGATATCCTTTCTAAATTTATTTAAATTCGTTCATTTTATCAAATTAATCTTTATTTCCTGAAAAATTCTCCAGTTATTATATACCAGTCCTTTTCTTCCAGATTTTCAAGTTGTCCCCAGTACATTTCTTCTTCCATTGGTGCTTCTTTCTTAACAATTTCTTTCATTTTGTTAATATATTTTTCAATTTCTTCCTGATAGAAAGTAACTGCGCTTTTCCCAATTTTTAACTGCTGAAGTTCCAAATCAAGTTTGTCTGCATCAATTATGCAAATCCAGTTTTTGCCATATGGTGTAAATTCAAGAGCTTCAAGATTTTCAGAAAGTTCATGATTAATTGATTTAACCAATCCACTAACAGGAGACAAAAATTGAATTGTTCTTTTGTTTTGCCTGATACTAAAAAGTGGTTGGCCCTTAGTTATAGTCATACCAAGATTTGGAAATTCAATGCTGTCAACTTTACCAATTAGTTTTTTTGCAAAGTCATCAATTCCTACTTTAACAGTTCCATCCTGACTTACCGAAGCCCAGCAGTGCCCTTCCGAAATAAATACTCCCCCAGGAATTGCAAATTCTCCTCGTCCAACTTTTTCTATTTCGGGAATATGAGCTATGTGAACTCTTGGTTTTAATTGTTTTTGAATTCTATCCTGTCGTTTGATTAAACATTTTTTAGTAAACTCAAGTAATTCATCTTCTGTAAATGGTTTTTGAACATAATCCATTGCACCAAGCTTCATACATTCAACTGCTGTTTCTACAGTTGCATATCCAGTAATTATAATTACATCAATATCGGGACGCAAATATTTTACAGATTTAGTTACTTCAACCCCATCCATTTCTGGCATTTTCAAATCTGTAAATACAAAATCATAATGATGAGATTTTATAAGATTAAGTGCTTCGGCACCTGAATTTACAGTATCAACAGAATATCCATCGAGAACAAGAATTTTTCTGAAGCTGTCGAGAATTACATCTTCGTCATCAACACAAAGAATTCTTGCTTTTGGATTTGGCACTTCTGCGCGTTTGAGAGATTTAACTTCTTTGCTAAAATCAATTTTAACAACTTCTTTAAGAATTGCTTCTCTTTCTTTGCGAATCTTCTTTTCATTTGCTTTTCTAATTGCATATCTGATTATTACATCTGCAATTATTACTATTATTAATAATAAAATGAAGAGCAGCATAAATTTTCTCCTTAATTAAAATTATCTATCTGAACTACATGGAATTAAAAATTTCATTTCATATTCATATTCAGTTGGAATTATTCTATAAATCCAACCTTCGAAATATGGGTCTTTTTCGAGTATTGAAATATTTGATAAAAGTTTTTCATTCTTTTCAATTATTCTTCCACTCAAAGCTGAATACAATTGATGCACAAATCCTTCGTTGTCTATAAATTTTGCAAGTTGTCCTGCTTGATTAATCTTTTCGTTCAAATCTAATAATTCTATTTCTTTTATGTTATCAATTGTTTTCAAAAATAAATTTGTAGCTCCCAGAAGAACAGTTCCATTAAAATCTTCTTTTACCCAGCATGAATAACCTAATCTAAAATATTTTGATGGACATGATACATAAACAACTTCAGAATTAGATTTATCATTTTTTCTATTTATCAACTCACTGTATTTAATTCCTCTTTTGATTGTGCCAGTCATTTCATCAAAAGTAAAAGGTTTTGGGATAAAATCAATTGCACCTTTATAAAGTGATTGAACTGCATTTTCTATTGTTGAGTATCCTGTGGTCATAATTACAGGTGTATTAATTCCTGATTTCTGGAGTTCATCAAGAAATTGGAACCCGCTCATTTCAGGCAGCATGATATCACAAATTATTAATTTATAATCATTCTCTTTAATTTTTTTTATTGCATTAGCTGCATTATCTGTTGAATCAACTTTATAATTATTTAGAATTCCAATTTTTACTACTGAATCAATAACTACCTGTTCGTCATCAATTATCATTATGTCAAATTTATTTTTCATCTTACTCTTCCGGAAGTTTAATTGAAAATGTTGTCCCTTTCCCAATTTCACTTTGCACAGTAATAGTTCCATTATGATTGTCAATAATACCCCATACAACCGAAAGACCAAGACCAGTTCCTTTCTGACCCTTTGTAGTAAAGAAAGGTTCAAAAATTTTGTTTATATGTTCTTGAGGAATACCACAACCTGTATCTGAAACCTGAATTTCTACAAACTTTTTATTCCCCTTTTCATCAATAAAATTCCATCTTTGCCATTCATCTTTGAACGATGCACAACCTTCGAGAAAACCTTGAGATGGAACTTCAATTTTGTAAACTGGTCCGCCGCACAAAGGGCATTTTTCAAATTTATCAATTAAAGATAAATCACATACAGGACAGGTAAGTTTAATTATATCATTTTTTTCTACCGGAATTCCAAAATAATGTTTTGCTCTTCCATAAACAGGGTCAAGGAATAAGAAACCTTCATTTCCATTTGTTTTCATTTTAACTTTGATTGAAGGCAAGCCACCAATTTTATGGTCATTATCAATTAAATTATGATTTTTGGGACACAAAGCTGCCTTAACATGTACTACTCCTTTTGGCGACAAAGTTGTTTGAGATGTTTTAATTGTTATGGTCCCACCATTAGGACCAATAGCATCAATTGCATTTAAAAGCAAGTTCAAAATTACCTGCTGAATTTGATTTGCATCCGCAGTAATTCTAGGAAGTTTTTCATCAAATTCTTTGATTAGTTTAATTTTATTTATGTTCAATTGATTATGAACTACTAAATCAGCTTTATTGATTACCTCATTAATATCAATTAAACTTTTCTTTGGGGTTGACTGCCTTGAAAAATCAAGAAGGCTTTTTACAATTTCACGACTTCGTAAAGTCTCTCTTACAATTACATTTAAGTCTTCCTGCAATTCTGGATTATCTTTTGTTCGCTTTAATAAATAACTGCTATAAGTAAGAACACCAGTCAAAGGATTATTAATTTCATGAGCAACTCCAGCGGCTAACTTGCCAAGCAAAGCCATTTTATCGGATTGAAGTAGTTGTTGCTGAGTTTCATATAATTTTTTTGTCATATTATTAAATGATTTTGCTAGATAACCAAGTTCATCGTTCCCCAAATCTTTAATTTCATAATGAAGATTACCGGCAGCTATTTGATTTGTTGCTTTTACTAATTCTTTTACAGGTTTATCAACCCACTTTCTGACAAATATTCCAATAATAAAACCAATTGCAGTAACAGAAATTATTGCGAACAGCAACTCCTGAATTTCATTCTTTTTTATTTGTGAATCTACTTCTGTAAGTGTAATTGTAACATCAAGAACACCAAGCACTGTAGAACTTTGAGGATGAGCATGGCAATCGGCTTTCCAGCATGATTCTTCATTATAAATTGGATTAACTATTCCCATCACTCTCGGAGAATTTTCACTCAATCTAAATATTCTTGTTCTTTCTTTATTCGATAATTTTTCAAGTGGCTTATTTTCAGTATGACATGCATAACAGCTTTCGGCTTTTTTATCGAGCATCTTCCCAACATCTTCAGGATTTGTGGAATAAATTATCTCTCCTTCTTTATTATAAATTCTGATATTATCAATTGCCGGGTCTTTTCCGATAGTTTTAATTATTTCATCAACATATTCTCTTTGGTTAAGAAGCATTCCATATCTTGTACTATTTTTTACAGTTTCACTAAGTTGATTGGCATGACGTTCAACTTCTGCCAAAAGCACATCACTTTGAGATTTTATTTTAATGTATGAATTTATTCCAATGATTATAACAACTGTTAAACTAACTACTAAAATTAGTTTTAATCCAATTTTTCTAAAGAATCCTATTTCACTTAAACCATTCATAATTTTCTCAATCTTCCCGGTTTATCTTTTGGATATGATTTATCATCATGACAATCTTCGCAAGTTGGCTTTGAATAAGTTGGTTCTTTATGACAATTACTGCATTCTAATTCACTATGAGTTTCATCTAGTATTAAACCTGTAACATTATGCTTGAAATTATCCCAGCTCCAAGTTCCATGACAAGAACTGCATTCATTTTTAAGTCCAGTAAATTTACCTTTTGCAGTATGACATCTGTTGCAGGTTAACTTTGAATGATATTTTGAAATATCAAATCCTGTTACAGCAAAATGATTAAATGGACCTTTTTCTTTATCTGAGTGACATGATGAACATTTTGATTTCGAATCTGTATCATGACAATTAGAACACTTTTTATGAACTTCTTTTAATGATTTCTTAACTGCAGTTACAACTTTATTTTTGTTATGACACTTCACACAATTATCATTTTTATGGCAGTCGCCACATTCATAATTAAATAAATTAATATGTTCATCGTGATAAAAGGTGACCAATTTACCTGAAGTACTTGCCGTTGTAAAATTAATTTTAGATGGTGCTTTTACTTCAGGATGTATTCTCTTTGCAGTTAATTTTTTTACATCACTTTTTAACGCAGGTTCTTTTCCTTTTAATTGATGACAAACAACACAATCTATACTTCCGCTCCATGCACGATGACAATTCATACATTGACGATGAAATGCCCCTTTCAAATCAGGTTTGCTTACATCAATTCTTTTTCTTTGTGTTTCATGACATTCTGAGCATGCAATAACATTGCCTGGCGGATTATAATGATGGCATGTCCTGCATCCCCCTGATATATCTGCCATTTCAGCATGAGCTAAATGAGAAAAAACAACAGGATCATAAACATCAGTTTCTTTTATTTTATTAATTATAAGAACTTTTGGACCTTCTTCTGGTTTCTGGTCAATTCGAATCATACTTTCACGGGGACAAGCTTTAAGACAGGGATTTTCTTTAGTCGGAATATCACATGAATGACATGTCGAGCAATTCAAAGATTGCTGTGAATGGCTTTTGCTAATTTTTGTCTGTGCATTGATTGATATTGAACCAATCAATAAAATTATTAATAACCTTTTCATTATGCACCTCTAACAGAAAATTTAGTTTGAGGTGAAACATACTGGGGAGTGCTTACAATTGGGAAAATCATAACAAAAGCTCTGAACAATAACACTTCGAGTGCAATGAACCCGAGTGTTACAGCAATTTCGCCAATTGATGGGAAATATGATTGAAATTGATATGGAGGAGTATAAGCCACAATAAAATTATTTATTCGATTTAGTAAAACACCAAAGATGACCAATAAAGAACCAATAAATAATCCAAGTGGAGTTTTAGTCAACTTAGGTGATAAGAAAATACGCAATGGCACAATTATTCCGATAACGACTTCAATAGCAAAAAGTACACTTACTGTATTTATTTCGTTCAAGTAAACAAATGTTTTTCTTATAACCATATCACCAATCTTAAATGAAAGATAAATTCCGAGCATTGGAGCAATCATACTTCCAAGATTAGAAAGAATTTTCATTTCAGGTTTTAAGCCAAAGGCTTTAGATGTTATCAATGATTCAAAAATTACCATTGGAAATCCAACAGAAATTGCGGAAAGTAAAAACAGTAATGGAAGGATTGGTGTTTGCCATAATGGATGCATTTTAGGACCAGCAATTACCATTAATGTTCCTAATGATGATTGATGTAAACAGGAAAGAACTACGCCGGCAATTATAAAAATAAACATTACTTTGTTTAATGTTCTATCAAGCAATCTTAATAATTTATCTAATGGTTTATTAAGAGCACTTAAAAACCCCGGCAAATTTACTCTGCCAATAAATCTTTCTGTTACAATTGGATGAAATTCAATATAAAGAACAAATAAGTAAATCATAACACACATACCTACTTCAAAAAGAACAGAATTACCATTCCACATAATTAAAGGATGCCAGATGTAATAATATCTTCCAAGGTCAAGAGCTACACTAAGAGCCACAAAAGTATATCCTAGCATTGCAGTTAAAAGAGCCGGTCTGACTACCACATGATATTCTTCTCGATGCATGATATGACCCAATGCAGCTGTGGTAAAACCCCCAGCGGCTAATGCAACACCAGCAGCCACATCAATTCCAATCCATATCCCCCAGGGATATTGATTACTTAAATTGGTTACTGCTCCTAATCCTAAAATTAATCTTATAAAAACTACTATCAATCCTATAGCAGCAATAATTGTCAACCCTATAACAGTGGGAGTAAAAAATTTTCTTCCTAATGGTGTCGGTTTCAGAAAATTTTCCATTATTCTTCCTCCGATTCTTTCTTTCTATTTTTATTAATCCACATTACTGCTCCAAGCAAAGCATAAAGAGCAACTGGTGGAACAAAGTAAGCAAAAATTCCATGTTGAATAGCTTCGGTTACCCCAGGGGCAGGATTCCTACCTAATTTAGGAAATTGGAGTTCATAAAAATCTTTGCTTGCTAAATAAAGCCAGCTTGTTCCACCGACTTCATATTCACCATAAACATGATTAACATATCTATCCGGGTATAAATTAATTTTTTCGTGGGCAATTTTTACTAATTCTTCTCTTTTACCATAAGTCAAAGCTTCCATTGGACAAATTTCCACACATGCAGGAAGTTTTCCTTCCTTTGTTCGATTGAAACAGAAATCACATTTACGAATCTCAGGCTGTATTGCTTTACCAAATTCGAAAGCAGGAATTTGAAATGGACATGCAACCATACAATATCTACATCCAATGCATTTTTTCGTATCCCAGATTACAGAACCATTTTCTTCTTTTGAAAAAGCACCAACAATACATGCTGAAACACATGCTGGGTGGTCACAATGCATACATTGAACTTTTACATTAATTGGAAATCCATCTGAACTTGAAGGAGGATATTCATTAACCACAGTTAAAGCTCTATCATCGGGTCTTCTCATTTTCTTAAATACACTTCTATCATCATAAGCTTCGAGTGGTGGTGTAGGAAGATTATGCGCTACTTTACATGCCCATTCACATTTTCTGCAACCAATACATACTGTAGTATCAACCAGAACTCCCATTCTATTTTCATCAAGAATATTTTTGGGTGCAGCTTTTAATTTGCTTGTACTTAATCCAGTAATTCCAGCTCCAACTATTGTTGTGGTTTTTAAGAATTCCCGACGGGTTTGTTTTGCCATATTTTTAACCTCCAGTATCGGTGTGTCAATAAATTAGATTATAAGACTATTTCCTAAATGGACTTATTTATCCATTTCTAAATTAGTTGATTGAATTTATTATGTCAACCAATTTTAAAATTATTGTGAGATTTCCACTGGAATTCTTATGTAATATGTCAAATGGTCTTTTTTTAAGTTAATAATTTTTATAGATTCGCAATTAAATTAAAAATAAAAGTAAAATTTAAGATGGCAAAGAAAAATGTAAAGAATCTCGAATCATTAAGAGAGAAAATAAACGATATTGATGAAAAGATTATTAAACTTCTTTCTGAAAGACGCGCGTTAAGTAAAGAAGTCGCATTAGCAAAAGAAAAAAGTAACTCTCCAATAAGAGACCAGATAAGAGAAGAAGAATTATTAAGAAGATTAATTAAATTAGGAAAAAAATTTAATCTTGATTCGAATTTTCTTTCTAAGGTTTATTATGAAATTATAGAAGACTCTATAAGACTTCAACAAAATTATGTTCAATCTATATTAAATAAAAAAGATGAAAGAAAGAAAGTCATAACAATTGCTATTCAAGGAATAGAAGGTTCTTACAGTTATTTGGCAAGTCAAAAATTTTTTGCTCACTCAGGTTTCAAACTTAATTTTTTATTTAAGAGAAGATTTGACGAGGTTGTCAACGCAGTAGAAAAGGGTGAGGCAGATTTTGCAGTTCTTCCAATTGAAAATACAACTTCTGGAGGAATAAACGAAGTTTATGATTTACTGCTTCATACAACATTATCCATAATTGGTGAAGAAAAATTTCAAGTCAAACATTGTTTTGTTGCTCTTGATGAAGTTCCATTTCAAAAAATCAAAAAAGTTTATGCTCACTATCAAGCGGCAGCACAATGCAGCAAATTTTTAGAATCACTCCCTCATGTTGCAATTGAATATTTTGATGATACTGCTATGTCTGTTCAAAAAATTAAAGAAGAAGGGAATATTGCACATGCTGCAATTGCCAGCGAAGAAGCTGCTAAATTATTCCATGTCAAAATTTTGAAAAAAAATATAGCTAATCAGCCTGAAAATTATACAAGATTTTTAATTGCATCGAGAAAGCCACAAACTATTGATGAAAGAATACCATGCAAAACATCAATTGTAATGGCTACTTCTCATACACCCGGTTCTCTTGTAGAAGCTTTGAATGTTTTTAGAAAATACAATGTGAATTTAACCAAACTTGAATCACGACCAATTATTGGGAATCCATGGGAAGAAATGTTCTATCTCGATTTTGAAGGAAATATTGCAAGTGAAACCATCCAAAAAGTTCTTGATGAATTAGGACAATACACAAGATTCATGAAAGTCTTAGGAAGTTATCCTTCACAGGAACTCGAAAGAACCAAATTAGAATTTTCAAGGCTTTTAATTGGAGAAGAAATTAAAAAAGAAACAAAATCAAAGCCGGAGGCTCCTGCAATTATTAAATCCAAATCTAAGAGTTATAGACTTGCAAGTCGAGAATACAAAAGTGAAGATACTATAATAAAAGTAAAAGATGTGTTAATTGGTGGTAATAATTTTGTTGTAATTGCTGGTCCATGTTCAGTCGAAAATGAAGAAATGATAATGAAATGTGCACTCGAAGCAAAAGAAAATGGAGCTCAAATTCTCCGTGGGGGATGCTTTAAGCCCAGAACTTCGCCTTATAGTTTTCAAGGACTTGGATATGAAGGACTTAAATTACTTGCCGATGCAGGCAAATATTACGATTTGCCTATTATCACTGAAGTAATGGATACAGACCAGGTTGAAGAAGTAGCTAAAAGTGCAGACATACTTCAGATTGGTGCAAGAAACATGCAAAACTTTGCCCTGCTAAAAGAAGTTGGTAAAACACATCGACCTGTTATGCTTAAAAGAGGTTTAAGTGCTTCGATTGATGAGTGGTTGAATGCAGCAGAGTATATTTTATCTCAAGGTAATCGTCAGGTAATTTTGTGTGAACGAGGAATCAGAACATTTGAAACTGCCACACGAAACACATTAGATTTAAGTGCAATACCTGTTCTGAAAGAATTAACTCACTTGCCTGTTATAGTAGATCCTTCCCATGCTATTGGTGAAAGAAACAAAGTAATACCACTAGCAAAAGCAGCAAAAGTTGTAGGTGCTCATGGAATAATGGTTGAATTTCATCCCGACCCTCCTAATGCATTAAGCGACCCTGAGCAAGCACTTTATTTCAGTCAATTTGAGGAATTAATGAAGGAGTTGTATAGATTATAAATACCATAATTTTAGATATATAATCTCTTAAAAATATTTTTCAAGAAAAAGTGGTTTCCAAAATTTTAATCTAATCGCACTATGATAATTCATAAAATGATTTGAGCTTGAATATAGATAATGTAATAACTTGCATTTGTTTTTGTTATTCCCATGCCGTAATCAATGCCCAGTCCTAAACTCATCTTAGAAAATTTTATACCTGAAGTAAAATTAAAGCTAATGCCTGGCTGCCAGTTATTTGTATCACTCAAAGTTCTATCATTCAAATAAATTATGCCAAGTCCTTCTTCAATGAAGAAGTAATTATATATACTTTGTTGTATTTGTGATTTTAACAAAAATGATTTAATAAATGGGTAATATCTGCCCTCTCTACTTTCTGGAATAAAATATTCTACTTTTCTTGCATAAAAAAAACCTGTTCTAAAATTTACTTCATCCGAGAACCATAACTTAAAATCAAAAAATAAAGTACCGCCAAAACTTGTTACTGACGTTGTATTCCCTTTTATTTCTCCCAATCCAAAATTAAATCCAGCATTAAAATTTTTAATTTGTGCATTCAGGCCAACTGTATTGAAAAACAGTATTATGGCAATAAGATATTTCTTTTTCATCATAATCAACATTGAAAGAATTTGCAAAGAAAATTACAAAATAATTTTTGAATCTTTTTGAAAATCATTTCATCTAACCGAATAAAAATAAGGTTAATTATGGCAGTAACTTCTCAACCAAAGGTAATAATTTTTTCTACTCCAACATGCAGTTTTTGTAATGCAGCAAAAAGATATTTCAGAGAAAAAAATATTCGATTTACTGATGTTGATGTTTCTAAAGACGAAGCAGCAGCAAGAGATATGATGCGAAGAACAGGTCAAACCGGTGTTCCTGTAATTTTAATAAATAATAGACCAATAATTGGATTTGATAAACAGAAAATTAATCAGATGTTAAACATAAAAGATTAGGAGACCACTATGAAAATTAAACCACTTGACGACAGGGTTCTCGTTGAACCAATTGAAGAAGAATCAAAAACTACTTCGGGAATTATTATTCCTGATACAGCAAAAGAAAAACCAAGAATGGGAAAAGTTATTGCTGTAGGAACTGATGAAGACTTGCGTGAAAAAATTAAAGAAGGCGACCGAATTTTATTTGCAAAATATGGCGGTGAAGAAGTAAGTGCTAATGGCAAGGAATTAAAAATTATCTCCCGCTCAGATATATTAGCAGTAGTAGAAAATTAGTCAATTGGTGCCCCCTATAAAAAGCGGTATGAGTCATGTATTCATGCCGCTTTTAATAATAAAGTGTTAACCAGTAAGTTAGTTTCTCGCTGTCTGTTTTTTCGACTCTATGTTTTACATGTGCGGGTATGATAAGATAATCACCGGGTTTTAATTTTATTGAATAATTATCTTCAAATAATATCTCGGCACTTCCACTCAAGAGTAAAACAAATTCATTTTGTGTCTGGTTATACCAGAATCCTTCCGGTGAAAAATGTGCTTTTGATATAATTCTCTCCAAACGAAAATTTTCATTTAGAATAATATCTTCAAAAAATTCTTTTGATAAATCTTCCGGAACATTTTCAAAAATATTTCTTACTTCTATTTTCATTCTTAATAATCCACAATTATGATTTTCATTTCATTTGAAGATAATGCTTCGTGCAGAACAGCATCAATTTCGAATGGGTCATCTGGATTTGAAATACTGAGTAAATATTTTTCATAACCTGCAAGAATATGTCTTAACAATTTTCTATGAATTGGTTGATTGCCTGTTGCTGCAGCTTTTTTGTTATAAAATATAACAACCTTCAAAGGTATCTCTCTATTAAATGCTCCGAGAAGACCAAGATTTCCTGCAGATATAAAACTGAAATCACCTGTTAATGCCCATACATTTTTTTTGCCTGCTAAGTATGCACCAATTGCAAGTGGAATACTTCCTCCCATATATGTTACAATATCTATACTGTTATAAGGAGGAAATGCAAAAGAACTTGATGAGCCTGTATCTCCTGTTGCAATATCTCTCTTAATATTTTTAAAAACATTAAAGAAAGGAATGTACTGAAGAGCTCCTTCTTTAGCTTTTTCTGTTAAACTATCAGGAACAAAAGGCAATTCCGGCCGAACTACTGTCTCAAGATTTCCATTTAGCTTTTTGGCAATAAATAATTTATACTGATAATCAGCAAGAAGTGGGCTTACAACATGTGAATAAATATTTCTTTCGTATGAAAAATTTCTTTTAAGATTCTGTTTTGGAGTAAATTCTATTTCTAATTTCGTATTTAATGCATCAACAATAACAGCAACAGGCATCTTTTTTCTTTCAGACTCAAAAAATGCATTGACTATATCATCATAAACTGTTTCGTTTCTTGAAGTAATAAATGGCATACTCATGCCTTCAAGAATTGGGGCTATTTCAAGTATATTGTCAGAATGTTTGCCTGATTTATCATCAAAAATTATTGTAACAAATCCTGCTGTTAGTTCTGTATACAGTGAGTCACTCACACTGTTTGCGGCTTTCATTAATCCATGAGCTTTCATCAGAACAGCTGCACGTTTTCCAAGAATGCTTGCACCATGAGAAATTGTGTATGCAACTTCTTCATGAAATGACATTTTAAGACTTCGCATTGTTAACTCATTATAAAATTGAAATGTTTCACTTGCTCCGTAGCCGGGAACAAATGTAACTATTTCAACTCCCAAATCATTCAGGGCATGAGCTATAGCTTGATAAATTGTTGCTTTCATCTAATAAATAATAAAATTAGTTTTATACTAAGATAAAATAAATTCTGTATTTTTATTGCTGAAAATAATATTTAATCTACTATAATTTTAACTGACTTCCATTTTTATCACTTTTATTTTTTGTAATCTTTAGATATTATTAATGATTGATAAATATTTTTAAAGTAATATGCTCAATAAAACTTTTTCATATGCTATAATTCTTCTTCCTTTATTTCTAATTTCAAAATTATTCAGCCAAACAGAAAATGAGATAATTGCAAAAGCAGGAAATATTAAAATTACTAAGAAGGAATTCATTGAACGTTATGAATTTTCTCCCCACGCGCAAACAGAAGATGCTTTTGACACAGCAACAATAAAAAGAGATTTCTTATATACTCTTTTAGCCGAAAAATTACTCGCTCAGGATGCAATAAAACAAAATTTAGATAAATCCGAAGACTTCATTTATTTAATGAATTACATTAAAAATATTTTCCTTCGTGATGCACTCTATAAAAAAGAAATTAAAGACAAAATTGTAATAACTGATTCAGCTATTACTGATGGCAAAAATAAGATGTTCAAAACTCTCAAAGTAAAATTTATTTTTTCAGTTGATGAAAATGAAATTAAAGAAATTTATTCATCACTTCAGAATGGAGCATCTTTTGACTCAATTTTATCACTGCGACCGGAAAATTCAGAACAATTAAATTATGCCGAGGTAACTTTTGGAAACATGGCTCCAGAAATCGAAGAACAAATATTTAAGTTAACACCTGAAGAATTTACAATCCCAATAAAATTAAAAGAAGGTTGGTACATTTGTAAAGTTTATGATGTAATTAAAAAAAGTGACCTTAATTCTTCAGATATTTCAAAAATCAAAAGAATAATTGAATCAAGAATAGAAGACAAACTTTATGAGGAATTTTATAATAAATTTTTCAAAGGAATAACAATAAATGTTGACCGTCAATTATTTGATAAATTATCAAGTAAGATTTTTAATTTTATAAAACAAAATCAAAATTATTTCTTAGATAAAAAAAATAATAAACTAAGATTTTCAGAATTAGAGTTTTCTCAAATACAAAAATCTTTTTCAGATAAAGAAGTTAATCTTCCATTTGTAAAATTCGAAGATTCGCCAGTCACTTTAAAATATTTTCTTAAAAACATTGGGTTTACAGGAATAGAGTTCGATTCAATTAGCATTGAAGAGATCAAAAGCAAATTGAATAATTTTGTAAGCAGCTTTATCAGAAATGAACTTTATGCAAGAGAAGCACAAAAACGAGGTTATGATAAATTGCCAGAAGTTTATGAAGACTTAAATATGTGGAAAGATTATTATTTATCGCGCATAAGGATGAAAGAAATCTTCAAAGAACAAAATGTAAGTGATAACGAAGCAAAAGAATTTTATTTGAAAATGGACAGAACTATAGAAGAACCAGATAGTGTTAATATATTAGAAATAAATTCAGAAAATCTTGAAACAATAGAACAAATATTAAATGAATTAAATGATGGCATCAGCTTCGATGAGATTCAGAAAAAATATTCAACAACAAAAATCACAGGTTTGCAACCAGTAAATAAACTTGGTGAAATTGGAAAGATTGCAGTCAATATGAATAAAGGTGATGTTTTTGGTCCAATTAAAGCTGATTATGGATATTCAATTATAAAACTAATTGACAAAAAGAAAGGTGAAAAAAAGAAAATCGAAACTTTTGAAGAAGCTAAAGACGATATAAAAAATATTATTCAAACAAAAAAAATGTATAATGAACTTGATAAATTAACTGCAAAACTTGCAGTTGAAAATGGAATAGAGATAAATGAAAATATTTTAAAATCAATTAAAGTATCAAACATAAATATGATTGTATTCAGAAGATTTGGATTTGGCGGACAGCTTATTGCAGTTCCTTATGCACCACTTTTTTATAGATGGCATAAAATTTATCAACAGATGAAAAAAGAATTATCTTTTTAACATGGATACTATAAAACCTTACATGAAAACTTTCTATTTTTCAATTACAGCAATTACTTTTCTGGTTTTATCAGTTTTTATATTCATGTACATATTTGGAAATCTTGCAGATAACAGAGATGCAGGACCAAAAAAAATTTATTTTGCTGATAACATATCCATCAGTCATAAATATGCAATTGAAAAATTTAATCAGCTGCACAAAGGAAAAATTGAAGTTGTTCCAATTGATTTATCTTTTGAAAAATTTCAGACCAATGAAAGAAAAGAATTATTAATGAGATATTTGAGAAGCAGAAGTGACAGATTAGACATTTTTTCAATAGACCAAATATGGGTCCCACGTTTTGCAAAATTTGTTGAGCCATTGAGTAATTATTTTTCTACTAATGAAAGAGAAAATATAATTCCATATGCACTTGAATCCTGCTTTTACAAAAATCAGCTTGTAACAATTCCACTATATATTGATGTAAGTGTAATGTATTACAGAAAAGATTTATTAAAAAATATCAGTGATTATAAAGAAATTAAAAGTCAGCTTGACAGCTCAATTACATGGGAAGAATTTATTAAACTTGGTCAACGCTTGAAAAGCTTTGGTTATCCATTTTATTTATATCAGGCAGAAGCATTCGAAGGATTGATGTGCAGCTTTGTTGAACTTATTGAATCACAGAATTCTAAAATACTCGAAGGCGATTCTCTAAAATTAAACACACCTCAAGCTAATAAAGCACTTCAGTTGCTTGTTGACCTTGTCAATAAATATAAACTTTCACCAAAAGAAATAACCAACTTTAAAGAGTACGATACTTATTATTACTTTATCGACAACAGCGGAATATTTTTGCGCGGATGGCCTGGTTTCTTAAAATGGTATGAAACCAAATTCAACGATAAAAGTTTTGCAGATAAAATTGAGACTGTTCCTTTGCCCCATTTCAAAGAAGGTTCCAAAAAAAGTATGATTGGCGGCTGGAATTTGATGATATCAAAATATTCTTCAAAAAAGAGTGAAGCAATTGAATTTATTAAATTCTTGATTCAGGAAGATATTCAAAAAAAATTTTATGAACTTGGTGGTTATTTACCTATCAATGCAAAAATTTATGAAGACAAAAATTATTTGAAACTAAATCCAGAACTAAATTTTTATAAATCAGTTTTTAAAACAAGCACGCGCAGACCATTTCTCGAAAAATATACTCGATATTCTGATATAATTACTTATTACCTTAATAGAGCTATTAAAAATGAAATTTCTGTAAGCGAAGCCTTAAGTAAAGCAGAAAAAATCATTAACTCAGAAGCAAGTTATATTAAATAATGTGTTATGGATAATTTTTTTGAAAATCTTAAAAAATATCACTTTGAATTCAAGCATCTTACAGTTTTGTTTATTGGATTAATATTCTTTCAATTGATTCTTTCGTTTGTGCACAAAACTTCTTTGCGCAATTTTGTTGAAAATGCTCAGGAATGGTATCAGAAAAATTCTGCAGAAAGATTAGCTAATCTTACTACAACTTCTCTCGAATTATTTTATGAAACTGTAAAAATGAGAAAAACAATTGACCCAAACGAAAAACGCCGTATTATTCAATTCTTTGACATAATTCTTAATCAACAAATCCTGCAGCAGAACATAGAAGAAATTTGTCTGCTTGTAGGCGAGGGTGATAAAATAAAAGCTATTGATAATGGCAATGATTTATTTGCTGTTATGTTTGAACACAAAGAAAATATTAATTCTTCAAGACATCGTTCTGCAATTGAATTGTACAAAAAGGTAAAAAAAGAATTAATAGGCAGTGAACAGATTGTAAATATTTTATTAAACAAAAATACTTATCATATATTTGTTCCTTTTGTGCCAAACGGGGAATTTGCAGGTGCGCTTTACATTCGCAACACACCAGATTTTTCTTTTATTCAACAAGAAATGATTTCGAGTTACGAAGAAACATCGATAATTTATTCCGCACTTTTCCTTCTTGGACTTTTGGCAATGTACTATATTTCTACATACACAGTTAAAGAACGAGATGAAGCACAAAAATTATTAATGGAAGAACATGAAAGAAATATTAAGCAGCAAATTGAACATGAAAAAGAATCAATGTTTACAAAAAGAATTTATCACACTCATCACAAAGCAGAAAAAGTAATGGGCTTTATCAAAGAAGATTTAAGAACACTTTCAACAGAAAACATTGATGAAGTTAAATACCGGGCAACAAAATATTCGAATTTTATCTCTCGCGTTATATATGACATGAAATGGTATGAACCTCCAATTCAGACAATTCGTAATCCATCTTTTTCAACAGATTTAAATGAAGTAATAAAATTCATGGTTGAAAATATATTCAATAGAACTTCAAGAAAATCAAAATCTTTCGAAATAAAATTGAATCTTGATGAAAAAGTTCCTAAAGTAAATATCAATGAATTTGTAGTCTGGGAAATTTTAGAACCATTAATTCAAAATAGTATAGACCACGGTGGCGATGATGATTTATTAATAACAATTACAACCAGATATGACCCTGAAACAAAAATTTCCAATATCATTATTGAAGATAATGGACAAGGCATAAAACCTGAATTGTTAGAGAAAAACGAAAAAGGAATTAAAAAAATTTTTCTTGAAAATATATCTACAAAAAACACATCACATTCCAACAGTGGTTATGGATGTTACATAGCTTATGAAATTTCAAAACAAAGATGTGGATGGGATATTGATGCAGAAAATCTTCCAGAAAAAGGCTGCAGATTTACAATTACAATTCGAAATTAATCTGGAGTAAAAATGAATAAATACGAACAAATAAAAGTATTGCTTATTGAAGATGAAGATTTTGATGTAAGACGAGTTGAAAACACTATTAAACCTTTTGCCGATAGAATAAAGATATGTGAAGTTGTGTCTGATGGAAAATCTGCTCTTGAACTTCTTGAAGCTAACAAAATTAACTTTGATGTAGTAATTATGGATTATCAAATTGCAGGTGGACTGCACGGTGAATATCTTATCAAAAAAATAAAAGATTTTGATCCCTCGCTTCAAATTATTGTGATTACAAAAATGACTGTCAATGTTACAGATTATGAATTTGCTCATAGTCTTATTGAAGCTGGTGCTTTCTGGTACTGCACAAAATATCCCGGTGACATTGAAGAACATATTTATCAGCCTACTGATTTTATAATGTCAATTTTCAATGCTTTTGAAAAAAGAAAATTACTAAAGGAAAAACAGAGGTCCACTCAAAAACTAAGAAAGAATGTTGATGATATTCTGTCATCAAAAAAAATTATAGGGGTTTCTCAAACAACTGAACAATTAAGAGAACAAATAAAAAAATATTCTAACAGCAATGTGCCTGTATTAATAACAGGATTATCCGGAACAGGAAAAGAACTAGTTGCTTACAATATTCATTACAAAAGTCCTAGAAAATACGAAAATTTTGTTCCTATAAATTGCGGGGGAATACCGGACCAATTAATCGAAAGCGAACTATTTGGTTATGAAAAAGGAGCATTTACAGGTGCAGAAAAAAGTAAACCGGGATTATTTGAAATAGCCAATAATGGCACAATCTTCCTAGATGAAATTTCTGAATTACCACTTTCATCTCAAGTAAAACTTCTTCGTGTTCTTCAGGATGGTGAAGTTGAAAAACTTGGCAGAACAGATAAAATAAAAGTTGATGTTAGAATAATTTCCGCAACAAACAAAAATTTAGAAGAAGAGGTTAAAGCAAAAAGATTCCGCGAGGATTTATATTATCGACTGAATGTAATCAACATTCACATTCCACCTTTAAGAGAAAGAAAAGAAGATATAATTTGCCTAATCGACTATTACATGAATCAATTTGCAATAGAAATAGGAAGAGAAGCCCCCATAATTTCAGAAGATGCTATGAAATTACTAATTGACTACGACTGGCCAGGAAATATTCGTGAACTCAAAAATCTTGTTCAACGGCTATTATTTTTTGACGATAAAATAATTACACCAAAACTTATTGAAACCGCACTTGGTAAAAAAATAAACGAGCTGGAAGATTATTTTGGAAACGAGGGAATAAGTTTTAAATCTCCAAATGGTCCTTTACCATTAAAGCAAATGGAAAGAATTTTCCGTGAAAAATATTTTAGATATATAAGAAGCAAAGTAAATTCTGATCAAGAAGCTGCATCAATTCTTGGATTAGCTCCCCCTAATTATCACAGAATGTGTAAAGAATTGGGATTAAAATAAAGCTTGATTACAGAGTTAAGTGTTTCATACTCTGAAAACTGTAATAAAATTCCCGCAGCACATTTCAACCGGAAGTGTATTGCATTAACAATTTTCTCTTTTCATTTCGTTTAATAATTATCCTTTATGATTCAATCAATTTCAAAAAAGTTTAGTAATTTATAGGTTACAATTTCATAACTTCGCCAAAAAATGAAAGAAGATAAAGAAATACAAAGTCAAAAAATTATTATTAAAGGGGCACGGCAGCACAACCTTAAAAATATATCTCTTGAAATTCCTAAAAATAAATTAGTTGTTTTTACAGGTGTGAGCGGAAGCGGTAAATCTTCGCTTGTGTTTGATACAATTTATGCAGAAGGTCAACGAAGATATGTTGAAAGTTTGTCTTCCTATGCAAGACAATTCTTAGAAAGAATAAGCAAGCCTGAAGTTGATTTTATTTATGGAATTTCTCCTGCTGTTGCAATTGAACAGAAAACTGGTGCACGTAATCCAAGGTCTACTGTTGGAACAAGCACAGAAATTTATGACTACTTAAGATTACTGTTTTCTCGAATTGGCAAAACTATTTGTTTTAATTGCGGCAATGAAGTAAAAAAAGACACAGTTGCAACTGTATCTCAATGGCTCGAAACCCAAAACGAAGAAGATAAATTCTATATTGGATTTCCCATTCACTATCATGAAGGCAGAACAATCGAAGAAGAAATTGATTTATTAAAGAAGAAAGGATTTTTCAGAATTTTTTATAAAGATGAATTAATTGATATTAATTCACAAACAATCGAAGAAATTATTTCAAAGATTAATCACAATTCTAAAAAAGAAATTATTATAGTACTCGACCGTTTCAAAATAAAAAAAGGGAAAGTAAGAGAAGCACTTGCCGAGTCAATTGAAATTAGTTTTAAAGAAGGGGAAGGAAGATTAACAATTATAAATGCAGACAAAAATGAATTAAAACATTTTACAAAATTCTATGAATGTTGCGGCATAAAATACGAAGAACCTGAACCTCGTTTCTTTTCATTTAATAATCCTTTTGGAGCTTGTCCAGTTTGTCAGGGTTTTGGCAAAACAATGGATTACGACATGAACCTTGTTGTTCCAGACCCCAATTTAAGTATTAGTGAAGGAGCTATTGCTCCATGGAGAACAGTTAAGTATAGTTCATACTTAAGAGACCTAATCAAACATAATAATAACAGAATTCCTCTTAATGTGCCATTTAAAAACTTAACTCAGGAACAAATAAATTTATTAAAAGAAGGGTTTGGAGGATTTGCTGGAATAAATGGCTTCTTCAAACATCTTGAAGAAAAAACATATAAGATGCACATAAGAGTACTTTTAAGTAAATACAGAGGTTACACCACATGTTCTGCATGCCGAGGTTCTCGCTTAAGACGCGAAGCACTTCAGGTAAAAATTGCCAATAAATCAATTCACGATATAGTTCAAATGTCTATTGAACAGGCTTATAACTTTTTTAAAAATCTTGAACTTAATGAAAATGAAAAATCAATTGCAAAAAGAATTCACGACGAAATCTTAAAACGACTTACGTTTTTAAATGATGTCGGACTTGGATATCTCACGCTTGATAGATTAAGCAGTACTCTATCTGGCGGCGAAACTCAAAGAATAAATTTAGCTACTTCACTTGGTTCGGCTTTAATGGGAACTCTCTATGTGCTTGATGAACCTTCAATAGGACTTCATCCCAGAGATAATTCAAGATTAATAAAAATATTGAAATCATTGAGAGATTTGGGGAACACAGTTCTTGTTGTTGAACATGACCCTGAGATGATGCGTGCAGCAGATTTAATTTTCGATATGGGTCCTCGTGCAGGAGTTCATGGCGGAGAGATAATTGCTAAAGGTACTTATGAGGAAATAATTAAAAATGAAAAATCTTTGACAGGAAAATATTTATCGGGTAAATTAAAAATTCCTGTTCCTTCTATAAGAAATACAAAAAAAACAGAATCCATAAAAATTATTGGTGCAAGAGAAAATAATCTTAAGAATGTTACTGTAGAAATTCCATTAAGAAAATTTGTAGTTATAACAGGAGTTAGCGGTTCAGGTAAAAGCACATTGGTTCACGATATTTTATATGGCGGATTGGTAAAACATTTTGGCGGCAACCCTCCAAAGTTAGGCAAATTTGATTCTATTGAAGGAACAAGATATATCGACGATGTTGTAATAGTTGACCAATCTCCTATTGGAAAATCACCTCGCTCAAATCCAATCAGTTATGTAAAAGGTTTTGAATTAATCCGCGAACTTTATGCTTCAACTCCTCAAGCTCGAGCAAGAGGTTATAAACCTGGATTTTTCTCTTTTAATATTCCAGGCGGAAGATGTGAAACTTGTGAAGGAGAAGGATTTGTAAAAATTGAAATGCAATTTATGGCAGACCTTTATCTCGAATGCGATGACTGCAAAGGAACAAGATTTAAAAAAGAAGTAAGAGAAATAACTTACAAAGGTAAAAATATTGTTGATGTTCTTAATATGACTGTTGATGAAGCTATTGAATTTTTTGTAAGTCATGACAAAATAGTTTCAATATTGAGAATGCTTTCCAATGTTGGATTGGGATATATAAAACTTGGTCAACCATCAACTACATTATCGGGAGGAGAAGCTCAAAGAGTTAAGTTAGCATATTACCTATCGCAGCAGAAAAAAAATCAACACACACTCTTTATCTTTGATGAGCCGACAACAGGATTACATTTTGATGACATAAATAAACTTTTAAAGTGCTTTCATGTTTTAATTGCAAATAACAATTCAGTGGTAATAATTGAACACAATCTAGATGTGATTAAATGTGCTGATTACATAATTGACCTCGGTCCAGAAGCAGGTGATAAAGGTGGTGAAATTGTTGCCACAGGGACTCCCGAAGAAATTGCTAATAATCCCAATTCATACACAGGACAATTTCTTAAAAAAGTCTTAGAAAATTAATAATTTGTTAAAAGCCCTGTTCTTTCTTTTACCATTATTTCTTATCATATTATTAAAAAAATTTTTTATGCATATGAAAACATCACTTTTAATAACAACACTTATAATATCATTCTTTATCAACCGTACAAATTTATATTCAGAAGATGGTTATAGATTGTGGCTAAGGTATGATAAAGTAACAAATAAAAGCTTACTAAAATCATACACAACTCAAATAAAGTATCTTTTAGTTGATAACAACTCACCCACTTTAAGTGCTGTTAAAGAAGAACTTCAAAATGGTTTAACTGGTTTATTGGGTAAAAATATTCCTGTTATTTCAGCAACAAAAAATAGAACTGTAATTGCATCTAATTATAAAAAATCAAAAATATTAAAAGAACTGAGTTTGTCCCCGGAAATTTCCAATATTCCTGATGATGGATATTTAATTCAAACATTAAAACACAAGGGAAATGATATAATTGTAATAACATCAAATAGTGATGTTGGTGTTATGTATGGTACTTTTGAATTCTTAAGATTACTTCAAACACAAAAACCAATAACAAATTTAAAAATCATTTCTTACCCTAAAATTAAATTAAGAATCTTAAATCACTGGGATAATCTCAATAGAACTGTAGAACGAGGTTATGCTGGTTTTTCAATATGGGATTGGCACAAATTACCTGATTATATTGATACTCGTTATAAAGATTATGCTCGTGCTAATGCATCAATTGGAATTAATGGAACGGTTCTAACAAATGTAAATGCAAATGCATGGGTTTTAACTCATGATTATCTTTTAAAAGTTGCTGCTCTTGCAAATGTATTTCGTACTTATGGAATTAAAGTTTATTTAACTGCAAGATTCAGTGCACCTATTGAAATTGGGAATTTAAAAACTGCAGACCCTTTAAATGAAGATGTAAGACAATGGTGGAAAGAAAAAGTAAAAGAGATTTACAGTTTAATTCCCGATTTCGGTGGATTTCTTGTCAAAGCAAATTCAGAAGGTCAACCCGGTCCACAGAACTATGGGCGAAGTCATGCCGATGGTGCAAATATGCTTGCCGAAGCTCTCGAACCTTATGGCGGTGTTGTTATGTGGCGAGCTTTTGTTTATGATAACAATATACCTGAGGATAGAGCCAAACAAGCTTATAACGAATTCAAACCTCTCGATGGAAAATTTAAAAAGAATGTTTTGATTCAGGTAAAAAATGGTCCAATTGATTTTCAACCTCGAGAACCTTTTCATCCACTTTTTGGGGCTATGCCAAATACTCCATTGATGATGGAATTTCAAATCACTCAGGAATATCTTGGTCAAGGGACTCATCTTGTTTACTTAGCTACTTTATTCAAAGAATGCCTTGAATCAGATACTTACTGCAAAGGCAAAGGTTCAACAGTTGCAAAAGTAATTGATGGAAGTCTTGATAATCATTCAATTTCTGGAATTGCCGGGGTGTCAAATATCGGCACTGATAGAAATTGGACTGGGCATTTATTTGGTCAGGCAAACTGGTATGCATTCGGAAGATTAGCCTGGAATCATGAATTAACTTCTGAAGAAGTTGCAGAGGAATGGATTAGACAAACTTTTTCTAATGACAATGAAGTGGTTTCAAAAATAAAAACAATTATGTTGAAATCCCGTGAAGATTGTGTCAATTATATGACTCCTCTTGGACTGCATCACATAATGGGATGGAATCACCATTATGGACCTGCTCCATGGATTAAAGATAAACATCGTGATGACTGGACTTCGGTTTACTATCATCGAGCTGATTCAAATGGAATTGGTTTTGACAGAACTGAAAAAGGAAGTAATGCAGTATCACAATATTATCCTGAAGTTGCAGAAATATTTTCTTCACTAGAAAAATGTCCCGATGAATATCTTCTCTGGTTTCATCATCTCCCATGGAACTACAAAATGAAATCAGGAAATACTTTATGGGAAGAACTTTGTTATCATTACTACAAAGGAGTAGAAGGAGTTAAAGAAACAATTAATATATGGAAGTCTCTCGAATCAAAAATTGATAAAGATGAATTTGAACATGTTAAAATGCTTCTAAACATTCAATTAAAAGAAGCAATATGGTGGAGAAATGCCTGCGTTTTATATTTTCAAACATTTTCAAAAATGCCAATACCAAATGAACTTGAAAAGCCAGATAAGAGTTTAGAGTATTACATGAATCTTAACTTCCCTTATGCACCAGGAATTTAATCACCAAATAAGGAAGTAGATTATGAAATACTGGTTAATGAAATCTGAACCCGAAGTATTTTCAATAGATGACTTAGCAAAATCAAAAAATCAAACAACATTCTGGGATGGTGTTCGAAATTATCAAGCAAGAAATTTCATGCGCGATGAAATGAAAATTGGCGACAAAGTAATTTTTTATCACAGCAACACAGAACCTCCTGCAGCAGTTGGAATTTGTGAAGTAGTAAAGGAAGCTTATCCAGATTTTACTGCATTCGACCCTAAAAGCAAATATTATGACCCAAAAAGCAAAAAAGAAAATCCAACCTGGTTTATGGTCGACATAAAACTTCTAAAAAAATTTGATAGGCCCGTTCATCTCGAAGAAATCAAAAAAAATCCTAAACTAAAAAACATGAAACTTGTTCAAAAAGGAAATAGATTATCTGTAATGCCAATAACAAAAGAAGAATTTAATGAAATAGTTTATATGAGCAATAAAAAATCATAAATAAATTTTCCATAGCAATTCATAAATTATTTTGATTTCGAGTTTAACGATGAATTTAAAAAGAGTAAGAATTCTTAAAGAAGGGAAAAATAAAAATGGTCCAATAGCTTATTGGATGCAAAGAGACCAGAGAGTTAATGACAACTGGGCATTAATTTATGCATACGAAATGGCTATCGAAAAAGATTCTCCATTAATTGTAATATTTAATATTGTCCCTTCTTTTCTTAATGCCACAATTCGACAATATTCTTTTATGATTGAGGGCTTAAAAAAAGTTAAAAAAAATCTTGATGAACTTAATATTGGTTTCTATTTACTAATTGGCAATCCCGAAGATACCATCCCGGAACTTTTAAGAAATGTTGAAGCATCACTTTTAATTGTGGATTTTAATCCATTAAAAATTGCAAGAAGATGGAAAAAATATGTTGCAGAAAAAATTGATATTCCATTTCAAGAAGTTGATGCACATAATATTGTTCCATGTTTAATTGCATCAAGCAAGCAGGAATTTGCTGCTTATACATTTCGTCCTAAAATTCATAAACTTCTTCCTGAATTTCTTGATGAATTTCCTGTGATAAAAAAATTAAGAAAAAATACTTTCATCAATAAAATTGACTGGAATTCTATTTATTCAAAACTAAATGTTGATAATACTGTAACAGAAGTAAACTGGATTTTACCTGGTGAAGATGAAGCTATTAAAATGCTCGATTTATTTATTGAAGAAAAACTTCACTTGTATTCAGAAAAAAGGAATGACCCTAATGAAAATGTTTTATCAAATCTTTCTCCATATCTGCATTTTGGACAAATTTCTGCTCAACGAATTACACTTGAACTTCTTAAAAGAACATCTTATTGCAAATCAAGAGAAGAATTTCTTGAGGAGCTAATTGTTAGAAGAGAACTGGCTGATAACTTTTGTTATTACAATAAAAAATATGATTCGTTCGAAGGATTTCCAGATTGGGCAAAACAAACTCTTAATGAACATCGCAAAGATAAGCGGGAATACATTTACTCACTTAAAGAACTTGAAAATGGAACCACTCATGATGATTTATGGAATGCAGCTCAACTCGAAATGGTTAAGAAAGGAAAAATGCATAGTTATTTAAGAATGTACTGGGCAAAAAAAATTTTACAATGGTCTGAATCTCCCGAAGCTGCTCTCAAAATAGCAATTTACTTAAATGATAAATATGAATTGGATGGAAGAGATCCAAACGGTTACACAGGCATTGCATGGTCAATTGGTGGAGTTCATGATAGAGCATGGAACGAAAGACCAATATTCGGTAAAATTCGTTATATGAATTATTCCGGATGCAAAAGAAAATTTGATATTCTAAAATACACTAACAACATATTTAAAGGTGAACAATGAAAAATCTAATTCGAATTTTTTTAATGCTAATTTTTCTGTTTATAAATAAAAATTATGCACAGAAAGATCTTCCGGAAAGAATAATCTTAAATCTAACCGAAACTCCTTACAACAGTATTGCAATTACCTGGCAATCACATCACAAATATAAAAATCCACAGGTGCAATATTCTGTTTCAACTAACTGGATAGAATTCAAAGAGAAAATAATTTCTACAAATGCATCAATCGATTCACTCACATTTGATAGCGGGAAAAAAGTTTATTACTATTCATCAATATTAAAAGACCTAATTGAAAATACAGTATATATATATCGCGTTGGCTCCGATTCGCTGTGGAGCGAATGGAATCAATTTAAAACTGCAAGTAAAAACATAAAGCCTTTTAAGTTTGTTTATCTTGGCGACCCGCAAAACAATTTATATGAAGATGTTTCAAGAATTTTCAGAGAAACATTTCGCAAAGCACCTGATGCTGCTTTCTGGTTATTTGTTGGTGATTTGACAGACGAACCTAACGATGAACAATGGCAGGAATGGTTCGAAGCATCTGGATTTATTCATAGAATGATACCTTCGATTATGGCTGTTGGCAATCATGACCTTACAATTGAATTCGTAGATGGAAAGAAAAAAAGAATCAATGATTATATACTTTGGAAAAAAATGTTTACACTTCCCGAAAATGGACTCGATAACATGAAAGAATCAGTTTATTATGTTGATTATCAAGGTGTAAGATTTATTTTTCTAAACACAAATTATAATTTGGAAGAACAGGTTAACTGGCTGAATAAAATTTTATCTTCTAATAAAAATAAGTGGACAATTGTAGTTTATCATCATCCTGTTTATTCAACTGGAGAAGGAAGAGACAACAAAAAAATTCGTGATGCATTTATGCCAATTTTCGATAAGTATAAAGTTGATTTGGTTTTACAGGGACACGACCATACTTATGCAAGAACTTATCGAATTAAAGGCGGAGAAATCAATCCTGAAGGAACTATTTATATTACTTCTGTATCTGGTCCAAAACAGTATAAAGCAAATCCAATGTATTCCAATTTAATTGAGAAACTTGGTTCTTTCACTCAATTATTTCAGGTAATATCAATTGATGAAAATAAATTAGTTTATGATTCTTTTACTGCTACAGGTGAGTTATTTGACCATTTTGAATTAACAAAATAATTTTCAATAAAGAGCAAGACTATTTGCGTCTTGCTCTTTTTATATTTTTCTCAAATTCTTCGTAAGATTTTTTCCCCTCGATAAATGAAATTAGTTTACCTGATTTATCAAAGATAAATGTTGCGGGTATTGCTCCATTCCAATCTTTATTTAACATATTAATTAGTTCTTCGTCATTTGAAAATGAATTTACATAAACTGGAAAATTCACTTTATTATTTTTTATAAACGGTTTTATCTTTGATTCAATTTCTTCTGGGAAATCTACACTGATGCCTACAAAGTCAACATCCTTAAATTCATTTGATAACTTTACTATTGCAGGAAATTCTTCTCTGCATGGTTCGCACCATGTAGCCCATATATTCAGAAATAATAATTTCCCTTTTCTATCCTTAATTAGTTTTTGAAGTTTATATTTATCAATTTTTTCTACTATTACATCATTGTTATGAGTTAACTTGAATCCTGTAAAAATGAAAACAAAAAATAGAAGGACAAAAAATTTTTTCATTTTAATTCACCCTTTTAATAGTGCAGCCAAATGCTTTTGTCTCTGTTTTAGATACTTTTTTCCCTTGAAGAATTTCATTTAATGCATTACGCAAATCTTCGCTTTTTACTTCTTCTTCTTTTCGTGAATCATCTATTCTTCCATGATAAAGAATTTCAAATTCAGAATTCAGCACATAAACTTCTGGTGTAACAGATGCTTTGAATTTATCTGCAATAACATTATTTACATCTTTTAGAATAATAAAGTTAAGATTATTCTTTTTTGCGTGCTCTTTAATTTCTTCTATACTTTCTTGTTTGTTGGAATTAATTCCTATAAAAGCAATTCCTTTATCTTTATATTCTTCGTAGATTTTTTCCATTCTTGAATTATATGCATTAGAAACAGGGCACTGAGTTGCGATAAAAAAAATTACAATTGCTTTTGAATTTTTGAAATCACTCAGTTGATATTCTTTTCCATTATAATCTTTCAGCATGAAATTTTCTACTTTCTTGACGGAATCATAATCAGCTTTTACTGTTGATAAGAAAAAAGCAGTTATAAAAATTATTGACAAAAATTTATTTAATGACCTCATTATTCTACCCTTTCGTTTAATTATTGTAATACTTTGCAAAGATATGAATGAAAACTTTTATATGCTAAAAATTCGTAAAAAAATATTTTTGTAATAGAACTTTTTTGTTTCAAATTTGTTTTTAGAAAAAATGCGCAGGAGGATTAATGAAAAAAATATTAATTCTATCAGTAATTTTAATTTTTGGATGCAATCCATCACCTGCTCAATTAAAAATTTCACCTGCATTTCCAAATCTTACATTTGAACAGCCTGTCGATATTCAAAATGCAAATGATGGAACAAACAGATTATTTATTGTTTCTCAACCCGGCAAAATTTATGTGATTAAAAATGATTCTAATGCAACTTCAGCAAAAGTCTTTTTGGACATTTCGGAAAAAGTATTATCTGGCGGCGAACAGGGATTACTCGGTTTAGCTTTCCATCCAGATTATAAAAATAATGGCTATTTTTTTGTTGATTACACAACAAATAACCCGAGAAGAACTATCATTTCAAGATTTAAGGTAAGCAAAAACAATCCAGATGTTGCAGATAAAAGCAGTGAACTAATTTTACTCGAAGTTGAACAGCCTTATTCAAATCATAATGGTGGACAATTAGCATTTGGACCAGATGGTTATCTTTATATTTCTCTTGGAGATGGAGGTTCAGCAGGAGACCCTCAAAACTATGCACAGAATTTAAAATCTCATCTTGGAAAAATTTTGAGAATTGATGTTAATAAGAGCGAAAACAATAAAAACTACTCAATTCCTAATGATAATCCATTCAAAGGAAACACTAATGGATTAAAAGAAGAAATTTATGCATGGGGCTTGAGAAATGTATGGCGTTTTAGTTTCGATAATTTAACTGGCAAACTCTGGGCTGCTGATGTAGGTCAAAATCTCTGGGAAGAAATTAATATTATAGAAAAAGCAAAAAATTATGGATGGAGAATAATGGAAGGATTTCATTGCTACAATCCATCAAGAAATTGTAATACAACAAATCTTACTATGCCAATCTGGGAATATGGTCATAATCAAGAAGGCGGTTATTCGATTACTGGCGGATTTGTATATCGTGGAAACAGAGTTAAAGAAATTTATGGAAAATATATTTATGCAGATTTTGTTACAGGAAATATCTGGGCACTCGAATATGACGGAAAGAATGTGAACAATAAATTACTTTTTAAGACAAACCACAGCATATCAACATTTGGGATTGATGAAAATAATGAACTTTATTTTGCAGATTATGCTGCTGGGAAAATCTATAAATTTGTTGCTATAACTGGCACCAAAGTACAGGGCTCCAATCTTTTGAACAGATTTGAATTATATCAGAATTATCCCAATCCTTTTAATCCTAAGACAGTCATTAGTTTTAATCTTCCAAACACAGGTTTTGTTACATTAAAAGTTTACGATATACTCGGAAAAGAAATTACAACATTAGTAGACGAGCATAAACTTCCCGGCATTTATGAAATTAATTTCGATGGAACTAATATTTCAAGTGGAGTTTATTTCTATAAGCTTATAACATCATCTGGATTTATAACAAAAAAAATGGTTATAGCAAGATAGAATTTCACAAAAATTATATTTTATAATAACACTCTTGCTTTGATTGTCTCCGGTATAGCTTTTAATTCTTTCAAAATTTCTTTTGGATGTTCTTTGCTGTCAATATCAATAATTACATATCCAATGTAAGGATCTGTTTGCAAATATTGAGCTCCAATGTTCAATTTACGTGCTGTAAAAACTTTGGCAATTTTATTCATTACACCGGGTTTGTTATGATGTATATGAAGATATCTTTGTTTATCAACATTTGGAGCTAAAGAAATTTCAACAAAGTTTGTTGCTCCAATAGTAGAACCAATATCGCAGTATTTAACTAATTTTTCAGAAACTTCGAGCGCAATATTTTCTTGAGCTTCTACTGTGCTGCCGCCAATATGTGGTGTCAATATAACATTAGGAAATTTTTGAAGAACACATATAAAATCATCACCATTAGAAACGGGTTCTTCTGGAAAAACATCAATTGCAGCTCCATTTAAATGTTTGTTTTCGATTGCTTCTGCTAAATCATTAAGATTAACAACACTACCTCTCGATGTATTAATTAAGTATGAACCTTTCTTCATCAAATTTAATTCTCGTTTTGTAATCATATTTTTTGTTAACTCTGTTTCCGGAACGTGAAGTGTAACGATGTCAGAAACCTGAAGTAATTCATCAAGTGAGCTGCAGGCTTTTGCATTTCCTAAACTTAATTTTTTCTCTATATCATAATAAAAAACATTCATACCTAGACTTTCAGCAAGAATAGAAACCTGAGAACCAATATGACCATATCCAACAATACCAATATTTTTCCCACGAACTTCAAAAGAATTTTTTGCTTCTTTAAGCCATCTGCCCTGATGAGCATAGAAATTTTTTTCTGGTATCCCTCTTATTAAAAAAATGCATTCACTTATAACCAACTCAGCTACAGAGCGAGTATTTGAAAATGGAGCATTAAAAACTGGAATCCCTTTCAATTTAGCAGCAAGCAAATCTACCTGATTTGTTCCTATGCTAAAGCAACCAATTGCAATTAACTTCTTAGCATACTTTAAAACTTCCTTTGTTAAATTAGTTCTTGACCTTATTCCAATAATATGAACATCTTTTATTTTATCAATTAGATGTTCATCATGTAAAGCATGCTTTAAGCATTCAACATTTGTATAACCGTATTTCCGGAAATAATTAATCGCATTTTCATGGATTCCTTCGAGAAGAAGTACCTTAATTTTCTCTTTTGGAAATGATAATTGTTTAGTTTGTTGGTTCATAACTATGAATAAATATACAGATTTAATTGTGCAAATATAAAGATGAGCAACTTAAAATGTGAATAGTATTTGAGAAGATGTTCAAAATAAGTTTTTAAATAATTAAAGAGGTCATTTGAGAAATAATGAACCAACCAACAAGATACTTGTTGATTTTAGTTAATAGTTCATCAATCTTGAATGGTTTTGCAATATAATCATCACAACCTGCAGCTAAACATCTTTCTTTATCCTGATGAAATGCATGCCCTGTCATTGCAATTACTGGAATAAGTTTAAATTTCTCTTTAGACTTTATTTCTTTTGTTAATTGTAGTCCATCCATCATTCCTTTTAATGAAATATCCATTAAAATTATGTCAAAATTATTTTTATTTATTTTATCTAAAGCATCTTCTGCTCTTTCAGCAATTACTACTTCGCAGATGCCGCTTAATTTTTTTGTTAAATACAATTGATTTATTTCTTCATCTTCAACTACAAGAACTTTAGGAACCGATGATTTTTTCGTAGCAGCCTGACTGTCAGATTTTTCTTTCAAATTGTTCCCATTATCTACTTTAATTTCATTATTAGCTAATTGCATATCACTTAATACAACTGTAAAAGTAGAACCTTTACCTTTAATACTTTTAACAGAAATTTGGGAATTAATTTTATCAACTAGACTTTTTACTAAAGACAAGCCAAGTCCAACACCTTCATATGGTCTGTTATAACCAATTCTCTCTTGTGTATATGGTTTAAATATATCTCCCATATATTCTTTTGATATTCCAATACCAGTATCTGTAACATCTACTGTCAAATTACCTTCCTGATTTCTATAAAGTGTAATTTCTACAGAACCTTCATTGGTATATTTAATTGCATTATCAATTAGATTTGAAAATATATGGTTAAGGCAATAAGTATCTGAATAAATTTGAGCATCTACCACTCTCTTGTCGAATTTAAGTGTTAGACCTTTTTGCTTTGCAGCTACAGAAAAACTTAAATATAAGTCGTTCAATATCTCATCTAATTTTACAAATTGAGGATTTGTTTTGAACTCGCCAACCTGCACACGTGAATAATTAAGTATTAAATCGATGTTCCTGATTATTCTACTACTTGCTTTATCTATAGCATCAAAATATTTTTTTTCATTGTCTGTTATATAAGGATTAAAAATATCTTTGAGTACTGATATCATCCCAAGCAGACCATTAAGAGGTGTTCTTATCTCATGAGAAATATTGGCAATAAAAGCATCTTTCAATCTATTTGCGGATTCAGCTCTCTCCTTGGCTTCAATCAAACTAAATTCAAGATTTTTTCTATCCGTTATATCACGTGATATAATATGGAACCCTTTAATATTGTCGCCATCATGTAATAGATTAATGTTGCTTCCCAACCAAATTCTTTGTCCATCTTTTTTAGTAATTGGTACTTCGAGATAAGTGGTTTGTTCTTTTTTAATATATTGGTGTACAAAATGATTTTTAACTAACTCATAATATTCTTTAGAAATAAAATCATGATATTTTATTTTCTTTATTTCATCTGTTGAATAACCTAATAATTTTGAACCCGCAGCATTTATTTGCAAAATATTACCTTCTAAATCTATCGTGTAAATTATATCGCTGGCATTTTCTACAACATTACGATACAATTTTTCTGATTGACGTAATAACTCACGATTTTTATATGCTTCTGTTACATCAGAAAATACTAACACTACTCCCTCTATTTCACCGGTATCCCCTTTAATCGGAGAAGCACTGTCTGATATATGTCGTTCAGTTCCATCGCGGGATATTAATACTGTATGATTAGATAATTCTACAATTTCGCCTGTCCTTAATACTTCCTCTACAGGATTAATAATTTTTTCTCTATCTATTGCACTTATTATGTTGAAAACTTTAGTTATAGGTAACCCTTTTGCTTCTTCAAAAGACCAGCCGCACATTTTTTCCGCTGTGGGATTCATTATCGTTATATTTCCATTAACATCAGTTGCTATTACACCATCCCCTATTGACTGTAATGTTATTGATAATTTTCTCTCACTCTCTCTAAGTTTTTTCTCTATTTCAAAATTTGCTAAACTAACTTCAATTGATATATATAATTCTCTGTCTTCTATTGGCTTTACAAGATAGCCATGTGGTGATGTAATCTTTGCTCTGTTTACTGTTTCATCGTCAGAATATGCTGTTAAATAAACAATTGGAACACGATATTTTGATAATATTTGTTGTGCAGTTTGAATACCATCAATACCACCTTTAAGGTGGATATCCATCAAAATCAAATCCGGTTTTGTTTCCAAAACTTTATCAATTGCTTCTTTTCCATTATCTGATACTCCTGCAACGCTGTGTCCAATATCTACTATTCTTTGCTGAAGTTCTAATGCAACAATTGATTCGTCTTCCACAATAAATATTCTTGCCATAAAAACCCCATTAAATATTACTAAAAATGATTCTAAATTCTGTATTATTTTTGGGATTAATAATTAACTCTCCATCTATTTGAGATACTAAATTAGATACTATTTTTAAGCCTAATGAATCACTGTTTTCAATATTAAAAGAATCAGGCAATCCTACTCCATTATCGCTTATAAGTAATTCAAGTTTAGAATTATCCTTATTTTTAAAAACTATTTCCACGCACTTTTTATGGGATTTTGGAATTTTATCTTTTGGGAAGGCATACTTAATAACATTAGTCAAAAGTTCATTGAGCAACAAACCTATCGGTACAGCTCTATCCACTGTTAATTTTATATCATCTATATCAAATTTAATTTCAGTATTATTAATATCGAATCTGTAAGTATCAAATATATTCGTAACAAGATTTTTTATGTACTCCGAAGAATTTATTTGACTAATATTTTTTGAGCGATAAAGTTTTTCATGAACGAGAGCTAATGAACGTATTCTTAATTGTGTTTCAGTAAAAATTGAAATTGATTCTTTATCGTGAAGTAATTTTGACTGCAAAAACAATAAACTTGATATTATTTGTAAATTGTTCTTCACACGATGATGAATTTCCTTTAACAATGTGTCCTTTTCTTTCAAAGAAGATCTTAATTCTTCAGCACTTAGTCTTAATTTTTCTGCCAAATATAATTGTACTATAGCAACAGAAATATGATGAGAAATTTCATACAGAATGCTATACTTTTCATCTTCTAATTCTAAAGGTTTATCAAATCCAAAGTTTAATTCACCAATCAATTCATTTTGAAAGTAAAGTGGGATAGAGATATATGAAATTATTCCTTTTTGATAAAGTTCTCTTTCCTGTGGATTTTTATATTCTGCATTTCTCATATCAGCCTGTAAATAGTATGGTAAATCAAGACTTTTATTTAGACCATAATAATTATCGAAATCATACTCTTCTGTATTTACTTCAAAAGTTTCTTCTGCTCTTAAACATGTAATAACAAGTACTTTTTTTCTTTCATTATCAAAAAATGAAAGTTCTGCCATCGTAAACTGAATAATCTTTCTATAAATTAAATCCGTTGTATTACGAAATACTTCATAAGGAGAATTAGCATTAATAATTCCCTTATAAATTTCTTCTAATGTCTCAAGTTTAATTGTATATTTTTTCAACATATCTTCAGTTTTTCTTCTTTCATTTATTTCAGCAATAAGCATTTGGTTCGATTGTTCCAACTCATAAGTTCTTTCTTTAATTTTTGATTCCAGAAGCTCTGTACTTCTTCTAAGAGAATCAATCATTAAGTTAAATGATTTTGCCAAAAATCCTATTTCGTCATCTCGTTCAACTTTAACCTGAACATTTAGATTACCTCTTTCCACCTCATATGTTGTACTTACTAATTCTCCAATCGGCTTTGTAATCATTTGAGAAAATCGAAATGCAACTAAAGAACCCAGTATAATGAAGATAGTTGAGAAAAGCATCATTCTCGAGAATAAATTTTCCATTGCTTTATTATATGAATCAAGAGAGATACCTATATGAATATAACCCCAATTAATACCTGTATATATAAATGGCTTACTGAACAAATAATTTTCTTTATTAAATAATTTTATGAATGCTATTTGTTCTGATTCTTTTTCCGTAGGTCTTATTGACTGTTCTTTTAATTCTTCAAAACGCCACCCATTTCTATCAAATATCAATGATAACCCTGAACTTTTGGAAAGAATAATAAAATCTAATGATTGTGAACTTGAAATAAGTTGAGTACAAAAATCAATAATGCCGCCATAATCTTCTGTAAATAATGTTGATCCTTCTGCTTGAATGATTGATTCAGCAATATCTTTTGCTTCAAAGCGCATCCTTTGTTGAATTACATTTTTTTGATTGATGTAATAGAAAAAAGCATAAATTATTGTAGAAATTAATAATATTGACCATGAGAGCAATGTAATTCTTGCTGTAATACTATTAAACCACCTTTTTATTAGCGTCCAGACGTAGGAAATATAAGCCTTTGATATTTTTAATTTTTTATTCATTTCATTAATAATTATTAAAAATAATATTGTACTTATTAAATAATTCCTTTGATTCTCTTAAATCTTCCTCAGAAATAGGAAATATCCTAGCCCCTCTCATTAAATTTAATATTTGTTTCCCTGCAACTGAAGTATGAAGGTTCATACCAACCTTTTTTATTTCATTACATAATTCTTCATCAAAATTTCTCCTTGCCGCAGCAAAATAATATATATATCCTGACGACTTAGCAAGAATAGATATTTGCTTTCTTAGTTGTGGATTTAATTCCGCGGCTGTTAGATAGGAACTTTCTCTTATTACTGCATAGTCAATTCTTTTGAAGAAAACAGAGTATAACTCATAATTGTCATTATTTCTTGATTCGACAATTTTAATTGTTCTATATTTTTTCTTCCCTAATTTATCATATAATTCAACTTGCAGCCAGCTTTTAGCTAATTGAACGGAATTAAATTTGGGCAAAACTATTTTTTGATTTATCAGCTGTTCAACATTTTCAACAGGATTACTAATATGTTTGATAAGGTAAAATCTTTCCTTCTTTTCTTTTTCATTGGAACTTGCTACTAAGATAGGTTTTAGTCTATTTGTAAATTTTAGTTTATAATAGTCCCATGAACTTATATTAATAATATCAAGAGAATTATTATAAACATCTTTATAAAGTTCATCTGGAGTGTTATAAAAATGAGGTTCTACAATTAGTGTCTTGAAAGGTTTATAAGTTGACAACTTTCTAATTTCTTCTACCCACTGGCTGAAGGATTCCTTAACAATACTGCCTGATGAATTAATATCAGGTGAATAAAATCCGAGTATTGCTTTTGATTGCTTGTTTTGTGCTAAACATAAATTAATTATTAAAATAAATGATGTTATAATTATCAACAATATTTTAAAATCTTTCTTCAACTTTATCAAAACTAACTTTTTATGGTAATCTTTTTTTTACTGATTTTAAAAGTTTTATTGTTTCCGATAAATCAGAATTATTAATAGCGACAAAACGTGCAGCCTGTGCAAGATTTAGTATCTGTCTACCTTCAGTAGAATTATGAAAGTTCAGGCTTATATCTAAAATTATGTTTTCAAAATCTTTATTATATCCCTTTCTTAAAGCAATGATAAGATTTATTAAACCCGTTGATGTATCAATTACTTTAATTTTGTTTTTTATCTGGGGATTTAATTCTTTAGCCACCGAAAAAGATGCTTCAGTTACTACTGCATATTTTATAGAACCAAAGAAAATGGCATTAATTAATTGAATTTCATTTTTGGGCGATTTAACAAAAACAATTCCATTAGCAGACTTATCTACACCAAATCTTGATTTAACCCAAATATCCATAAGGTCACTTTCACTTGATTTTGGTATATGCAGTTCTGCGTTATTAATATTACTTAATTGGTTTTCTACATTGCAGATTATAATATATCTTTGAAATTTTTCTTCTAATGACTTTGAAGAGGTAAAAACAGGATAGAAAAATTTATCAAAGCCCTCATTTACATAATGAATTGAAAATAATGCTATAGCATCAATTTTATTATTCTTAATATCTTCTAATAATTGAGTTTTAGAATAATATTGTTGAACAGAAAATTTTCCGCCTTCAAGACCTTGGTTATTTAATTTTTTTATAAACAACTTTGACCAGTAGTCCCATGATTCATTAATTTGTTTCATGTAATTTTGTTCTATAGTAGGGAAATATAGTGCCCATCTCAGTATGGTTTTATCTGATTGTGCATATTGCATATTACTGCTTATTAAGCAAACAAAAAGTAATATTGTTAATTTTTCTTTAAAGGTCCTCATTTTAAAAAGTCGTTTGTTTATAAAAATTTCATTTTACTTGTTTTACTAATTTTTCAGTTTCTTGTAAATCGAGGGGAACAATTGGTACAAATCGAGCTGCTTGAGCTAAATTTAATATTTGTTTGCCTTCTACAGATTTATGAAGATTTGAACAAACATCAATTATTGTATTAGTATTCCCTTTATCATATTCTTTTCTAACTACAATAAGAAAATTTATTAAGTCAGGTGATATATCAATAATCTTAACTTTACTTTTTATTTGTGGATTTAATTCCATAGCAACATAAAGTGAAGCATCAGAAACAACAGCATAATTTATTGTATTAAAAAAGACTGAGTATATTAACTGACTTTCTGTTTTTGACAACTTGGTAATTTTAACATTTTTCCATCGAGAAAATTTTTTATTACCAATCTTTGATTTTACCCAGATAGACATTAAATTACTATTATCTGATTCGGGCAAGTTAAATTCAATATTATCGACAGAATTTAAATCACCGCTTTTCTGTGTATTACAAATTATTACATATCTCAGAAGTTTATTTTCTAATGATTTTGAAGTTGTAAGAATCGGGTAAAAATATTTATCCAATCCATAATTAAAATAATCTGTTGTAAATAATGTAAGTACATCAATTTTGTTATTCATTATGTCGGTCATTAATTTTTCAAATGAATTATACTGAACTGCTATAAATTTACCTCCCTTTACATTTTTATTTGTAGACTTACTCTTAAATAAATCCATCCATGCATTCCAGGACTTATAAATTTTTTCAACATAGTTTCTATTTACTTCTGGAAAATAAAGACCCCAATAAAGTGTATCCTGTCTATTTTGCGCAATTGTGATATTCGAAATTAAACCAAAAACTAATAAAGTAAGAGCCAATATGTTATAATAACATTTCATCTTTAATCGCAGCTCTAATTAATTTTGGTTTGATTAAACTTTACTAATTTTTTTGTTTCATCTAAATCCGATTCATTAATTGAAAAAAATCTTTCTGCCTGTATCAGATTTAATATTTGTCTGCCTTCTACTGACTTATGGATATTTAAGCACAGCTCCATAATTTTTTCAGCAACATATTCTTTAATCTTTTTATTAAATGAAATTATTATATAAAGAAAGTCTGGGGAAACACTTAACACCTTTACTTTATTCTTTATCTGCGGATTTAATTCTTTAGCCAATTGAAATGAGGCTTCTGAAACAACAGCATAGTTAATTGTATTAAAGAAGACTGAGATGATTAGTTGAATTTCTGTTTTTGTTGTTTTTATTATTTTAATCTTGTTTTTCTTTGAAGAATTATTAATGTTAAATTTTGATTTTATCCAGGTAACAAGCAGCTCGTCTGTATATAACTTAGGAGTATAAAGTTCTGCATTTTTTAATTTTTCAATATTGTTTTCTGCTTTTTCACTACTAATTATTAAATACTTTTCATACTTACTTTCTTGTGATTTTGAAATTGTAAGTGCTGGATAAAAATAATCATTTATGCCACTTTTAAAATAAGTTAACGAAGGAAAGCTTATTACTTCGATTTTGTTTTTACGCACATCTTGTAAAAAATCTGCTATGGAAGTATAACGTCTACTTATAAAAACTGCTTCCTGAACTCTTTTATCATTAGATTTATTTTTAATAAATTCCACCCAGTATCTTAATGACTCGCCTATTTTTCTTGCTACAACCTCATCTACAGAAGTAAAATAAAATCCCCATCTAACGGTGTCGGGCTGTGTCAGTGCAGTAATTTCATAATAACCAAGAATTATTAAAAATAAAAATATGATCACTCTTTTATTAATTGATTGCATATATATTTTTATTCGTTTAAAGAGAATATCACATTTGTTTATTTAATATCTCCAAAAATTTTTTCCAATTCCAAAATTGTACAAATTCGATTGAATTGTGTGTATTCATATTGCGCACTCAGGAATGATTCATACAATTGAGCTTGAATAAAATCGGACACCGAACCCATATCATTCATATATGCTTTTAACTGCAATTCTCTGTATTCAGTTGCTGTTTCCATTGCTGCTTTTGCCGATTCAACTTGATTATTTACGGCTCTTAATTCATTTAATAATTTTTCTTTTTGAAACTTCAATGCTTCGTTCAAATATAATTTTTGTGTTTGGTACTTTGATAATTCTGCTTTCATTTCCTCAACTTTGCCTTCAGTTCTAAAACCATTAAATAATGACCATTTAATTCCTATTCCTACTGATAAAATATTTCTATTCTCTTCTGTAAAGAATCCATATTGATAATGATTGTCCAATCTTCTATAACTACTTATCAATGCAAAAGATGGATAGTAATCGCTTTTAGCTTCTTTTACTTTATATTCAAATGCCTTTATAGCATTATTAATCTTCTGCATATTTATATTTAATTCAGTTAGTAATTCTGATTCTAAATATTTCTCTATTACATCATTATCATAGTCGTTCAATGGTGGTATTATGGTTAATTCTTCATTTGAATCAATACTAATAAAAAACTTCAGTGCAGATAATGCAGTTTTCAAATTTGATGAAATAGTTTCATTCAAGCCTTTAAATGTTTCATATGCCATTTTGATTTTTAGGTAATCAAGTTTGTTCACATTTTCTGAGCCGGCATTATATAAACTTTCTGTAAGTTTATAAGTGGTTTCGAATCTAATTAGTGCATCATTAAAAATATTACTTACTTTCTGTGCCATCACAACTGAATAAAATGCTTTTTTAACATTATACTTTATTTCACTTTCTGTTAATTCTAAGTCGCTCTTAGCTATAGACAATCCTAATTTTGCTTGTTCAATAACAGAATTAATTTTCCCACCTGTATATAATGGATAAATTAGAGAAGCTTCTGAAAGTATACTTTTATTTTCCGCAACTGAAAATTTTTGAGGTGGAATTTCGATTGAAGAAAATGGTAAAGAAAATGTACCCATATTTATTGGTGGCATCTGAATTTTGAGAGGAGGCTGAGTAAATGTAAAATCTTCATCACTTACAAAAGCAAACGAAGAAATTTCAAATTGTGGATACTTTATAGATTTTGCTTGCTTTATCTGTGCTTCACTTCTCTTAATTGCCAATTTAGAAATTTCCTTTTGCTTGTTTTTTTCTAAAGCTAACTTTATACAATCTTCTAATGTCAATTCTTTATAATTATTTGATTGCGCTTGAATTGTATAAGTGATAGCTAGAATTAGTAGTAATTTATACATTTAAAGAAGTCTCCTAACTTAATAAATATTAATTTTGAGCATAGCTCACCACTATATAGTATTATCTACTATATAATTATCGAATTAATTTTAACAATCTTTAAAGCAAATTAAAAAAGAAGAAAAGCTTTTTGCTTTGCAATTGAATAAAGAGAAATATGATAAAAAATAAAAATTAATAATATTCATTCTCTTTTTTAAAACAACCTGAAGTTTTTATTTAATACGAAAGATTTTTCAGTAATTATCCTATAAAGGTTTGGAAAATTTATTAGTAAAAATTATATTTGTGCCTCGAAATTTAAGATATGGGCGCGTAGCTCAGGGGTAGAGCATTTGCCTTTTAAGCAAAGGGTCGGTGGTTCGAGCCCACCCGCGCTCACCAACTAATAAGAATCCTGCATATCAAGCAGGATT
>NZ_JAYKGK010000012.1:0-91512 GCF_036860675.1 Rosettibacter primus
GGCTCATAATTCGCCAACGGCGAATTGTAGGTTCAAGTCCTACCCCCGCTACTAAGTAAAAAGCCTCTTCGAATGATGATGCTTTTTATTTTAGAAATCTATGAAAAACCGATGGCTACAATTAAAATTAAATATAATAATTTGGAAAGTATTTGAGCGCATCACGAATCTAGTTTTTGCAAATTGTAAGATGAAAAGTTGCGACAAGTATTAACTTCAATAAACTTATTTCACAGGTTCTAGTAAAATTATTTTTTGGGGCTATAATTGGTTCAACAATTTTAGACATATGAAATCTTACCTTAAATAACTTGCATACCAAATATTAACTATTTTGATATTATTCATCTAAAGGTTCATCATCTCCTTGAATTATTTCAAACTGAGAAAAGCAATCACAGCAAATGCAATATTTAATTTTGTTATTATCACTTTCATAACACTCTTCTAATTTAATTACATCAAGCAAAGTTTCACATATAGGACAGAGAATAATAACATAATCTTCATCGCATATTTTGTTTATACAATTGTTGCAGAAAGAGCCTTTGAATTTAACAAGATTCATACATTCTTTAATACTGCATTTATGAGCCTTTAATTTTTTGATATTATTTGCCATAAATTTTCCTAATTGTTTTTACTAGAAGAAGAAGTGCGGCAAAATGTGATTCTGAACTGAATGCCCTCGAAATTCAGCGAATCACAATTTTAACCGCACTCGGAATGACAAAAAGAACAGAAATTATTTATACCAAAATTATTATGTAATTAATGACTTGTGAAGAAAAGAAATATTTCGAAAATATTTATAAGCCCTCAATGGACAACTAAAACCTACCTAAAATCTCTGCTTCGAAAATTTTAAATCTCCAAGAATAGTATCATGCACTCTTTTTAATGTCAAAAAAATTTAATCTCCAGGTATTTCAATTTTATAAGAAAAAGAAATAACACTTGTTTGTAATTATAGTTGTAATCTTAGATACACACACAAGATGATTTTAATTTTCATTTTTAATAATCAAATCTAACTCATCTCTAATTTTATATAAATCATTAAAAATACATTTCCAAAGGATTGTGAAAAATTGTTCTGATGTAATTGTTCGAAAATCATACTTCTCTTCAATTTTTTGACAGTATTTAGGATTAGCCAAATGCAAAACACAAAATGCATGATTATCATCAAATTCAAGTCTCTCTTTGATAGCTGAATATTTTTTTATATCACTCTCATCAAAACTACCACTTTTACATTCAATCCAGTAAATATAATTTTCTATTACTGCGATAACGTCCAGTTCATAATGTTTATTATTATAGATACTTGTAAGTTCAACATCATAATAAATTTGATAATTAATGTGGCTAAAGTATATAGCACATTCATTAATTATCTTGAAAAGCAGAAAGCATGTATAAATCTCTAACCATTTACCATTAATTATAGACCTAATTTCATTTAATAATTTTAAATCATCATAATTATTTTCTTGCAATAATTTTTTTTTACACTTATTAACAATTTTTCTCAATAAAATACACTTCTTAGTTTTACCTTTGTAAAGTTCCTCAGCTAATCCATTGAATATATTCTCTGAATCATAAATTTTATAATTAACTACTTTTAGGTTGAATTGACTGAAAAAATTTTCAATCATGTTACCCTCAAGTTAAAAAGCTTTTAATGGGAATTAGACAAATTAGATTATATATTTAAGAAATCTTATAACATTAATAACTTCATTGATATTCGAATGAATATAAGTGCTATAACAATTTCCTCTTTTGCTAATTTATAAGAGTATTGAAAGAGAAGTTTTTCAAAATTGACTTTAAATTTTTTTGAGATATACCCTCAACTTGGTTAAACATTATATCTTATGTTAATTCATTATTACCCCTAATATACAGATTGTATAAAAACATCAATTGTAATGTGATATTTATCTGGCTTTTATGAAAAGACAATAATTTCAAAACATTTATAAACAAAATAAATTTCGATTTATAATTCTCATACAATCTCATAAAAAAAGACGACCTATAGGCCGTCTTTTTCTACTAACTTTTTTATCTACTAATTTGCTTTTTAATTTAAAAACAAGCTAACAATTTTTCTTTTTATTATAATATATCATAATTCTAATTTATTTCGTTAATTCAACTGTTACTGTACCACCTCCCATCATTGCGCCAAGTTTGGATTCAGATTTTACCAATGTTTTTGTTGTAACATCAAGCCATAAAGTTTGTGCACCTTCATCACTTTCTGCTGGTTTAACCAAAATTTTATATGTTTCATACTCTCCTGATGGAAGTGTTACTTTTTCTTTACCGGTTACTTCAATAATCATTGTCTGCACATTTGCTTTCATTATATCAACTTGTTTGTATGATGTTTTATATCCTTCTGCTAATGGCAAAGACCTCAATGCTAATTCTACTCCAGCTCCCTCTGTTAAAACTGGAGAATCAATTTTTATGTTTACAGGCATTTTTTGGGGACCGGCTTCAATTTGCCCTTCTACTTTATCCGGACTAAATGTTAAATGAATAGTAGCTGGTCCCTGTTTGATATTTCTTTTTATTGGCAATAATGTATTTGCATCAACTATTAATGTATCATTTCCTCCCATCATGCCTGTTGCTGCATCAACTATAACAAAAACACTTCTTCCATTGAGTTCAGATTTTGTTATTTCTCTGCTTACATTCATTTCAAATTTTTGACCTCTTGTTTCAATCTTAACAAGATAATTTAACAATGATGATTGAATTACTGAACCATCAAAAGTAGTAAGAATACTACTAACAGTTTCTTGTTTTGGCATTGTAACAGTTTTAATATCAACGGTTATCTCATCAAGTCTTTTTTGTATTTCTGGTTTAACATCTTCCTGCATTCTTCCGCCTAAATGTTTAGCAAAAAATTTCTCCATTGCTACTATCATTGCAAGTCGATTTTCTTTACCGAGAAATCCATGTCCCTCATCAGGGGCAACGATATATTCAACCTGTCTTCCTAAATTTCTCAAAGCTACTACAATTTGGTCTGATTCAGCTTTTTTAACACGGGGGTCATTAGCTCCCTGCACAACAAATAATGGAGCTTTGATATTGCTTGCATAATTAAGCGGTGATTGTTCTTCAAGCATTTTCCTTTCTTGGGGATTATCCGGGTCTCCAACTCTCACAGTAAAAATTTTCTTTACTGGAGCCCAGTATGGTGGAATTGAATTCAATAATGTAATAATATTTGATGGTCCTACAATATCAAACCCTGCAGCATATAAATCAGGAGTAAATGCCAAACCTGCTAATGTTGCATATCCACCATATGAACCTCCTGCAATTCCTATTCTTTTTGGGTCAGCAATTCCTTCTTTAATTAAATAATTCACACCATCAGTAATATCCTGCTGCATTGCACCTCTTCCCCATTGCTTATTTCCTGCATTCAAAAATTTTTTACCGTAACCTGTAGAACCTCTAAAGTTTGGCAATAATACTGCATAACCTCTGTTAGCTAAAAATTGTGCGAAAGGATTGTAACCCCAAAAATCACGAGCCCATGGACCCCCATGAGGAAATACAATTGCTGGCAGTTTTTTTGGTGTAATACCTTTAGGCAACACTAAGTATGCAGGAATTAACAATCCATCCTTAGCTTTATATTTAATTGGTTTCATCTCAGCAAGATATTCTGTAGGTAAGTTTGGTCTTGATTTATAGAGCAGTTCAGCTTTGCCTGTTATTCTGTTGAACAAATAAGTGGAACCTGGATCTACATCTCTCGAGACACTTACAATCCATAAATTTTCATCTTCAGACATAGAATTCAAAAATATCTCACCTTCTGGAACAGCTTTTTTCAATTGCATAAAAGCTTTTTCGAAATCTTTGTTTTTAAAATAAATTCTTAACCTGTCAGCTCTATAATATGTAGCTATAAGTTCATTTGTAATATCAGAAAAAATAGCACCACCAAAATCAACTTCGTTCTTAGGATCCCTTTCAATAAACTTTGTTTTGCCTGTTTCCATATCAAATAAAACTAATTCTGTCTTATCAACTTTATCCCCTTTATTAGTTACCAGATAAAAACTTTTTCCATCTGGCGTAAATCTGTATGGTTCAGCTGTTTCTTCACTTGATACTTTATAAATGGGAATTAATTTATCACCATCTATTTTCAAAATTTCTGTCCCTCCATCTTCAGTTTGCCTTATTCCAAGTCTTAAATTACCATCTAAATCAAAAATCCATTCTGCTACATTCTCGTCATTTTTTCGAATTAAAGTTCTTTCTCCTGTTGTTAAATTCAATTTGTATACATCATGAAGTTGAGGATTGCGGTCGTTAAGGCCAATAAAAATTTCATTTGGAGTTTTCTTTGGAACATCATAAATATAAGCCCTTACATTTTCGAGTGGTGTTAAATCTCTTGAAGGTGGAACTGGGTCTCCTTTATCAAGTGGACTTACAGCATATACTCTAAAATTTTCATTACCTCCCTGATCCTGAACATAAAGAATATACTTACTATCCCTTGACCAGAAATAATTTGTAATAGGTCTTTTTGTGTCATTAGTTAATGGACGAGCTTCTTCAAATTTTTGATTAATTTCTTTAATCCAAATGTTTCGCACATTATTGTAAGGCTTGATAAAGGTAATATACTTTCCATCTGGAGAAATTTGAGCACCTGAAATTTCCGGGTCTCCAAAGAAAAGTTCTCTGTCAATAATTGGTGGAAGTTGAGCAAATGACTTCATAAAAAATCCTATAAAGAAAATAATAATTAATTTTTTCATGGTGTTCCCCTCATAAATGTTGGTTATAAAATTAGTCAAGAATAATTTAAAACACTACATAATTCTAATTTTTTTTATTCTTGACAAGGCTCACAAAAACTTTCGAAATTTTATTTTACTATTGCACAGGGCAAAAAAGAAAGACATGAAAATGATTACCTATCTAATACTTGGATTAATGCTTATTTTGATTTTAATATTTCTGAAAAAAGTAATCCAAATTCTTAAAGAACTTAAATCTGATAATTAAAAACTCATTCAGTAAATAATTAGAGCTCAGTGCCCTTCTTCTAATAGAAATTATTTTTAAATTCGAGATGATATTTTATCAATTGAGGTTAATTTGAAAACCAATGCTATTAGAATTCTTGAATCAAAAAATATTTCATTTGAAACTGTGGAATATGAATTTAACGAAGAGGAAATTGATGCTGTTTCCGTTGCAAAAAAGTTAGGAGTAAATTTAGAAATTGTATTTAAGACACTTGTAGCGCATAACGAAGAAAATAATTTTTATGTTTTTGTAATTCCCGGCTGTTATGAATTAAATCTGAAAAAAGCAGCAAAAGCATGCAATTCAAAAAAAATAGAATTAATAAAGGTTAAGGAACTCCAACCAATTACAGGCTATATCAGAGGCGGTTGTTCACCAATCGGGATGAAAAAATTGTTTCCAACTTTTATTGATGAATCAGCTCAACTTTTCGATTACATTTATGTAAGTGCTGGAGTGAGAGGAATGCAGATAAAAATTTCACCTTCAGATTTATTGAATGTTATTAACGGTCAATATTCTGATTTGATTTAAGAATTCGGTTAAAAAAATTTATTGAATTTATTAAATGAAAAGTCCACCTGCATACCAATAAGCACGCAGATGGACTTAAATAAAAACTTAATTATTTACTTGTAGTACAGAATACTCATTAGCATAGTAAAGCATTTGTTCTGTAAAATCTTCTGGATATTCAATCTTCACATCAATTATTTCATCGCCATTCATAACAGGAATTAATTTAGGATTAATAAAACCTGCATAAGGTGCAATATTTAATTTCTGATATCTTTCCAAAACTTCATTATGAAGTTCAGTATCAACTTTTACACCATAATTTTCAACCAGATTTTTTCCTGCTTCATAATCGCCTTCTGATTTTATTCTCTGAATTTCGCGAAGCAGCTGTCCAAAAAGGTTTCTTAGTTTATCATAATCATTAATAACGAAATATGTTTTCCCATTTTTATTTTTTTTCTCAATAATATTTTCCGGCAAACCTTTTTCATAAGCCCATTTAGCAATAAGTTGTCTATTTCTCATATGAGCTTCTTCCAGATTTTCTTTAGGTTTTACTCGAGCCAACTGAACCATTAATGCATTTCTTATAAATGAATCATATTCTGCTTTGCCTACTTCAAGAGAAGGCATCACTCCAATATCAACTAATTTTTTATCCATGATGAAATACAACGCAACTAAATCTGCTCTAGCTTCTTCAAGAGTTGAAGCATAATTTTTCAATGTTTCATTTGGCTGTCCAACATTAGGATTAATTTGACCTGAAGCATGACCAATAACTTCATGCATGTCAGTATGTAAATCACTTGCAAGTGCCCCATATTTTTTTGCTCTTTCAATTTCTTCTTTTGAAAATGCAAATTCTTCGAGCACTCCGCTTGTTTCTGAAGCTTTATTATAAGAGTAAACAATATTACCAAGATTTACAGATTTTGAACCATGTTCTTTTCTAATCCATTCTGCATTTGGCAAATTAATTCCAATTGGTGTTGACGGCGAAGCATCCCCAGATTCTACAACAACTGTAATTACCTTTGCAGAAATTCCCTTAACATTTTTTTTCTTATGTTCAGGCATTATTGGAGAATTATCTTCAAACCATTGTGCATTATCGCTTATTGCTTTTATTCTTTTTGTTGCTTCAAAATCTTTGAACGAAACAACCGATTCAAACGACCCTCTGAATCCAAGCGGGTCATTATAAGTTTCGATAAATCCATTAATCACATCTATAACTGAAGAAGTATCTTTGACCCATTCAATATTATATTCATCCCATTTCTTCAAATCGCCGGTTTCATAATATTCAATCAATAAATTCAGAGCTTTTCTTTGCTGTTCATTTTCTGAAACTTCAACTGCTTTTTTTAGCCAGTAAACAATTTTTTGAATTGCAGCATCATACATCCCATTTAATTTCCAGACACGTTCGTAAATTTGTCCATTTTCCTTTACCATTTTTGAATTCAATCCATATGAAATTGGCCTTTCATCATTCGGCTTGATAATTTTTTTGTAATAATTTTCTACTTCCTTCTGTGTTAAATTTTCATAAAAATTAACTGCAGATGTTTTTATCAAATCATACTCGGGATTTTGATTGACTTTAATTGCATCTACATTGGGGTCAAATAATATAGGTTCTAATTTTGTTATCAAATTTTCAATTGTTTCATTTTCCTTTAGTGGAAATTCTTTCGGGTCAGAATTTTTAATTAGTTCTGCAAAATATTCTTTCGAAAATTCCGGCAGAAATTTTTTATTTGAATAATGATGATGAATCCCATTTGAAAACCAAACTCTTTTTGTATAAACCATAAAATTCTGAAAATCCGGAGTAGTTCTATCTCCTTTATAAGTTTTTACTATTGCTTCAAGAGTTTTTCTGATTAATAGATTGTATTTATAATTCTGATCCCAGATTATATCTCTTCCATACAAAGCAGCTTGATAAAGATAATAGACTAATTTCTTTTGCTGCAGAGTAAGATTTTCGAATCCATCAACTTTATATCTCTGAATTCTTAAATCTGCAAATTGTTCTGTTACATATTTGAAATCATCTTTTCTTTCTTGATTTGCACAGCTCATAATCAAAAATCCCATAATTATTAGATAAAATAATTTTTTTATTAAATGCATGTTAGCCTCAAAATTTATTTTTTTATTTTTGTTTTCAAAAATATGATTATCTGAAGTGCTTTACAATTTTATTTGAGTTAATAATGAATCAAATTAATATTCAAATAATTGGGACGAAGAGTTGCAATGAAACACGCAAAGCTGAAAGATTTTTCAAAGAACGCAGAATTCAATATCACTTCAGAGATTTGAATGAAAAAGGATTAACAAAAGGTGAACTTGAAAATATTAAAACAAAAATTCCTATTGAAGATTTAATTAACAGAGAGGGAAAACAATTTAAGAAAAGAAATCTTCAGTTTATGATTTTTGATATTGAAGAAGAATTATTAAATGACCCACTTTTGATAAAAACTCCAATAGTACGTTACGGTAAAGAAGTTACTGTTGGATATCAACCAGAAATCTGGAAAAAATGGCTCAATTAATTCCATCAAGAAAGATATTTCTATTTTTTAATTCTTTAATGAGCATATCATAATTTTGAAAGTGAATTCCATCCCAGCCACATCTTTTCGCTCCTTCAATGTATTCAAGAACATCATCAATAAATAAATGTTCGTTAGATGGTTTTTGTGTGTAAGATTCTACCGCTCTGTAAATTTTTTCTTCTGGCTTAACTGCTCCAACTTTATGAGAAAGAAAAATTTTATCGAAGTAATTCAAAAATTCATAATGACCATATCCATATTCTTCATGAATTTCATTTGTATTTGATAGTAACACAACTTTAAAATTCTTCTTAAGCTGTGGAATTAATGATACGACTTTCTCGTTCAAAGTAAAAATATCAGAATAAATTTTACAAAAATTTTCTTCTGAAACTTTATGCTCCAGCCAGCTGGACATAGTATCTAAAAATTCTTTACGAGAAATTTTGCCCCGTTCAAAATTTCGATGATATTCATAATTTTCGCTGTAAAGTCTTGCAAACTTATCTCCAAGACCATCACTTATTGAATTGAGCTTATTTACAACTTTTGAATAATCGAAGGGGATTAAAACATTCCCGAGGTCAAAAACAATAACAGAATATTTTGGCATATCTCTCCTTATAATTAAAATAACTACACAAAGATATAAAAAGAGGTCATTCCAAAATAATCCTGTAAAGCCAACCTTAAGTTTTTGAAATGACCCCTTAAAAAAATTATTTCACTTCAAAAAGTGAATCTGGAAGATTTGTATTTATTTCAATTGAAGAAACATATAATTCAATAGACTGCGGACCAAAACTCTGAACATATTTAAATGGATATTTTACTCCCTGCACTTCTTTATAATCGCTTACATCCATAGTCTGGGCAAAACTTCCTTGAGGTGTTGTAACATTACTAATAGTTCTTACCAACAATCCTGTTTCAACATCATAATATTGTGTTGTTTTCTTTCCTGAAGAAGAAGTCAAAACAACTTTGTATGCATCTTTTCCATTAATTGATTCAATACCCACAAGTTCAGGTTTTAATCCATATTTTGGATAATCAAGTGGAGCATCTAATGCCTGCTCTTTTAATGATTCAACCTGCTCGCTATTAAGTTCCTGGGATTGTCCCATTATTTCAACTTTTCCTTTTTCTCCATCAAAAATTGTTTTTTGTTGAAATACTCCTGCATCAATTAATTGCATTAATTTATTGGGATACTTTTGAGATATTGTAACATTAATATTCATTCCCTGAGTAGAGCCTGTTAATTTTACTACTTTATCTTTCACTTTCAATAAATTTTCTTTTCCTCCTATTACCTCAATATATTTATTGAGAACTTGTTCAACTGTAAGTCCTGCTGGTAATTTTTTTAATGTTGGGTCATATGGATTACCAAACACATCATAATATTCAATTTTTCCAGTGATACTGAAGTTTATAAGATTTTTTGAAATCTCTTCACCGTTACCAACAACAAGAATATATGCATTACCTGGTTTTATATATTTCTTTGCTGTTTCAAGAACATCATCAGCTGTAATTGAAGCAAGATTCTTCAGATAATTTTTATAAAAATCTTTAGGAAGATTGAATCTTGCAGTATTGATTGCAAATCGAGCAATAGTTGCTGGATTTTCGAGACTTCTTATAAATTCTCCTGCTAAATAATTTTTTGCTTTCTCAAGTTCTTGTTCAGTTACTTTTTCATTTCTAATTCTTTTCATTTCTTTTAACATTTCTGTAATTGCACTGTCGGTAACACTATTTCTAACCTGAGCAAAAGCAAAGAAACTTCCCGCAATTGGGTCAGCTTTAAGTTGAGAATAAGAACCATAAGTATAACCTTTCGATTCTCTCAGATTCATAAATAATCTGCCTGTTGCACTGCCCCCAAGAATCAAATTTGTTACTGAAGCTTTAATTTCATCTTCACTTCCAATTTTTAATTCTGCAGGATAACAAATTGCAATCACAGATTGAACTGAATTGGGACGGTCAACCAGACAAACTTTATTTATTAATGGTGGTTTTGGTGTTTCATAAGAATTTTTTGGAACTTCTTTCTTTTCCCATTTACCAAAATATTTTTGAATAAGAGATTTTGCTTTTTCTTTATTAATATCTCCCACCACAGCAAGATATGCTACATTTGGTTTGAAGTAAGTTTCATAATAATTCTTACACATTTCAAGAGTAATTGAATTAACTGATTCCTCTGTTTCTGTTTCGCCATAAGGATGATTCTTCCCAAACATTAATACAGAACTTACTCTTCTTGCTATAGAATTTGGTTCATCTTTAGATACAGCAATAGAAGAAAGCATTTGCTTTTTTATCTTATCGAGTTCTTCCTGTTTGAAATTTGCATTTAGAATTATATCAGACATTATTTCAAGAATTTTTTCTTTATGCTTTTCAAGTCCACTTGCAGTAATTCCATTTGGAGAAGTAGATAATTCAGCTCCAATAAAATCAATTTCTTCATCAAGTTTATCTTTTGTTCTTGTTTTAGTGCCGGTTCTTAATAATTCTCCTGCTGCGGAAATATATCCAGCATGATTTCCTTCGAGAATAGGGTCAATATCAATAAATAAATTAAATGTTACTCTTGGGAGCTTATGATTTTCGACCACAAAAACTTTTAATCCATTTGGCAATTCGAAAGATTCGTATTCTCCAATTTTGACTTCTGGGGCTGGAGCGGGTTGAGGACGCTTTGATCTGTCAAGTTGTGCATATAAAGGCACAACAATCATTAATGCTATTAACAATATTTTTTTAATCATTTTTCAAAACTCCTTTTTTTCCACATAAATTTTTTATTTAATCAGATTACTTTTTCTCAAATGATTTTGGAAGATAATACAAAACTACTCTGTTTTCATTTTTTAAATATTTATTTGCTACTCTTTTAATATCTTCTCGAGTAACTTTCATATATCTTTGAATTTCGGTGTTAATTAAATTTGCATCGCCGTAATAAACAAAATAATTTGCAAGGTCTTCAGCAATACCAATCATTGTTGAATTTCTTTTTACAAAATCACTTTCGATTTGATTTCGAACTTTTTGAAACTCATAATTGCTTATTAATTCGTTTTTAACTTTTTCAATTTCCTTTTGAATAGCAGCTTCTAAATCTTCTGCAGTAACACCAACATTTGCAAGTCCATAAACAATAAACAATCCGGGGTCTTCCATAGGAATTGGTATTGAACCAACTGCAAGAGCTTTCTGCTGTTTATCTTTAATTTCTTTCTGAAGTCTTGAACTTTCACCACCAGAAAGAACAGTAGTTAAAATGCTCAATGCATAATAATCCGGTGTTCCTTGCTTTGGCATATGATAACCAAAAACTACCATTGGAAGTTGAACATTATCATATACAACTTCTCTTACCTCTTGAGTTTGTTCCGGCTCTACAATATTTGGGCGGGTAATTTCTTGAGTCCCTTTCGGAATTTCACCAAAATATTTTTGAACTAATTCTTTTGTCTTCTCAATATCAATATCTCCTGCTATACTCAGAGTTGCATTTTGGGGGACATAATATTTTTTGTAGAAAGCAATGAATTCATCGAGCTTTGCCTGGTCAATATATTGTACCTGACCAATTGGTGTCCATCTATACGGGTGAACTTTGTAAGCATTACTGAAGAGCTTTTCTATCAATGAACCATAAGGCTGATTTTCATAACGCTGTTTTCTTTCTTCTTTAACTACTTTTCTTTGTGTCTCAACTCCAATGCTATCGATCTTTAAATGAAGCATTCTTTCAGATTCCATATATAAACCAAGTTCTAATTGATTCGAAGGAAGAATTTCGTAATAAAAAGTTCTGTCGAATGAAGTATTAGCATTAAGTTCCCCTCCTGCAGCTTCAATAATTTTGAAGTATTCACCACGAGGAATGTTTGGCGAGCCTTCGAACATAAGATGTTCAAAAAAATGAGCAAATCCCGTTCTTTCAGGGTCTTCATTTTTACTTCCTACATGATACAATACTGATATTGCTACTATTGGAGTTGAATTATCCTGATGTAAAATTACATTCAGCCCATTATTAAGTTTATATTGCACAAAATTAATTTTTCTGGGTTGAGCTGAAGTCATAACATAACAAAATATAAGCAACAAGAATATTAACCTGCTTTTCATTTTAAATTACCCCTTATTTTGTGTGGCTATTTAGTTGTGTAAATATGCTTATTAGTTGCAAAATTTTTTAGCCCTGCGAAGTAAAGATTAAGCTCCATTTATAATATCTGAATTTGTCTTCTCTGCATTTAAACAGATAAGTTTAATAAATCAAGGTTACAGAAAAAAACAATAACTTAAGTATATATCAGTTCATGTCCTATTCTTATTTTTACATTTACTTCAGGAGTTGCATTAAAAAGCAATATTTTAATAGGACATAGAACTTTTTAGCAACTCCCATGAAGTTTAACTTTCAAAAAAAACAGAAAGCAATAACTAAGTAATTATCTTGCTTTATGAATTATCTTAATTTATCTAAAAAATAATTCAACAAACTGCTGATAGATACACGAACTTGATTCATTGAATCACGTTCACGAACCGTAACAGTTTCATCCTGAAGAGTTTGAGTATCAACTGTAATGCAAAACGGAGTTCCTGCTTCATCCATTCTTCTATAACGGCGTCCAATCGCACCTTTATCATCATAAAATATTTTAAGATGTGGTCTCAAATCAGCTTCAATTTTTTTTGCTACTTCAGGCATTCCATCTTTATTAACAAGTGGAAATACAGCTGCTTTAATTGGAGCTAATTTGGGATGAAATCTCAGAACACTTCTTAATTCGCCATTAACTTCTTCTTCATAGTAAGCATCAATAAGGAAAGCCATAAATGAGCGGCTTGCACCAGCAGAGGTCTCAATTATATATGGAATATATTTTTCTTTTGTTTCATCATCAAAATATAATTGAGATTTGCCGGAATATTGTTGATGACGACTTAAATCATAATCGGTTCTATTGTGAATCCCTTCTATTTCTCCCCAGCCAAATGGGAATTCATATTCAATATCTGTTGCTTCTTTTGCATAATGAGCTAATTTATTTTGAGGATGGTCATGGAATCGAAGTTTTGTTGGGGTCATACCGAGTGATTTATACCAATCAATTCTAATCTCTTTCCATTCATCATAATATTTTTTGTCTGTACCTGGTTTAACGAAATACTGCATTTCCATTTGTTCAAATTCACGGGTGCGGAAAAGAAAATTTTTTGTATTGATTTCATTTCGAAAAGCTTTGCCAATCTGAGCTATTCCAAAAGGAAGTTTCTGTCTGCTTGAATTTGCTACATTAAGAAAATTAACATAAATACCCTGTGCTGTTTCAGGTCTTAAATAAATCACATTGCTTTCATCTTCTACAGGACCTAAAAAAGTTTTGAACATCAAATTAAATTTTCTGGGTTGTGTAAATGTGCCTTTATTACCACATTGAGGACAATTAATTATATCGAGTAACTTTGAAGCCAATGATTGATTTTCAAGAACAGCAGTAAATTTATCATCAAGAGAGCCTTCCTGTTCAAGTAAAGAAGAATCAAGTTCCCTAAGTGCCTTTTCTTTATTTTTATCTGAGATTAGTTCTGTTAAAGTATCTAATCTGAATCTAGCTTTACATTGTTTACAGTCAATCATTGGGTCTGTAAAATTTTCGACATGTCCGCTTGCTTCCCAAACTTTAGGATGCATAAGAATAGCAGCATCAAGTCCTTCAATATCTTCCCGGTAAGTCATGGCTTTCCACCATTCTTCCTTGATATTTCTTAGAAGTTCAACACCGAGCGGACCATAATCCCAGCAGCCGTTTAAGCCGCCATAAATTTCACTTGATTGAAAAACAAATCCCCTTCGCTTTGCAAGCGATACAATTTTTTCTACCGTTTCGTTTTGTCCCTTTGCGATTTTACACCTCCAGCAAATTTTTTTAGTGACAAATATAAGAAAACCAAGTGGAAGATAGTAAATCGATTTTAGAAATTTTTATTAGAAGACAATTCATGGATTGAAGGAAATAATTTACATTAAACATTATTTGCAGATGGAAGTGTAAAAATAAATTTGCTTCCTTTATTTATCTGGCTTTCAACAAAAAGTTTTCCATTTAGCTTTTCTATAAAATCTCTGCATAGAATTAATCCCAATCCGGTTCCAGATTCACCTGCAGTCCCATTGCGGCTTTTGTTAATATCAAGTTCAAAAAGTTTATTTATTGTTTCATCATCCATTCCAATACCATCATCTTCTACTGTTATTTTCACATATTTATTTTCTCTTTCAGCATTAATTAATACTTTTCCTCCTTCATTCGTAAACTTAATTCCATTTTGAATGAGATTTCTTAAAATAGTATTGAGCATATTTTCATCTGCCTTAACTATTATATCCTCAGGTACATTCGTTTCAAGTAAAATATTTTTTGTCTTTGCAACAGAATTAAATATTGAAAAATTCTCAAGAACTATCTCATAAAGACACAATTCTTTAATATCAATTTCTAGTCTTCCAGTTTGAGCACGAGACCAGAGTAATAAATTTTCAAGCAAGTGAAAATTTTGTTTTGCAGCTTTTTCCATATTGTTAAGATAACTTAATTTTTCTTCGTCACTTAAAGTTTCATAGTTGTCCTTTAATAAACTTAGATAGCCAAAAAGAACATTAAAAGGAATTCTTAAATCATGGGCAATTATTCTTAAAAGTGTATCTTTCATCGAATTAAGATTTTTCAATTTTTCATTTGCAATTTTTTTGGTAATGTAACGACTGTATGTAATAACTGAAATTAAAAGAATCAAAAGAGTAATTACGATAAAATAATCTCTCTGTCGTTCTGCAAGTTCAATATCTTTTTGAAGAATTGCATTTTCCCGTTCTGATTTTTCTGCTTTATAAATTGATTCCATAGTTGCCACAATTGATATATTTCGTTGATTAAATAACGAATCCTGCATGGCATTATACTTTTGGCTGTAATAAAATGCATTTTCATAATCTTTAATTATTTCACTGAATCTAATCCATTGCTTATAACTTTCAAGTATGATGTAAGCTGCTTTTAAATTTTTTATAGTTTCTTTTGCACGATTTAAAAATTCTTTTGCTTCTTCCAATCTGTTAAGTTCAGCATAAATTATAGCAAGTTTATTTAGATTATTTAATTTGCCTTCGTTATAATCTAATTTTTCAGAAAGATTAAGTGCCTGTGAATGATAATATAGTGCTTTATTATAATCATTCTTCAATTTAAAAATGTTGCCTATTCCAGTCCATGCAGAAGCAATTCCTCTTTTATCTTTCAACTTTTTGTATTTGCTTTCAGCAAGCAGATAATAATTCATAGCATTCTTTAAATCTTTTTTAGCAGTATAAACTTCAGCAATTAGATTTAGTGTAAGCGCTATGCCGGGTTCGTCGTTAATTTCTTTTCTAATTTCTAATGTATTCATTAAATATTCTAATGCACTATCGTTTTCCCCCTGATTTTTATATATCAATCCAATATTAATTGAGCAAAAAGCGATTCCCTTTTTATGATTAAACTTTTCAAAAATATTTAATGCCTTAAGAACATATTCCAATGCAAGGGGATTATTTCCTTGAAGTCTGTAAATACCACCAATATTGTTATAAGAAAATGCTATTTGAATTGAATCCTTAGATTCAATTGCAAGATTTAATGCATCATTATAGAGATATAAAGCTTTTTCATGTTCGCCTAAATTACGATAAACAACTCCAAGCAGATTCAAAGCTTCTGAGTGTAACTTTTTATTTTCAATTCTTTTTGCTTTTTTAATTGCTTCATCACCACATTGAATTGCAAATTTAGGGTTGCTGTTTCGATATAACCAGCAATTGTCAATAAGAATTTTAATTTGAGTAGTTTCTGGCAAAGTAGAATTTGCTTTAAGCAGACTGTCAAAATTAACTTGAACATTCCACAAAGGAATATTTAACAGGAAAAGAAATATATAATTCATAAAAAAACCGCCCTCTTTTTATTCCTAAAAATAATATATAAAAACTTATTAATGAAGGAATATTAAAAGGAGTTTAATTTTTCTTTGATTAGCTCCCAAGCCTGTTTAACATGTCGTTCCTCCTGTCGTATCCCTGATATTACAAGTCGCAATGTAAATTTATTATTTAATTTTGTATGAGTAAGAAATAATTTCCCAGTAGAATTAATTTCATTAATTAATTTTTCATTTAAGCTGTTAAGTGAATCTTCATCCATACCATTTAATTTAGCTCTAAAACAGACTGTGCTGAAAGGAACTGGAGCTAATCTTTCGAAATTGGGATGTTCATCAATCCAATTTGCAAATAATTTTGCAAGACGAATATGTTCTCTAATTCTTTCTCTTAAACCATCAACTCCGAAATATCTGATAACAAACCACAATTTTAATGCACGAAATCTTCTGCCAAGTTGAACTCCGTAATCCATCAAATTATCAACAATAGAATCTTCTCTGCTTTTAAGATATTCAGGTACAAGTGAAAAAGCTCTTTTCAATATTTCAGGTTTACTTATATAAAATGCACTCAAATCTATAGGGACAAAAAGCCATTTATGAGGATTGGTAACAATTGAATCAGCTTTTTCAATTCCAATGAAATATTCTTTCATTTCAGGCAACATTGCTGCTGAACCTGCGTAAGCAGCATCAACATGAAGCCACAAATTATATTTTTGACATATTTCAGCTATTTCATTTACAGGGTCTACACTCGTTGTTGATGTAGTCCCAATTGTTGCTACAACACAGAATGGTTTAATACCATTTAGAATATCCTGTTTAATTGCATTTTCAAGTTCAGAAGGAATCATTCTAAAGTCTGAATCTACTGGAATTTTTTTTACTCCTTCTAATCCAATACCTAAGGTAATAGCAGCTTTTTCAATTGATGAATGAGCTTGTTCAGAACAATAGAGCCGTAGCTTTGATAAACCGTTTAAGCCTTTATTTCTAATGTCAAGATTAAGATATTCGCGAGCAGCTGCAATTCCATGAAGAGAACTAACTGATGCTGTGTCATAAATTATTCCCTTAAATTCACCTGGAATATTGAGCATTTTTTTATACCAGTTTAATACAACATCTTCAAGTTCGGTTAAAGCTGGAGAAGATTTCCAGACCATGCCATTTGAGTTCAAAGTTGAACTAACAATATCAGCAAGAATTCCTGGTCCACTTGCTGTTGAAGCAAAATAAGCCATAAAATTAGGATGCTGCCAGTGTGTAACTCCCGGTAAAATTATTTCATTAATGTCATTAATTATACTATCCAACTCTTCTCCTTTTTGTGGGGGTTCAGAAGGAAGTTTTGATTTAATATCACCTGGCTTAATATCAGGTAGAACAGGAAATTCTTCTATATTTTTAAGATAATTTGTAGACCAATCAATTAACTTATATCCTGTGGATTTAAATTCTTCTGCAGGCATATCATATAAATTTTTCTCTTCCATTTTTAATACTCAATTTTTGATAACCAATTAGAAATTATTTTTGCCAGTTGAATTCTTTTATCTAAAAATGAATGTCCGCATTCAAGAATATATTCTTCAAAATTTTGTGCATTTATTAATCTTAATGAGGCTACTAATGGCAGATGATGAATCTCAAGCGGAGCAGTTGTATCATACTTAGCTCCAATCAACAAAAGATTTTTTAATGATAACTTGCTAACATAGCTCAATAAATTCCATTCATTTTTATTTGCTATAAGTTCATCTAATAAATTTTCTGCACTTGTATTTTTAACGAATGAAATAGCACTTTTAATTTTTTCAATACCTTGCAGATAAATTTCTTTGTTCAGTTTTAAAATTTCACCGAATGCTCCTGAATTAAAACCTGCAATCGAAACAATATTTTTTATTTCATCATGAAAAATTGAATAATACAAAGCTGCAAATCCTCCCATGCTGTATCCAATTAAAATTATTCTTTTGCTGTCAATTCTGAATTTTTCCTTTGATTCATCTGTCTTAATAAATTTTACTGCTGCATCAAGGTCTTCTGTTAAATTTTTCCAGCAGAAATCACCTTCACTTCCCCAGCATCCTCTGTAGTGAAATATAAGAACATTAAATCCCTGTCTTCTGAAAACATGTGCCAAATCCAGATTTGTCTCGTTGCCAGGAAATCCATGTAATAAAATTATTGTAGGATGCAAATCTTCATCGGCAGCAAGAAGCATTGTCCCTAAAATTTTATTCCCTTTACTTTCAAATACTACAGGGACCATTGATGATGGAAATTCTCTGTTAATATAAATTGGGTCTTGAGTTACAGGGTCAAATGAATTCATTTCTTACCATATTAATACTACATAAAAATAAACATAATATGATTGATATAAAATCAATTTGTAGAATAAAATTGCTGCAGCTTTTACATCTAAAAATTTATAGCCATAAAAAAATATAACTGTTACACAAACTTTTATTTCCAATCAAGCCATATTTTTGAAGTCTCATCAATTCTTATTTAAGCTGTTTCTGTATTTTTATTCATTACAAAATTAAAATGATGTTTTAATTAGGACTCGTATTTCTTATCTTTGCAACTAAATTTTTAACAAAGAGCAAGAAATGAAATTAAGCAAATCTTTTGTTCCAACATTAAAAGAAATACCAGCCGAAGCTGTAATTCCAAGTCATATCTTAATGATAAGAGCAGGATTAGTGCGGCAATTATCAGCTGGAATTTATACCTGGCTCCCACTTGGTTACAAAGTAATTCGAAAAATTATGGATATAATTCGAGAAGAGATGAATGCTATTGGTGGACAGGAATTTCATTATCCTGCACTTAATCCAAGAGAAATATGGGAACAAACTGGAAGAGTTGAAGCATTTGGTGATATTATGTTTCATGTTAAAAATCGTGATTATGTTTTAGCTCCAACTCACGAAGAAATTGTAGCATGGCATGCAAAAGGTGCGATAACATCATACAAAGATTTACCACAAATCTGGTATCAGATACAAACAAAATTTAGAAACGAGCCTCGGCCACGAAGCGGTGTGATTAGAGGCCGTCAATTTATAATGAAAGATTCTTACTCACTGGATAAAACTTTTGAAGATTTAGATAAATCTTATGAAATGCATGATAAAGCTTATAGAAAAATTTTTGATAGATGCGGTCTGAAATATTTTGTTGTCGGTGCATCAAGCGGTGCAATGGGCGGAAGTAAATCAGAGGAATTCATGGTTAAAAGTGATGCTGGAGAAGATACTGTAGCATACTGCGAAAATTGTGGATATGCAGCAAATGTAGAAGTAGCACAATCAATCACTCAACCAGCTATTCGTTATAACTCAAGTAAAGAGATTCATGAAATTCATACACCCAATGTCAAATCAATTGACGAACTATGTGCATTTCTTAATATTGATGAACATGAAACTGCTAAATCAAGGATTTACATACATAATGGTAATCCTGTTTTAGTTTTGATGCTTGGAAACGATGAAGTTAATGAAACTAAACTTCAAGCCGTACTGGGAGGAAATGTTCGTCCGGCTCATCCAGATGAACTTAAAGAAATTTCAGGTGCAGATGCCGGCTCAATTGGTCCAATTGGATTTAAGCATAGAATAATTGCAGATAATTTATTGAAAGATGCAAATAATCTTTACAGCGGTGCAAATAAAAATAATTATCATATAGGTGGAATTGATTTGATACGTGATGTTCCAAATATCGAATACTACGATTTAAGAATTGTTGAAAATGGTGAAAAATGTATAAGATGTAATTCATCGCTTCAAGTTTTTAAAGCAATTGAACTTGGACATATTTTCAAATTAGGAACAAAATATTCTGAAGCTCTTGGTGTTAATTTTCTCGATGAAAATGGAAAAGAACATCCTGTTGTAATGGGAAGTTATGGAATTGGAGTTGAAAGAATTCTTGCTTGCTTTTTAGAACAAAATTATGATGAAAAAGGAATTATCTGGAAAAAACCATTATCGCCATTTGATGTTCATCTAATCGGTCTTAATATGAAAAATCCTGATATTAAAGAGACATGCGAAAAGTTATACAATGAACTGCAAACTTCAGGTTTTGAAGTTATTTATGACGATAGATATGATGTTAGTGCTGGGTTTAAATTCAATGATGCAGATTTACTTGGAATGCCGCTGCAAATAATTGTTGGTGAAAAAAATTTGAAGAATGGAAATGTTGAAATAAAAATCAGAAAGTCAGGTGAGAAGTTAATCGTTCCAATAATAGAAATTAAAGAAAAGATTAAAAGCTTATTAGATGAATAAACAGATATGATGAAATAAAATCAGATGACTCAGAGCAAGATGTTTTTAATTAGAGCAGGCAAATTTACTTAATCTGAGTTATCTGCTTCCTATTTTATGAAACCCAAATTATATATCGTTTCAACACCAATCGGAAACATTGAAGATATTACACTTCGTGCATTAAAAGTATTGAATGATGTTGATTTTATTATCTGCGAAGAATTTAAAGAAGCAAACCGATTACTCTCGCATTATAAAATCAAAAAAGAACTTTTCTCACTAAATGAGCATAACGAAAAAGAAGCTTCAATCGAGTTATTTCAAAAAATTAAAGAAGGAAAAAATGCTGCATTAATTTCTGATTGTGGAACGCCTCTTTTTTCTGACCCAGGCTACCTACTTGTTCAACTTTGCATTGAATCAAATATCGAAATTGTTCCTGTCCCTGGAGCAAATTCATTGCTTACAGCTCTTGTTGGTTCAGGTTTCAAATTGAATAAATTTTTTTATGCGGGTTGGATTTCTCCAAAAAAAGATTTACGGAAAAAAGAATTACAGCATTTGAAGTCAATCAAAGAGTTGATAATATTAATGGAAACTCCTTACAGATTAAAATCTATTTTATCAGATATTTCAAAAGTATTTGGTGAGAACACAAATATTGTTTTAGCTTTCAACTTAACTATGCCCTCAGAAAAATTTTTTAGAGGAAAAGTTGGAGAGATTCAAAAAGAAGTTGAAAAAGAAAATCTCAAAGGTGAATTTGTAATCATTATTGATAACAGGTCAAAAAATTAACTTCAGCTTGAATAGTAATCATTTTTTTGATAAGATTGCATTGAAATAATTGAACCTTTGTCAAAATTTTTTAGTTAAAAAAGAAAAAGGAATAAACTATGTTAATGATAGAAGATGTTGATTTAACTCCCAATCCACAGGCACTAAAATTTATTCTGAATGAAAAATTGCTGAATAAAGAAGCAAGAAATTTTAAGAACAAAGAAGAAGCACAAAACGACCCTTTAGCAAAAGGTATTTTCGAAATTCCTGGAGTAGTTTCTGTTTTTTATATGGATAAGTTCATCACAATTGAAAAAGACCCTTCAGTTCAGTGGGGACAAATTCAACGGCCTTTTGTTGATTTCATCAAAAAGTTTGATAAGTCTTTAATACCTCCTGAAAAAGAAAGTTTTCAGATAAGCACAGAAGAACAAACTGAATTATTAAAAAGAATAAATGAAGTAATTGATACTCGTGTTCGACCAGCACTAGCAGGAGATGGCGGCGGTCTCGAAATAAGAGGGTTGGAAGGTTTCACATTAAAAATTCGATATCAAGGTGCATGCGGAAGCTGTCCAAGTTCTATTCGAGGAACTCTTCTTGCTATTGAAAATTTATTGAAAAGAGAAGTAAATCCTGCTATTGAAGTTGTATCAGATTAACTAAAAAAGCCGCTTCTTTTGAAAGCGGCTTTTATTTTTTTAAACAATTTTGTTGTTTAGATAAATAATCAGTTTTTAGATACAGAATAGAAAAAGAGAAAAAATTATTTAATTTCTGTTACCTTGCTTATATCATCAAGCTTTACAAATCTTTCCTGAAATTTGTATGTGCCGTTTGGTGTCTTGATTGTTTTCACAACTTTTACATTAACATGTGTGGATTTTGCTTTCGTTTTTACTTTATCTGCAAATGATTGTTGCTTTGCCATTTATAAACTCCGTTTTTTGGGTGCAAAATCTATAAAAATTTTTACATATAAAAAAATTTTCTGAATTTAATATCAGTCTTTACGATTTTAATCCATGAAAGGAAATGATAAAAAGATAATTCCAGGTTGCTGCGGTTTTATAGTATCTCACAAAAAATATTTTAATACTTTTGACTGCATTGAAATTAACATTACATTTTATCAAATCCCCGAAATAAATATTGCAGAAAAGTGGAAACAAGAAGCACAAGCAATAAACAAAAATTTTGAATTTATTATTAAAGCCTGGCAGTTAATTACACATCCCGCCTCAAGTTTTACTTATAGAAGATTAAAAGAAAAAATTCCTGAAAACAGAAAAAAGTATTATGGATTTTTTCAGCCGACAGATGAAGTATTAAAAGCATGGGAACGAACACAAGAATTTGCAAAAAAACTAAATTGCACAAAAATATTATTTCAAACTCCTGCATCATTTAAGCCTGAGGAATCGAACAAAAAAAATATTATCAATTTTTTTAATCTGATTAGGCACAATAAAAATTTTCAATTTATCTGGGAAGTCAGAGGCAACTGGAATTCGGAAGAAATTAAAGAAATTTGCAGTGAATTGAAATTAATTCATTGTGTTGACCCTCTTGCACCAGTTTTAAACAAATCAACATATGGCAATTTTAATTACTTCAGAATTCATGGAAGTTACGAAGGGAAAAAAATTAATTATAACTACAAAATAAATTCTGATGAAAAAGAAAAAATATATTCTTCGTGCAGCAAAAAAATAAACTATGTAATGTTCAATAATGCTTATATGTTTGAAGATGCAGTTGAATTTCAGAAGAGATTTTTAATTGAAAATCATTAATCATTCAAATTACACATACCGCTAAAGCAAGAACTACTGTTTGCATAACTTTTATTTTCACTACAGCAACATTGGAAATTTTCTGATAATGAAGAATTAACAGAAGAATTGAAAGAAGAAAATAACTTACTAATATTTTCAGAAGAACATTCCGGACATTTAATTTTTTCAGAATCTCCGAGTGATTTAAAAAATATTTCGAACTTTTTTCCACAATCATTGCATCTGTATTCAAATACCGGCATAGCATTGCTCCTTTATTTTACAATGGTTGTTTCAAGGGTTCCAATATTTTCAATCTCTGCAAAAATTTTGTCTCCCGGCACTACTCTTCCAACACCTTCAGGAGTTCCAGTAAAAATTAAATCTCCTTTTTCGAGTGTCATTTTTTCCGTTACATACTTTACAATTTTTGAAGGAGAAAACAACATATTATTCAAAGATGAATTTTGTCTTATCGTTCCATTAACAGAAAGTGAGATTTTTTCATCACCTCTAAGCTTATAATCTTTTTTCAAAACAAAATTTGAAAGGACAGCCGAAGTATCGAAGCTTTTTGATAATGTCCATGGGTCGCCTTTTTTCATAAATTCAAATTGTAAATCACGCAAAGTCATATCAAGTCCAACAGCATAGCCATGAATTGCTTCTTCAGCTGATTGGTCATTAGCATTTTTAATTGTCTCTCCGATATAAAGAACAAGTTCTACTTCATGATGCAAGTTGTTCGAATATTCTGGATGAATAACCGCTTCGCCAGAATAAATTACATTTGAAGCAGCTTTCAAAAAAATTACTGGAAATTCTGGAACTTCGTTGCCTAATTCTTTTGCATGTGCTGCATAGTTTCTGCCAATACACACAATTTTACCGATAGGAACTTGTTCACTATAATTTCTAAATTTTATGTATTTCATAGGAATTTAAATTCGCTAATTCTAAAATAAGAAGTATTTATTTCATCAAAATCATTTTTTTAGTCTGAACAAAATTTCCTGCAATAATTTTATAGAAATAAACTCCACTTGAAATCAGGTTCCCAAAATTATCTCTACCATCCCATGCAATATTATATTTTCCAGCAGGTTTAATTTCATCAATTAATGTTCTGACTTCTCTTCCGAGTGCATCATAAATTTTTATCTGAACATTAGTCATCTCAGGTATTTGATAAGAAATAATTGTAGATGGATTAAATGGATTGGGATAATTTTGTTCGAGTGAATATGTGCGCGGCAAAAGTTCTATTACTTCTTTATTATCAGAAGTTATATAACTTACATATGCACGAATGAGATAGACTACAAATGAATCCTGTGGTGATGATTTATCTACATAAAATTTATACCAACCTTTAGTATCTCCATTAGTGGTATATGTTACACTATTTGAACTAAGCTGATATGTATGCATTACTCTATTTGGTCCATATTTATTATTGGGGTTACTAACCCCCAAATAATTTCCATCAATATAAAATGATACTATAAAATCAGAACCTGTACTTATGTTTTTATCACTTAAATCAACTGATACCCAGTTTGGCCATTCTGGAGGATAATTTCCCTCCACATAATATTTACCCATTACTGAAAATTCAGCTAATTTTTTCCCTAAATATTTACCTTGTGTTGTTGATTTATACCATATACCTCCATTCATAGCACTTAAAGTTCTCAAAGCAACTTTAATTGAATCAAGCTTTGTTCCGGCAATTCCACTAAATTCAACTGCCACCGAATCTCCTATTTCCCAGGGAAAAACACCTACCGGAGCTTTATTATCATAAGCTATTTCAATTGGTTTGTTTTCAAAAATTCCATCTGCAGAATAAGAAAAATTAAAGGGACCTGTTTTACTTTCACTCTGGTCAATAAAATAAATCATAAATGTAATTTCATTGTAAGTTGTTCCAAAATCAGGGTATGAATAATCTGTAGTTGTAGATATATCTTCTATTGCAGCAAAATTGTTGCTAATCTTTATTGCTTTTATTTTAATATTATTCCCGAGATTATTAAACATTATATTCAAATTTTTTCCATTATTAAAAGTTATATACTGAACACCATACTTATAAACACTTTTTGTTGCTGTAACATTTGGATTGGGATAAACAATTGACTTCATTTTAGGTAAATCAGGATAGCTGTAGCCCCATCTTGAATTCACATTCTTATTGTTAAGATAATTTGCAATGAACCAATCTTCAAGGATATCCGTAAATCTTCTGCTAGAACCCAATTTTTGTAAAGTATAATCGAGTCCGCTTGCTGCAGTGATACCATTTTCTAAATATTTCTTAAATATCTGCACACCAAATTGTTCTTTTAAATAAAGAGCAAATCTCGCAGCACGTGAATAATCATTTAAAACTGCAGTTGCATTATCTCTTCGCCAATCAAATAAGTAATGATTTGATTCATTAGCATAATAATTTTGAGAATATAAGGGATAACCATTAATTACTTCTGCAATGAGTGACCATGCTTCATCAAAAAAAGTTTCTTCTATTTTATTTCTGAAATAGTTCCAATGTATCATGTGCTGAAATTCGTGAGCAGTAGTGCTCATTGCGGTTTCCAATCCGTCTGCTGAATTTAAGTTATTCTGAGCTCCATCCAAGAAATAAATTTCTGCTTTATTACTATTCGTGTATTGAGAAGTTGTGTATTCATGATAAGCATAAAAATATCCTGCAACATATCCGCCGCTGCCCGAATAACCATCTTTAATATCAAGAATGAGTATAATGATTTTCGGGTCACCATCAATATCAGGCGGGTTACCAAATGTTTCAATATTTGTTTGATAAATTCCTTTTGAAGAATTAGCCGGTGTTTTTGATTCAAATGCATTTAATACTTTCTTAACAGAAACAGAATCAACTTTATCGGCATCCCATAATTTATCTTCTACAAATATGTAACAATAATTACCAACAGCTCGACATGTTGAAGGCACTTGATAGAAAGCATTGGTTGCAAAATCCGATGAATACCAGGACCTTTTATCTCCAACTTTAAAATTCCATGCAGTAGTCTTTCTGAGAACATTATCTTCCTGAACTGGTTGTGTTAAATCTATTCCATTAACCTGATTAAATCTTTCTAAATAAGGTCTGGGGTCTACTGGATAACTTTTTCTTTTATCCTCTACAATATTTAGTTCTGGAATTGTTTGAGAATAAAGGACAGAAGCAAAAATTATCAGCCACAGAATATATATTCTTTTCATTCTTTAATTTCCTTCTTTTTCTTTTTCAACTGGCATTGCTTTTTCAACTGTTATAACAGGAATATCCATTTCAATTTTACTATCCGAGAAATAAATTAAATAATAATTTCCTTGCTGTCTATATAAAAAATCTTCCATTTCTTTATTGCATTTTAAGATATACACTTTATCATCGTTTGTTTTTACTGCAAGTTTAGAAAATGGTTCATTACCAACTACGGTAATATATCCTTTAACAAATTTTTCTTCAGCACTAATTTTTTTACATCCGCAGCAGGAAGAAATAATTAAAGGCAATATGCCAAATGCTGTAATTAATAAAATATTTTTTAATTTCATTTTAATTTCCTTAATAACTTTATAAACAATAACTGCTTTAGCAAGATTCAATTTTATAAAAGCTCATATAAAAATTAATTATCAATCTTTTCTGCTAACTTATTCAAACTATCAATAAAATCTTCCAATCTATAACCTGATTCATCAGATAACTTTTTAACCATTTGATATTTCTTAAATGAATGATTAATTAACTCAACAATTTCAAGATGAAGTTTTTTATAATCTTCTTCATTTTCAGGATTACTTTCTAAAATGATTAATATCATTTTTTCAAGAATTGAAATTGTAAGCAGCCAGTCTAAGAGTTCTTCAAAATTTTCTTTACTGTAATAAACAATATTTTGATATTCATTTACTCCAATAAACAACTTAACATTTTCATCCGTAAGAAGCTTAATTATGCAACCAAGTTCAATTTTATTTGAATTATTTTTTTGTTCAACATCTTTAACAGTGCAGAATAATTCAATTAATCCTGTGTTAATTTCTTGAAGTATATTAATTAAAAGCATTGAACGGAAAATATCATACTCGCCGCGGCCAAGTTTTTTCAATATTTTTCTTATTGGTGTGTCAAGTAAAATTTTATTTATATAATTTCTTTTGTTGATGTCACCTTCATCTTCAAACATTTGACCGATATTAGATATCACAAGCCACATTATAAATAAAATTGAATCTTCTTTATAATTTCTTGCTTTATTTGTAACCACAGCTTTATGCAAATTTATATTGAGCAGATTTTCTTCCCGAGAAAAATATAAATCGAGAAGATGATTAAGTTTTCTTACAGTAGAAATTTCTCTGTCAAAATTTTTGAGAATTGGTTTAATATCCTGATTAAGATTTAGGTGTGAATTAATTGTGCTTAAAAGTCTGTAATATTTATTATCAATAAATTTAATTCTTACATCTTTTTGAATTTCTTCATTATCTCCAGCAATGCAGGCTTTAACAAAGTTATTCAAAATTTCATCATCGAACATATGTTCAAATGCAATGTGGATTGGTTCAAGTTGCATTTCGATTAAAGCTCTTGCAACATTTGGAACACCCTTGCCCTGTAATCTGCGGTCAAGTTTTTCCCAGTCACCATATTCATCATAAATTTCTCTGAAATCAATAAAAACTGCATATTTGAAAGCTCCAAGTTCTACATAAAGTCCGTCAACATTAAAATCCAGCCCAGAACGAAGATATTCAAGATTGGTAACATGGTCTCGATAAATATAGTAATATTCTTTTGAGCGTTTTAAGTTGAGTGCAGATGCTAAGGTTTTTGTATAGATTTCTTTTTTATCATTTACAGAAATTAATTTTGGAGTCGAACGAAATATTTTACCTGCAGTGCTTTCAAATTTATTATTGTAAATAACAATAACTCTTTCATCATTAACATAATTTGAAAATGCAAAAACATTTTCGTTAACATGTCCATAGTTATCAATAAAATCATAGAACCAGAAATTTTCAATTGAACTGAACAAATATCTTTTTTTCATTAGAGGGAAAATTTCTTTTTCATGTCTATCAATCAAATATTGATTTGGAGTTTCGTGATAATAAGCTTTTTGATATTCCATTCCATACTTTTCAATAAATCCTTCAATCTGTCCATGAGCAAACATTGGCAAGCCTGGCATTGTAACCATTAAAGTGCAGACACCAAAATATTTATCATCAGAACCAAATTGTTTAATAGCAGTTTCTTCATCAGGATTACTCATAAAATTTACATATCGTTTTAAGATTTCGGGTTCAAATTCAAGTGTGTTAGTAATCAAATCCCGATATTTTTCATTTTCCTCTCTCATTAGCATATTCATAAAAGCAGAGTTATAAACGCGGTGCATTCCAAGAGTTCTTACAAAATAACCTTCGAGAAGCCAGAAAGCTTCGGCAAGCAAAAGTGTATTTGGCATTTCGGTATTAATTCTATCTACCACTTCGCGCCAGAATTCTACAGGAAATAATTTATCGAATTCCTCTTTTGTCATAGCAAAATCAGCACGAGAGGGGATATCGCCACCAGTGCCAGGTTCAGGATACCAGAGTCTTGAGAAATGTCTTTTTGTTAAAGTCATTGCAGCATCAAAGCGAATGATTGAAAACTTTCTTGCTACTTCAAATATTTTTTGAATTACAGCTTCACGAACTTCCGGCAAAAGCATATTAAGTTGTGCAGTATCGTTCCAAGGCATATTTGTTCCATCATTGCCGTGATAAATATATCTTCTTTCACCTGTTCTATTATCAATTCTTTCGAACACAACTGCTGCATCAGTTCTTGTCCAGTATCCATCTTCAATTCTTATTGAAATTGATGGGTCATCAGATAAATCGGGTCCTGAAAAAGAATAATTTGGGAAAGGAGGAAAAGCAGTTTGAATAAAATATTCTGGATGTTCAACAATCCACTTAGAATAAATTCCTGTATGATTTGGGACCATATCACTTGCTAAACGAATTCCAAATTTCTTTGCTCTTGCATTTAAATTTTGAAATGCCTCTTCTCCACCTAAATCAGCAGCAATTTGATAATCATAAAGTGAATAAGCCGAAGCAGCCGCTTCGATATTGCCCATCAAATGTTTTATTTTTTTTGAAGCACTGCTCCGCTCCCAGATTCCAATAAGCCATAAAGCATTAAATCCCCATCGTGAGAGTTGCCATAGTTCTTCATCTGGAATTTGGTCTAAAGTTTTTATGTGACGATGATATTTTTTTGACAGCTGGTCTAACCATACATAAGTATTTTTTGCAATTAAAATTACATTAGGCATCCAGTCAGTATCTGCAGTAAACTGTTCAGGTTCTTCATAAGCTTTTGAAATATCATAAGCATATTTGTAGCCTGATTTTCCAAGTCTCAATAAATCTGCATCGCTTATTTTACCTTTATATTGAGGAGGAACTGCTGGCGGCGGACCACCACCTGCAATTGGTCCATATTCTTCTTTAATGAAATCTTTGCTACTTAAAATTTTCTTTATAAATTTTTCATCAAGTAAAATACCCCATTTCTCTCGAATAAAATCGAGCTGTGCTTCAACATCATCTGGAGCTATTAGAATTGGAGTCTTGAAGAATGTAAATAAATCCTGATTATCTAGACCAAACTTTTTTTCCTGCTTAAAAAATTCTTCCAGTGTTTCAATTACTTTTTTATATAAATTTTTATTTGAAAAATAATTTTCATCAAAGAGTTCGATTATATTTTTGTTAACAGGATTAAAGTTAGCAAAGTAAAGAAGTGATAATTCTTCGAGTGTAATTTCCTGATTGGATTTGTTTTCTGTAAATGAATTCAAATAATCATAAGCACCAATTTTACCTCTATATACTTCAAGTGGTGGAAACAAATCAACAAATTCAAATAAAATTTTCCTAAGATTTTCTTCACCAAGTTCTTTTTGAAGATGATTTAATGCCTTTTGATAAACACCTGGATTAACCTGAAATTCATACTGTCTGAATAAATAATGATAAATCTCATCAATCAATGCCGATGCATTTAATTTGCCCGCCTGAACATAATCTTCTAATTTTCTTTTAGAATTTATTTTGTGAACAAAAACTCTAACAGAGTGAAAATCAGCAAATATTACATTTCCATTAATTGAAAAAATCTCATCTGAAAAATCGTATTTCTTTCTAATTTCTCTTGCAATGTGAAATTCATACTTTGGAAATTTTCTATTCAAGAAAAAATCATCAGAATAATATTTGCAGCTTATTTTTGTGCAATATTTTTTCATTTTGACAAAATTAATTTCAAATCCAGTTACAATATAATTAATTAAGTTTTCTGATTAAACCATAATTATGATTAATGGCTTAAATAAATTCTTCCATCTATTATCGAAAATTTATGAAAGTATTTTAATAAGGCTTAAAAGCAGAATATCAAGCAACAAAATTCTGATAATGACTGACTTTTTAGTTCAGTTCACAAAAATTTAGTTGATGGTTAAAAGCTCTGTCAAATAAAAATAGAAAAATTGAGTCTCAGTTTTCAAATAATTTTCGTTTCAAAATCAGAGCTAACAAAAAATTTTTCAATTTTAAAACCTGTGAGAATCTATCAAAATCTGTGTTTTCAGTGTTTCAAAAAGAAATTTTAAAATTCTGTATAAATTTTTCATCCATTCAATTTGAGTAATCTATTAAGTTTAATTGTGATTAGTTCAACATTATAGTATATTTTTCAGCCAAAAATTAGATTTTTTATATGTCAATTACACCGTTGATGGCTCAATATGCAAGGATAAAAGAACAATACCCGGATACTATTTTATTGTTCAGGGTTGGAGATTTTTTTGAAACTTTTGAAGAAGATGCAAAAATAGCTTCAAAAGTTCTTGGGATTACATTAACAAAGCGTTCTAACGGTGTAGCAGAAGACGTGCCACTTGCAGGTTTTCCACATCATGCAATAGATACTTACTTACCTAAACTTGTTCGTGCCGGTTATCGTGTTGCAGTATGTGAACAAATGGAAGACCCAAAATTTGCTAAGGGAATTGTTAAACGAGAAGTAATTGAAGTTGTAACTCCCGGTGTTGCTTTCTCTGAAAAGCTTCTTGACCACAAAAAAAATAATTATCTTCTTTCAATCTATATTCAAAATGATATTGCTGGACTTGCATTCTGTGACATTTCAACAGGTGAATTTCAAACTTATGAAGTAAAAAAATCTGAGTTAAACAGTCAATTTGGTTTAATAAATCCATCTGAAATTTTAATTCCAAAAAAATTAAAAAATGAACTTGAACCATTGATTCAAAAGTATGCTACAAATGCACGAATCACAAAAATTGATGACTGGATTTTTGATTATGAATACTGCTCGGAACTTTTGATGAATCATTTTAATGTGAAAACTTTGAAAGGATTTGGAATTGAAAATTTAAATGCAGCCATTTGTGCATCAGGTGCAGCATTAAACTATTTACGCGAAACTCAAAGAGCTAATCTTCCGCATATAAGTAAAATCAGCCATTACAATCCATCTGATTACATGATTCTTGATTATTCTACAAAAAGAAATCTTGAAATACTATACACAATGCAAGAAGGAGAACGAGAAGGTTCTTTAATTTCAATTCTTGATAGAACTCAAACTGCAATGGGAGGACGATTACTTAAAAAATGGATTACTGCACCACTCAAAAAGCTTGAGCCAATTCTTAAACGTCAGGAATGTGTTGAAGAATTTTTTAATAATAAATCATTAAGAAAAAATTTACAGGCAGAACTGAAAGAAATTGGTGATTTAGAAAGATTAATTTCGAAAGTATGCACTGGAAGAATTAATCCTCGTGAGTTAATAAATCTCAAAACATCTCTAAAAAAAATACCACTAATAAAACAACTTCTTGACCAGACAAAAGCAGAAACATTAAGAACAATTAATGAGAGGCTTAACAGTTTAGATTGGCTGATAGAAAAAATTGAAAAGGCAATAGTTGATGACCCGCCTCTTACAATTTCAGATGGTGGTGTAATCAGAAATGGATATAATCCTGAACTTGATGAATTAAGGCAATTATCAACAAATGCAAAAGAATGGATTTCAAACCTTCAGAAAACTGAAAGAGAAAGAACTAAAATTCCTTCTCTAAAAGTAAGTTACAACAAAGTCTTTGGTTACTATATTGAAATCAGTCATGCCAATAAAGATAAAGTTCCTGAAAATTACATACGAAAACAAACACTCGTAAATTGCGAGCGATACATTACTCCAGAATTAAAAGAATATGAAGAAAAAATTTTAAATGCTCAGGAAAACATATCAAAACTCGAATATGAATTATTTGAGCAAGTAAGATCTGCTGCAGCATCAGCAGTGCAGGAAATTCAGGAAAATGCAAGGCTGATTGCTATGCTTGATTGTTTTCAATCACTTGCTGATTGTGCAGAAGATTATAATTATGTAAAACCTGTTATTGATGAATCCGATGTAATTGAAATTATAGATGGACGCCATCCTGTTGTAGAAAGAATATTGCCGCCTGGAGAAAAATTCACACCGAACAGCTGTAAACTTTCTTCTTCCGAAAATCAAATTATTATTTTAACCGGACCAAATATGGCAGGCAAATCAGTATATCTGCGGCAAGTTGGATTAATTGTGCTTTTAGCACAAATTGGTTCATTCGTTCCTGCTAAAGAAGCCCGCATAGGTCTGGTTGATAGAATTTTTACTCGCGTTGGTGCAAGCGACAATATTGCTTCTGGCGAAAGTACATTTTTAGTTGAAATGCAAGAAGCAGCAAATATATTAAATAATGCTACAAGCAAAAGTTTGATTTTACTTGACGAAATTGGAAGAGGAACAAGTACTTTTGATGGAATCTCAATTGCATGGGCAATAACTGAATATCTGCATGATTATCCTAACTTGAATGCAAAAACACTCTTTGCAACTCACTATCATGAATTAAATGAGATGGCTCAATTGTTCCCAAGAATAAAAAATTACAAAGTAGAAGTTCGTGAATATGGGGATAAAGTAATTTTTCTTCACAAAGTTACACCAGGAAGTGCAGACCACAGTTACGGAATTCAGGTAGCACAAATGGCAGGATTGCCAGAATTTGTAACTAAGAGAGCAAAACAAATTCTTGAAAATCTTGAAAGCAAAGAACTAACTCCTTACGAAGTCAAAAAAGCCAAACTTGCTAAAATGAAATATCAGGATAGTTATCAAATAAGTTTATTTGAAATGAAAGATGATGAACTTCGAAAAGAAATTTCTGATATCCCAATTGAAAATTTAACTCCACTTGAAGCTCTTAATAAATTAAATGAACTAAAAAAGAAAGTAGATGAGAAAAAAGATTAATATGAAATATTCATTAATAGCAATTTTATTTTTTCTGCTTTTTTCTTGCGGACAAAAATATACTGAAGAAGAAATTAATTATATCAAATCAATTGAAGAACAAAGAAAAATTAAAAATGAGTATATGAAAAATGACCCTGCTTCCCCATTTAATTACAAAGGCAAAGTAGAATTTCATGAATTAAAATATTTTGATGTTGACCCAAAATTTGTTTTCAAAAGTAAATTATATGAGTATAATCCAAAAGATACCATAACAATTTATGGAACGAAGGGAGAAGCAAGAAAAGCAGTAAGATTTGGATATGTTCTAATTAATTATGAAAACAAAGAATACAAAGTTAATGTATATGAAGGAACAACAAAGTCTGGAGAAAAATATTATTCAATCTGGTTTACAGACAAAACTACAAATAAAGAAACTTATGGTGTTGGAAGATACCTCGATTTTGAAAAACATAATAATCCAGATTATATTTATATCATAGATTTTAACTTAGCATATAATCCATATTGTGCATACAGTCCAAATTACTCGTGTGCAATTCCGACAAAGGAAGATTTTATACCAATAGAAATAAAAGCAGGAGAAAAAAAATTTCATAATTAGAAAGGAGTAAAAAAGTGGTAGTAATACTTGAAAGACATGCAACACCAGAACAAATTGAAAATGTAATTAAACATCTCGAAGGATTTGGATTTCAGGTTCATAAATCTGTTGGAGCCGAAAGAACAATACTCGGTGCAATTGGAGTAAAACCTGACTTCGATATTAGAAAAGTAAGCATACTCGAAGGAGTTGAAGAAGTTTATCGTGTTACAACTCCATATAAATTAGCAAGTAGAAATTTCAAAGAAGACAATACAATTATAAAAATAAAAGATGTAGAAATTGGCGGTAATAAAGTTGTAATGATGGCTGGTCCCTGTTCAGTTGAAAATGAGGACCAGATTTTTAGACTTGCCGAAGTAGTTGCAAAATCAGGTGCAAAAATTTTAAGAGGTGGTGCATTTAAGCCAAGAACTTCTCCATATTCATTTCAGGGATTGGGAGAAGAAGGTTTGAAAATGATGCGCGCAGCAGCTGATAAATACAATTTACTTGTAATTACTGAAGTAATGCAAATAAGTCACATTGAATTAATTGAGCCTTACACAGATATATTCCAGGTTGGTGCACGCAATATGCAAAACTTCCCGTTACTAAAAGAACTTGGCAATGTTAAAAAACCAGTTATGTTAAAAAGAGGAATTGCTGCTACAATTGAAGAATGGTTAATGTCAGCTGAATATATTTTAAGCGGTGGGAATAATAATGTTATGCTCTGTGAAAGAGGAATAAGAACATTTGAAAATGCAACAAGAAACACTTTTGATTTATCTGCAATCCCGGTGGTTCACAAAAAAAGTCATCTGCCTGTAATTGCCGACCCATCACATGCAACCGGGATGAGAGATCAGGTTCCACCAATGGCGCGTGCAGCTGTTGCAGCTGGAGCTGATGGTTTGATGATTGAAATTCACGATGACCCTGAAAATGCTCTTTCTGATGGTCCACAAGCTCTATATCCAGATACTTTTCAAAAATTAATGAAAGAACTTCGTTTAATTGCTCAAGCTATTGGAAGGGATTTCTAATTGGAAATCAAAAAAATTTCTATAATTGGTTTAGGATTAATCGGCGGTTCGCTGGCAAAAGCATTGAGGAGAAACAATTTGAATTTTTTTATCTCTGCCTTCGACCGCCCTCAAATTTTAGAACAGGCTTTAAATGACAAAGTTATTGACCAGAAGCTCAATAATATCGAAGAAGCTCTTAATTCTGATTTAATTTTTTTATGTCTTCCGGTAGATTTATCAATTTCAGCATTCAAAGAATTAATTCCAAAACTAAAAGAAAATCAAATTATAACCGATGTATGTGGAGTAAAAGAAATATTTCACCAAATCTGGAATGAAAATAATTCAAAAGGTTTTTACATCGGCGGTCACCCAATGACCGGTAAAGAAAAAAGTGGATATGAAAATTCTGAATCGACACTTTTTGAAAATTGTGTTTATATCTTAAGTGATACAGCAAAAGAATTTGCTTTCATTCAATTATTCACAAATATTATTCATCAAATTGGTGCAAGAATAACTTTTCTAAATCCTAAAGTTCATGATATTATTGTTGCTGCAGTAAGTCACCTCCCCCAGATAGTTGCTGTTTCTTTAATTAATTCTGCTGCATTAAAAGACAGTGATATTAACTTTTTTGATTATGCTGCCGGCGGATTTAGAGATATGACAAGAATTGCATCGAGTGACTTTTCTATATGGGAATCAATTATCAAACTGAACAACAAAAATATTCTTCAGGCAATTGATAATTTTATTTTTAATCTCGAAGAAATTAAGAAATCAATCATAAAAAATGACTTAAAGAAAATTGCACAAAAATTTGAAAGTGCAAGAAGCAAAAGAGATGAAATTCCCAAGAACACAAAAGGATTTTTATCCCCGCTTCATGACATTTTTGTTTTTGTTAAAGATGAACCCGGTGTTCTAAGCAAAATTACAACGGCATTATTCCATGCAGGTATAAATATCAAAGATATTGAACTGCTGAAAATAAGAGAAGGAACAGGCGGAACTTTTAGAATCTCGTTTGAATCAAAAGATGCAGCTGACAGAGCAAAAAATATAATCGAAGAATTAGGTTTTACAACAAGAATTTAGATATTTCATTTTACACAAATGAAAATAAATTTCTAATTAACTATTTTTACGCCGCAAATTTTTAAGCAATAGGAGAAATTTCTATGGCAACAACTTCGGACTTCAGACCAGGAATGGTTATTAGATGGAATAATGAATTGTGGACAATCGTTGAATTTCAGCATGTTAATCCAGGCAACTGGCGTGCTTTTGTTAGAACAAAATTAAAAAATATGAAAACCGGAAGAGTTCTCGAAAATAGATTCCGTGCAGGTGAATCTGTTGATGAAGTTAGAGTTGAACGAAGACAATTTCAATATCTCTACAGAGACGGTGCTGATTATGTTGTTATGGATAATGAAACATTCGAACAAATTAATATTGCTCCAGAATTAATTGGTGAAGGACAAAAATTCTTAAAAGAAAATACAGTGATTGATATTCTTTTTGATGACACACAAATTGTTGCAATTGAATTACCAATTTTTGTAACACTTGAAGTTACACAAACAGAACCCGGCGTAAAAGGCGATACAGTTTCTAATGTTATGAAACCTGCTACACTTGAAACCGGTGCCGTAGTGAATGTTCCTCTTTTTATAAATCAAGGTGATAAAATTAAAATTGATACTCGAACCGGTGAATATGTTGAAAGAGTGAAAGAATAATTGAAGAGAAGCTTTATTTTGTAGCAATAACAACCTGGACCAATCCAAAAGTCAAAAAGTGTTGTTCAACTTTAACAAAACCATTTTGGGTGAGTAATTCTTTTAAGTCAATTTTTTTTTCAAACTCACCCACAGATTCCGGTAAATATTTATATGCTTCTTTATCTCCAGAAATTAATTTGCCAATTGATGGCAAAATTTTATCAAAATAAAAAAGATAAATTTTTCTTATGAATTTGTTTGAGGGCAGACTAAATTCCAGGATTGTGACTTTGCCATGATTTTTTAATACACGATAAAATGATTGAAAACTTTTTTTGATATCGTAAAAATTCCTAACGCCAAAAGCTACTGTAATATTTGTAAAAGAATCATTTTTAAAGGGTAAATTTTCTGCTGTGCTTTGAACCAATCTTCCATTACTCCATTCTGCTTTTTTATTAAAAAATGAAAGCATATTCATCGAAAAATCTGCGCCAAAAATATTATTCACATTAAATTTTTTGGCAGTAATTGCAAAATCACCGGTTCCACATGCTACATCCAGAAGAATTGAATTAGAATCTAATTTACTCAACTTAATTGCTTTTTTACGCCAGTAATAATCTACTCCAAAACTTAAAAAATGATTTAAGAAGTCATATCTGTGAGAAATTGAATCGAAAATTCTTTTTACTTTGCTCTTTTTTGCAATTGAATCCATTAGTTTTTTTCAATAATTCTAAAAAATAATTTTTCAGCCTTTTTATTCCACCAGTTGTAAATATATTTACCGCTCCACAATGTAAAAAGCATAAACATAAATCCACCGATTAAATCTACAACATAGTGATATCTTAAATAAACAGTTGCAAAAATCAAAAGTATTCCATCTAAAATAAAAAAATGTCTCATTCTACTTTTGTATTTTACAGAAAGAATCATAACAAGCAAAGTCATTTGAGTATGTCCGCTCGGGAAAGCATCGCGTTGAACAACTGCAGCAGGATTTAATGTACCTGACGGGATTGATTCTCCTGAGTTTACAACTTCCCTTAAAAAATTTGTTAAACATAGTCCAGGCAGTTCAATATCATTTAATTCAAAATTATGAAGTGTAAATCTTGGACCTATAGCGGGAACAAGAATGTATCCAATGTAAGAAAGAATAAAACCATAAACTATAATAAAAGCTGAATAATCAAGTTCTTTAAGTTTTCCATTGAATATTAAATCCAATCCAAGAATAATTGGTAAAAAGAAAAAAGTACCATACACTATTTGAAGAAGTTCAGTAAGATAAGGATTAGCAATTTTATAAAGTTCATGAGTTGGGTCAGTCTTAAAAATCATTCTGTCAATTTTAATTAGAACATCATCATAAATTACACCTCGAATTGGGTCAACCATATAATAAAGCTCTTTGAAAAAAATTAGAATCAGCGGAACAAGATACCAATAATGGAGATGTTTCCAGATTATATTGTTATTATTTACATCTTTATAAGCAACAAAAAAAACATAAGTTATAATTAATAAATTTACTATCAGGTTATTTTGCCAATAAACAATTTTATTTGAATAAATAATATTAAGAATAGATAAAAACAAACTGAAAGTTATAACGATAAAATCGGTAGGATTAATATTCAGAATAAGATTTTTATTTTCTTTCATGAACAAAATGAAGAATAATTATCAAAAAAAATTTATAGTTGACTTTTAATGAATTCATAAAGTTGAACAAAATCTTTGATTGATAAATCTTCTGCACGTTTGGTGAGAAGATTGGTCAATGATTCATTATTTGTAAAATTTATGGTTCGAAATATACTATTGCTGAATGAATTTTTTAAAACTTTTCTTCTGTTCCCAAATGCAGCTTTAACTACTTTTATAAATAAATCATCATCAATTTCTTTCTGTTCTTCGTCATTAAATATTATTTGAATTATTGCTGAATAAACTTTTGGTTTTGGATAAAATACATTTGGCGAAATTTTGAAACATAATTTTGTTTGGGCAAAATAATTTAAAAGAACGCTCAAGATTCCATAATCCTTTGTTCCCTCTTTTGCTGTTATTCTCTTTGCCACTTCATACTGAACCATAAGCAAAGCATCTTTAACAAATTTTCTTTCATAAATTAACTTAAATAAAATTGGAGAAGTAATATTATAAGGAATGTTCCCAATTATTCTTAATTTTTTATTTTTATTAACAAATTCAGAAAGGTTTACTTCTAAAAAATCTTTATTAACTATTTCAAGGGAAGGAAATTTTTCTTTAAGCTGCCTAACTGCTCTTTTATCAATTTCTACAGCAATAAATCTTTTCACTTTATTGACCAGTTCCGCTGTTAATGCTCCTGTTCCAGGACCAATTTCCAGAACAACATCTTCCTTTTCGGGCTTAAATTCTTCAATAATTTTTTTGACAATATTTTTATCCACAAGATAATTCTGGCCAAATCTTTTTAATGGATATATTTTATCTCCCATAAAGATTCATGTTAAATAATTATTTATATTTGATTACTAATGTAAATAAAATTTACCATGTTCGAGATAATATTTTTAGTTGCGTTATCAATTTATTTTATTCAATTAGTAATCTTTACAATTGGAGCAGGTAAAAGATTTCCGAAAATTCGGGATGAGAAATTACCCTATATTTCAATCATTGTAGCAGCACGTAATGAGGAAAATAATATTCTTGACTGTATGAACTCGCTTAATAAATTAATTTACCCGAATGATAAAATAGAAATAATAATTGTAAACGACCATTCAACAGACAGGACAGGTGAAATAATAGAATCTTTTATAAAAGACAAACCAAAATTCAAAACAATTATTCCAGTTAAACAAATTGGTTCGCTCAAAGGAAAAACAAATGCTCTTGCAAATGCTATAAAAATAGCAAAAGGAGAAATTATACTTACTACTGATGCAGATTGTGTTGTATCTCCAACCTGGGCTAAAACACTCGTTTCTTATTATCAAAATGATGTTGGATTTGTAGGAGGATTTACTACTCAACAGGACTATAACGCATTTGCAGGAATGCAGGCTATTGACTTTATCTTTTTACTTACAGTAAATGCTGGTGCACTAAATTTAGGAAAACCGCTTGGATGTATTGGAAACAACATGTCATATAGAAAATCTGCCTATGAAGAAGTTGGAGGTTATGAAAATATTCCTTTTTCAGTAACAGAAGATTTTAATTTGTTAATGGCAATTCATAAACTAAAGAAATATAAAATTCTTTATCCTTTAGATGCTGGTGCACTCGTAGTTTCAAAACCCTGCCCTGACTGGGAAACATTATACTGGCAAAAGAAAAGATGGGGCGTCGGGGGAACAGAAAGCGACATTATTGGTTATTTAATTATGCTCTGGGGATATATCACTCATGCTGCAATGATTCTAACTCCGTTTCTGTTCTCTTTAACTTCACTTTATTTGTGCTTCTTTAAAATTTTCATCGATTATTTTTTTGTTTATCCAGTTTACAAAAGACTTAATCTCAAATTAAAATTCAATCACTTTATTGCATTTGAAATTTACTTTATAATTTATGTTCTTCTGCTTCCTTTTATTGTTCTGCCAAGCAAAAAAGTTAAATGGAAAGGAAGAGAATTTTAATTGAAAACTACTTATTCACAAATCTTAGATAAATTCTATGAAAATAAAATTAACTGCACTTCTGCTTTTAATTCTTCACTTTCAAATTTTCTCTCAAAAGAAAATTGAAATATTTCCTGACAATTTAACAGTCCAACCATTTACTGCTAATATTCTTGAACCAAAACTTGGCTTTCTTTTTCACTTATCAAAAAATGAATTGCGATTGGATATTGGAAATTCTATTGATGTATTAAGAATTCAACATGATGATGAGACCATTTCAATAGGTGCTGATTTTTTCACATATACACTACTTCGGAGTGAGAAGAATTTTCATTTTCCTGTTGATGCAGTTGACTACCTGTTCGGAATTAATTCCTGTTATACAAAAAAAATTAACAATAATAAATTTGGTGTACGATTTCGATTGAGTCATATTAGTGCTCATTTTGTTGATGGGCATTTTGATGGGACAAACAATAAATGGCGTGATAATCTGAACCCTCGTGTTTACAGCCGAGAATTTATTGAAATTATGCCCTTTTATTCTGTCCACAATCTTCGATTCTACGGAGGCTTTACATATATTTTTCATGTTGACCCAAAATTCATAAAAAAAGATAATTATCAAATTGGATTTGATTATTTTGGAAATGAATTTTTTAATAACCATATCAGACCTTTCTTTGCGTATGATTTAAAAGTAGTTCACATTATTGATTATTCAATTAATCATTCTATTGCTGCAGGATTAAAATTCGGAAAAAATAATGGTAAAGGTTTAAGCACATACATTAATTATTATTATGGAAAAAGTATTCATGGAGAATATTTTGATATAAATAAAAATTATTTTGCATTCGGAATAAATTTGGATTTATAAAATGGAAGAAGATTTTACAGAAGTACGGGATTATTATCAACCTCAAGAAAAAAAGAATTCTTATTTAATTCATATTATTCTTTTAGTAATAACTTTTATTACTACAATTATTGCTGGTCTGGAATGGACAACAGGTAAAATTGGTCCTTATGAATTTAACGACCTAAAACTTGGTTTACCTTATGCAATTTCTATTATATTTATTTTAGCATGTCATGAATTTGGCCATTACTTTGCTGCTAAGTATCATAAAGTAAAAGCAACTCTTCCTTACTTTATTCCTTTTCCACCAATTCCTGGATTCTTTAATTTTGGAACAATGGGTGCAGTAATCAGAACAAAATCTATTACTCCAAACAATAAAGCTATGTTTGATATAGGAGTGGCTGGGCCTATTTCCGGTTTCATTGCATGTTTAATTGTTCTGATTTATGGATTTACTCATCTTCCTCCTGTTGATTATATCTTAACGATTCACCCTGATTATTTTTCTCCTGATTATGGAAAAAATGCTGTCAATCTTGAATTTGGTAGCACATTAATTTTTGAATTACTTAAAAATTTATTCTCCAATCCAAATGATTTCATCCCACCAATGTCTGAAGTCTATCATTACCCATATTTATGTGTCGGATGGTTTGGACTGTTTGTTACTGCTATGAATCTTATTCCTGTAGGACAATTAGATGGTGGTCATATTATTTATTCTATGTTTGGAGAAAAAGTTCATGAAGCAGTTGCAAGCATTTCAATGATAATATTAATGTTACTTGGTGCAGGAGGAATATTAAGTAGCTTTCTTGGATTTCATTTCGAGTTGGGTTGGAGTGGCTGGCTATTCTGGGCTTTGATTCTATATTTTTTTATTAAAGTCAAACATCCGCCTGTTCCACATTTTGAAAAATTAGATAGAAAAAGAATGATACTTGGATATATTGCTATTGCAATTTTTATTTTATCATTTTCGCCGACACCATTTATTATTTCATTATAATCACCTTGACATTAACACTAAGCTTTGTCTAAATTTGTTTTAAGAATAAAGGAAAAATTATAGAAAAGACTGCTACAATTAAATTGATGAATAAAATAAACTTTAAAGGCAAGTTTTCTATGATTTTTCCTTTATCATTTCTTTCCAGAAAATCAAACCCAAAAATCAAAAGAGATTTTTTTGTGAAACTTTTCATACATCTTTTTACTATATCATTAATTTTTATCCTTGGATGTGAAAAGATTTCTGAAAGTGTAATTGAGCAAGAATTAATTAACACAACTGCTGAAATTATTCAAGCACCCGATAATTTCAATTACTCAAGTTCAGATTCCACATTTGTTACTTCAATTAAATTAAGCAACAAAGAATTTATTGAGAATGTATGGCTGAGAATAAAATTTTATGATGGCTCTTCAACAATTCATCAGCAAATATTTATGTCAGATGAAGGCGACCTTTATTTAACTGGGGATGAATTCAAGGGAGATAATATTTATTCTGCATTAGTTCCAATGAGTAAAAAATTTCCCGGCGGCAAATATGCTATTGAATATTTTGCTCAGTACAAAAATTTGTATTCACAAGAAAGTTCATTAAAATTAGCTGTCCATTATTTTAATTACACTAACTCACAAATTAATTTACCCCCTTCAATTACTGAAGTGATTGTTCCTTCAACAGCTTCATATGATCAAAAAATTACTTTGATGGTAAAGGTTAACGACCCTAATGGACTTAAAGATATTTCTTCTGTTTATTACGAATTATATAAACCTGATGGAAGCAAAACAGTAAACAGTCAGGGAATATCACAATTCCCATTGTTTGATGACGGGAACACATCATCTAATGGAGATGCTGTAGCAAATGATGGGACCTATTCAGTATTTCTTACTTTTCCCTCAGGTCAACCTTCGGGACAATGGAGATTTGAATTTTACGTAAAGGATAAAGGTGGATTAATAAGCGAAAAATTTATTCATTACTTAACATTAAAATAAAATTGCTTAAGAGAATTAAATGAAAAAGTTATTTCTTGTTTTTGTTTCAATACTTTTTGCTATAAATATTTACTCGCAAAAACTGCCTAAAAGTTTTTCTATTGAAAACTCGGAAGTAATTGATAATTTACCAGCAAGTAATTCAATCGAAAAAATTTTATTTGTTGAAGATACAATATGGCTTGCAACGTCAAAGGGTTTAAGCAAATCAACTGATTACGGAAATTCGTGGATTAATTTTTATCGACATAAAGATTTTGGGGAAGATGGAATTTCTGCAATTGGTTATCATAATGGAGTAATCTGGGCTGCTACGTGGAAAATGGAAGAAATAGCCGGCTCGAATGTTCCTACAGGAACAGGACTTCATTACTCAACTGATTTTGGTAATACCTGGAATAACATCAAACAACCTGTTGATGAACCCGGTGATTCAATAATTACTTATGGAATAAATAAAATTCGTGCTTTACCTGTAACTGTCCCACAACAAAATTTTGTATACGACATAGCTTTCACTAAAAACACAATCTGGATTGTGTGCTTTGCCGGTGGATTAAGAAAATCAACCGATATGGGAAAAACATGGCAAAGAGTTGTTCTTCCTCCAGATAATCTTGATTCAATCAAGCCCACCGATACATTAAAATTTTCTTTGCAGCCTGTAGCAGGTAAATTCGGAAAAGAATCCTATTTGAATCATCGAGCTTTTTCTTTGCTTGCTGTAGACGATTCAACAATTTATGTCGGCACAGCTGGAGGAATTAATAAAAGTACAGATGGTGGAGTAAGCTGGATAAAATTTAATCACACAAATCAATCAAATCCCATAAGCGGAAATTTTATTTTATCGCTTCAACACAATAAATATGATAACTCAATATGGGCAGCAACATGGAAAGCAGAAGGCACTGATGAATATTATGCTCTCAGCGTTACTTATGATGGTGGAAATTCATGGCAGACATTTTTAACTGATGAAAAAATTCTTGACATTGATTTTAAATATTACGGCAACAACAATTTTACTCATTCAGATATTTTTGCAGCTACCGAAAATGGGCTCTTTCGTTCAAACAATAATGGTAAAACATGGTTCTCAGTTCAAGAAATTGTTGATAGCAAAACAAAAATTCCTATTAACATTAAAAAGCAAAGATTCAGAGCTGTAAAAGTTAAACAAAGAGAAGAATCAACAGACATATGGATTGGAACACTCGATGGCTTAGCAAAATTTATTGATACCAACAACAACTGGAATGGAGAATGGAAAGTTTTTCTGTCATCAAAAAAATTAAATAACTCAAACGAGTCTTATGCTTTTCCAAATCCATTTTCCCCCGATGATGAAGTAGTAAGAATCAAATATAAAATTGAAAAAGGCTCAAGTGTAACAATAAGAATATTTGATTTTGGAATGAATCTGGTAAGAACAATAATTCAAAATGCAATTAGAAATTCTGAAGGTGAGCAAATTGAATTCTGGGACGGAAAAGATGAAAGTGGAAGAATAGTTCCCAATGGAGTTTATTTCTATCGAATTGATATTGATTCCAATGAACCTTTATTTGGTAAAATTATTGTATTAATGTAAAACAAAGTGCAGAGAATATGTTGAAAAAATTATTATTTATATTATTCATCATAACATCGGTTATAAAACCACAAACACAATACTCACCCATTAACAGCATGCCTGGCTCATTCAGCAGAATGGGATTTGGTGCAAGAGGAATGGGAATGGGAAACGCACTTTCGGCAGTTAAAGATGGGAATCTGGTCTCTTATTATAATCCTGCTCTTTCTGCTTTTCAGGCAGAGAATGTATTTCAAACTTCTTATTCATTTTTACCATTAGATCGAACTCTAAGTTTTATCAACTTTACAAGAAAATTTGAATTCAAAAAGGAATCCGAATCAAAACAAGTTAAATCTGTTGCTGGAATAAGCTCAGGTTTTATATTGGCTGGAGTTTCAAACATTGATTTGCGTGACAATGAAGGTGAAATCTTTGATAATATATCAACTATGGAAACACAATTTTTTATTTCACTCTCAAATCGCTTTTCAGATAAATTAGCTTTAGGCATTGCATTCAAATTTTATTACTACAAACTTTACAACAATATTACTTCAACAGCACTGGGAATGGATGCAGGCGCTTTGTATTCTTTCAACGATAATCTTTCTTTATCACTTGTAATTTCCGATTTGAACAGTGCTTATAAATGGGATACAGGAAATATATATGGACAAAATGGAAATACAACAGTAAATAAATTTCCTTTGCTGAAAAAAGTTGGCATCGCATATAAATTTACAAATCCAAAATTAATAGCTGCAATAGAACTTGAAAGCAGCAACGCTAATACAAATTATTTAAGAAGTGGACTTGAATATAATATCTATCAAGATTTTTTTATTCGAAGTGGAATTGACAGATTTAATTTATCCAATACTGAAACTCCTGTTCGCCCTTCATTTGGTTTTTCATATTTTTATAAAATGAAAACTATCAAATTTGGCATTGACTATGCATTTGTAATTGAACCTTATTCTTCAAATGACCAGCATATAATTGGAATTAACATTAACTTTTAATTGCTATGAAAAAAATAATTTTTATAATAATTCTAAGCTCATTAATCATAAATGCTCAAGATATAAAAACAGGTTTATCATTCCTAAAACTTGGAGCAGGCGCAAGAAATATTTCTATGGGTGATTTTGGTTCTCTTACTTCGGGTGATTTGAATAACGGAATTTATAATCCATCTGTTATTGCAATAAATCCAAAAACACAATTATCTTTTTCTCATAATACTTATTTCAACGATTTGAGTTCTGAATTTTTTTCAGGAAGTTTTTCATTTCTAAATATTCCATTTATGATTGGAATTAATACTACAACAATTTCTGATATTGAAGTAAGAACAAAGCCGGGTGAAGCTGAATCAAAATTTAATGCTCATTATTTCTATGGAAATCTCTCAGCAGCTTATGAATTATACGAAAATTTATTTGCCGGCGCTTCAATAAAATATATTTATGAAAATCTTTTTTCTGATGATGCTACCGGCTATGCTTTTGATTTTGGCATCAGTTATAAAAATTTATTTAAGAATCTAACATTAGGTGCTTCATTAAGAAATGTTGGTTCAATGAAACAACTTCGAACAGAACCAACTAAGTTACCAAAAGATTTTAGAGCAGGTTTAACTTATAATTTTGATTTGCCGGATTATAAACTAAATTTTAGTGCTACCGCTGGTTTTCAAAATTATATAGACGACAAAATTTCTCATCTTCATTTTGGAATTGAAATTTTTTATTTCAATATGTTTGCATTAAGAAGCGGGTACATTTCCGGTTACGATTCAAAAAATGTTACGGCTGGTTTTGGAATTATTTTTCGTGGAATTAATTTAGATTATGCTTATGTACCATACAAATATTCGCTTGGTGATTCGCATATTATTTCATTCACATATACATTTAATTAAAAATGGAAATTATCAGATATACTGAGGAGTGGAAAGAAAAGTGGGACCAATTTGTTCTCGAATCAAACAACGGAACAATGTTCCATCTTCAAAAATTTCTCGATTATCATACTCCAGGCAAATTTAAATTTGACCATCTAATTTTTCTCGAGAAAGGAAATATTGTTGCAGTCTTACCAGGTTCAATCAACAATGGAATGTTTGAATCCCCGATTGGTGCAAGTTACGGTTCAATAGTAACTAAAGATATCACGTTTGCAAAGGCAATGGAAATTGTATCAACTCTTCTTGATTATGGAAGAAAAAATGGCATTAAAGAGTTTATGCTTACTGCTGCCCCATTAATTTATGAAAGATATCCAAATCAAAGTCTTGATTTTGCAATGCTATGGCAAGGTTTTCAATATAAATTACATTACATCTCGAGTGCAATTAAACTTGATAAAGACAGAGATATTCTTGAAAGATTTTCTCCTACTATCAGAAGAAATATTCGTAAAACATTCAGAGATTTTCAACTTCGAGTTGAAGTGAATGAAAGATATGACGAATTCTACCCAATTCTCTTAAAAAATAAAGCACGTCATAATGTAAAACCAACGCACACTTATGAAGATTTGCTGAGACTGAAAGAATTGCTTCCTGATAGATTGAAATTATTTATGGTTTATTACAAAGATACTCCTATTGCAGGTTCATTAATGTTTTATCCAAATCAATATGTTGCGCTTTGTTTTTATAACATGCTGCTTTATGAATATGCCGAGTATAAACCTATTCAACGTGTAATGTATGAAGTTGTAAAAGATTCTACAGAGAGAGGATTTCGTTATGTTGATATTGGAGTATCGCAGGATACAAAAGCTGAAAATCCTATGACTCCAAGTATGAGCTTAATCGAGTTCAAAGAAAAATTTGATGCAAAAACAATAATGAGAAATACTCTTTATATTAAATTGTAATTCCTTCAATGTATACAAAAAGAATTTGCATAGCTTTCCTGGGAAATGCTTTTAATGATTCAAGAATAATAAATCTTACCAATTCACTAAAAGAAGATGGCTGCAAAGTATCTGTTATTTCTTTCGATTGGTTTATCAAAAAAGAAAATATTTTTAAGGATGATATAAAAGTTTTTAGATTGCACAAAGGGAAATTTTCCCTTTTCTTTTATCTGCACTTCGCTTTTATTTTATCAATCGAACTTATAAAAAACAAAGCAGATATTTTTTTTGCAGAAGATTTTTATACATTACCATTTGTTACTACAATTGGAAAATTTAAGAAAGCAAAGATTTACTACAACAGCCGCGAACTCTATGCGTTTATTGGTGGATTAAGAAATCGACCGATTCTGCAATCAATTATCAGACTAATTGAAAAATTCTTTATTAAAAAGGTTGACCTAATTTTAACTACTGGCGAAATGGATTCTAAATTTCTTGAGAATTATTATAAAATTAAAAACACACTAGTCATAAGAAATATTCCTTTATATCAAGAGCCGACACAAATAATTGATTTTAGAAATAAATATAATATCCCGAAAAATTCTTTAATACTTCTTTATCAAGGTGTATTAATTGAAGGACGTGGAATTCCATTAATTATAAAATCACTTCGAGAATTAACAGATACTTATTTTATAATACTCGGAGAAGGTGAACAAAAAAATAATTTTCAAAAGCTTGCTAATGAATTAAATGTAAGTGATAGAGTAATATTTGCTGGAGTTTATGAACAATCAGAATTAATTAATTACACAGCAGGAGCTGATATAGGATTAGCTTTGATTGAAAATATAAGCATCAGTTATTATCATGCTTTGCCAAATAAACTTTTTGAATACATAATGGCAGGATTACCTGTTATAGTAAGTAACTTGCCACAAATGAAAAAAATTGTTGAGCAATATAAAGTTGGGGAAGTAATCGATATAGAGAAAGGCAAAACAATTGTCCCAGTTATAAAAAGATGGCAAAACAATTTAGAATTACTCAATGAATATAAAAATAATTGCAAAACTGCTGCAAAGGCATTAAACTGGCAGGAAGAATATAAACGCGTAAAAAACAAACTGCTCAATTAATGAAAACAAAACAAAAAAGAATTTTGATAGTAAGGCCTGATAGAATTGGAGATGTAGTTTTATCTACACCAATTCCTCGAGAAATAAAAAGAACTTTTCCTGATAGTTTTGTTGCCATTATGCTAAAAAAATACACAAGCGATATTTATCTTAATAATCCTTACATCGATAAAATAATTTTAATTGATAATAGAGATGATGGTTCTATCGAAGGTTTCTGGAGAAAAGTAAATGAAATAAAAAGCTACAAATTCACACATGCTCTAATGCTTCTTCCAAATGAAAGAATAAATTACATTTTGTTTTTTGCTGGCATTCCCTATCGAGTAGGAGTGGGACATAAGCTTTATCAATTTTTAACATTTACTCATTATGTTAACAGAAATAAATATAATCCTCTCAGGCACGAAGCTGATTATTGTATGGACTTAGCAAGAAAAATTGGTGTTACTACAAACAATCTTGTACCAGAAATTTTTTTAACAAATGAAGAAAAAGAAAAAGCAGTTTATTTAAGAAAAAATTTTCTTGACGGTAAAAAATTTTTAATAGGAATTCATTCAACAAGCGGAAATTCTGCTCCAAACTGGACAGCTGGAAGTTACAAAGAATTAGTAATGAAATTAATTGAAAGAAATAATGTTCGAGTTGCAATAACAGACAATAATCCACCTTCAGAATTATTAAATATCGATGATGTAATTTATCCAAATATTGATAAATCATTAAGAGAATCAATAATTAATTTTTCCACATTAGATTTACTTTTATCGGCAAGCACTGGTCCAATGCATATTTGTGCAGCATTGAAAGTGAAAACTATTTCATTGTTTTGTCCATTAACTGCTTGTTCGCCAAAACTTTGGGGTCCACTGGGCAATCAAAGTAAAATCATAATGCCTGAAAAAGAATATTGCAATGAGATTTGTCCAGGAAATCCCAAAATCTGTACTTTTGAAGGAAAAAATGGGATTGATGTAGAGACAGTTTTTAGTAGCATAATAAATTCAATCAGTTAAAATAAATTTGAGCCGCTGGTAAAAATTACTATATTTTATTTTCATTCATTGTCATTCTGAGGAGTTCCGCCGAAAGGAGGACAACAAAGAATCTAAAATTATTTTTCATTTCAAAGAGATTCTTCAATTTTGACTTTATCACAATTAATCATTATAAAGAACTCTCCCTAACTCCCTCTCTTAAAAAGAGAGGGAGTTTTTATCAATTTTATTCCCCCTTCTCTTCTTAAAAGAAGGTCAACAAAAGATAAATACTAACAACCTTCACGTTTTTTCTTTGTAGCAGATTTCAAATTTCCTGCAGGTGGAGCTGATATCTTAGGAATTGATGGAGCTTGAACATTTTGTATGATACTTGAAGCAGTAGTCCCCGAAATAATTTGAGGCATTCCACCAAAGTAAAAACTTATTTGCTTTACTTTTTCAAATTCAGATTTTTCTTCAGGTGTAGCATTATCAGCAATTTTCGGATAAAGAATTTCATTCTTCCACGCATTCATTCCCCCTTTAAGTATGTAAACTGATTTATAATTTGCGCTCTTTAATATGAACCATGCCTGTGCAGAAGTAATATCATCATCTCCATATAAAATAATTTTTTCATTTCTCATTAAATCTGAATCAAGAAGATTTTCAATTTCGATATTAACTGAATTAGGTATGGTATACTCGTTATACGATTTTTCATCTCTTAAATCCACAAGAACAAAATCCTCTTTTCCTTTTATTATCCAATCAGCCAATTCTATTACAGAAATTTTATCTTCATTTTTAATTGTTGATAATGCTAACTCTTTTGCATTAACTGTAATTTTATTTTTATTATTCGGATTGCCAATAATGAAAGCCAAAATTCCTAAAATTGCTGCGAGTAGAGCTAATTTTTTATTTGTATTCAATTTAATGACAGGGCAGTTCATTCTTTTTCTCTCCCTAATTTTTTAGTCATTACTTTTTCACTCCATTCTGCTGCTGCAAAAGCACCAAGTGCCATTATCACAACTAAGAAAACAATCATGCCATGGGATAAACCTAAAAACTCTTGTAATGTTATTTTTCCCATTGGAGTTGAATTATAAAATTCTTCTATTAACGGAAATACTTCACCAAAAACAAAAATTCCAAAGAACATTCCAAGTAAATAGACCATGCCGTCATATCTACCAGTTGCTGCAGAAACAACCGAGGTTCCTGGACAGTAACCGCCAATAACAAAACCAATTCCAAGAAGTAAGCCACCAATAATTTGTGGAAGTACATAAGTATCAGTCAAATAAACCAAAGACAAATCGAGCCATCCAATCCATGTTAAATAAAAAAGTCCAAGCATAGCAGTAATAATTGCAGTAAACATAACTTTAAGAACTCGCATATTGTAGAAATAAAATTGAGCTGCAAGAATTCTTGCGTTTCCGAATCCGCCTCTTTCTAATGAAAAACCGAATCCGATTCCAATAATGAATGCAATGACTAGACTAAAGTCGAAGCTGAAGTAGTCGAATTTATAATACGGCATCATAACCATTGCCTCCTTAAAAAGTATGCAGCTAAATAACCACCAGCAAAAACAGCAAACATGAAAGCCCAGCTCCCAAGATTTAGCAAAGCTCCTCCTGTTAAAGCTTGCCCACTTGTACATCCTCTTGCAAGTTTAGCACCAAATCCCATAATTGCTCCTCCAACAAAAGCATAAATTAATCTAAGCCTATTAGAAACATTAGGACCTTTTTCAATAGTCCGTTTAACTCTGTGAGCTAATGTTCCAGATAAAAATCCACCAATAGCTACTCCAATAACTTCAAATATTAGCCAATCTTTCAATGGATTGGTGGTGCCATCAGTCAAATATTCTTTATAAAAATTATTTTTTGATGCGTGTTCAGGTGCAATTTTTGAAACTGTAACAGCCACAACGGTTGAAGCTGCACCAGAAGCTCCTAAACCTCGTCCCATAATTGCAAATGCTGCTAAAAGAACAAGTCCTAATCCAAAACCTACAAGATATGGATTTGAATAAGGTTTTGGTTCAAATACTTTTTCTTCAATTGCTTTTTCTTTTTTTGAAAAAATTCCAGTTAATGTTGTCATTTTGTTTCTCCAGAGATTAATTACCATCTATTTAAAATGAGCATTTAAATAATGACTATATTGACCTGCATAAACAATTATAAATCTTAGAATCAACCCACCAAGAATAACCATTATAGGTGCAATTGGTGTGTGTTTAATTTTATGATTGACTGCGAGCAACTGAATAATTAAAGGAATAACTATTCCCATTCCTATTACAAAAGTCCAGAACTGAGGTGCATACTCACCGCTTATCAAAAGTTTTGCAGCAGAAATATGAACAGCTGACGAAGTAGATAAACCAATTAATAATAGCATAATTACAAAAAGTTCGATTACTAAAAATCCATTATCCGCTTTTGCTAATAATTCTCTTTCATAAACATTTTTTGCAATCATATGAACAAATGCAGCAGCAGTTGATAATCCAGAAACCAAAAATAAAATTGATAAAATTGAGCTGTTCCACAAAGGGCGTGAACCCATTGTACTTAAAAGAACACCGGTATAAATTCCAAGCATACCGCCAAGCAGCATATTTACAACACCAATATTTTGAATCAATTTTTGTCTTTCATTGATAAAAGTAGTTATTTTGTTTAACTGAGAAAATTTTTTAACTAAAAATTCAGGTGGTCCAATTAAAAGATTAGCAATAATTGCTGGATACACTAAAATTAAAATCCATGCACCCCATGACATTGGGGAAGAAATTCTAAAAGTAGTATAAAGTCGCCAAACATATAGTTTATGTTCTAAATCTAAAAATAAAGCGAACATACCGAAGCTAAGTAAAATTAAACTTATCAAAGGTAAAGTATAACAGGCACAACTTGTTTCTTTAAATCTTTTGCTGAATAAAAAATATCCGGAAATAATCATCATCCCGGCAACCAACCCACCAAGGAAAAGATAAACAGGAATTTCCCAACCCCAAACATGAACAAAGGGGTCAATTTGTGGATTGTGCCGCGTTGTTGTTATGTCTTGCATTTTCACCTCTTTAAAATTTTTAGAACATTATTGAAATAAGTAATACAAATTTTATCATCTTAATAAAATCTGAAGTAATCATAGATTCTTCTATACACAATTTATCTTTCAAAGATTCTTCTCCGTCTGTGATGAGTAAGTATGAGTATATGATTCTTTTATTTATGTCATTCTGAGGAATCTCGCCGATAGTGTAATTCTTCTTTTCGCTTCGATCAGAATGACTTTAACATCCTTTTTTGCCTTTAATTTTTACGAGCCAATAAATAAAGAACAGATAAAATTTAATATTAACATATTGATTGAGAATTCATACTATTCAATATTTACTTTAATATTTCATAAAATGATTATGATCTAACTCATGATTAATCATATCAAATAAAAAATTCTTGGTGATGTACCCGCTTCGGGCAAAAGTGTATGATATTTTCTTGAAGCTAGTAATTTGCTTACCTCGCTATTTGGGTCATCAAGGTCGCCAAAATACATACAATGAGTTGGACACACAGAAACACATGCAGGCAGTTCACCTTTTTCTACTCGATGGATGCAGAAAGTACATTTATCTGCATATCCATCAGGATGGACAAATCTTGCGTCGTATGGACAAGCTGCCAAGCAAGCTTTACATCCAATACACATTTCATGATTTACCAAAACTACTTTTCCAACTTCATGAACATGACTTGCACCTGTTGGACAGCACGAAACACATGGAGTATTGTCACAATGATTGCAGCGTTGAGATTGAATCTCTACATGAACATCGGGAAATTTCCCTTCTGTTACCTGAACAATCCAGTCTCTATTATATCCTTCAGGAACATTATTTTCAGTTTTGCAGGCAACTACACAATCCATACATCCAACACATTTTTTAGTATCTATAACCATTCCATATCTTGCCATATTACACCTCCGTCTCAAAAGTTACAAAATTTACATTCATGCCCGTTCCTCCCATAATTGGATCAATTACATATTTTGTAATTAATTGAGAATCACTTGCACCTTTCTGGAAAGCACGTTTTAACAATTTTGAATTATGACCAAATCCATGAACCATGTAAACACAATCAGGTCTAATTCTTTCTGTTGCTTTTACTTTTACTTTGTTGCTGAGAATTCCATCTTGATTTTTCAATCGAATATATTGGCCGGATTTTAATCCCCACTTTTGAGTTACATCGGAATTAATCCACACTTCATTTTCTTCCATCATATCCATTAAGATTGGATTTGACTGTGTACGAGAAAATGAATGAACGGGAGCTCTGCCAAATAATAATCGATAATATCCAGCGGGTGGTTCTTCTGGTCTTTTGTACTTTGGAACGGGATCAAAACCTGCATGCAAAAGTTGAAGTGAATAAAATTCAATTTTACCTGAAGGAGTTGCAAATTCGGGTTCAATCCCATCTTCTATGTATATTGGATTTTTAGGACCGCGAATAATTCCTTCTTTCTTCAACTGCTCCAAACTTAGTCCACCTGCTTTTAATCTATAATCAAGATATTCTTCAATATGATTCCATGGGAAGTAATGACCAAGTCCAAGTTTGTCAGCTAATTTTTTTGCAATCCACCAATTTGGTTTTTGATTTGCAGGAGGTTCAACAACAGGTTGACGAATTCCAACAAAAGGGACCTTGAAAGCTGACATGTGCAGGTCATCATAACGTTCAAGATAAACAGATTCTGGCAAAACAACATCTGCCCAGCCTGCAATTTCACTTGGGATTACATCAATTACAACAAGTAAATCTAAATTCTGGATTGCTTTAATTGTTTCTTCTTCATTAGGCAAAGCATGAATTAGGTTAGTTGCATAAACAAACCAACCTTTTATCGGGTAAGGCTTTTCAGTAATAGTTGCTTCTCGAATTCCAGTTGTAATTTCTTCTGAAGCAAAAGGATATTTATTCTCTGGATTATCTAATTTTTCTTTTGATGGATTTGGATACGGTGGATATGGATAAGGCGGTAATGAATAATTAACAGGAAAGAAAAATCCACCTTTACGACCCCAGTTTCCTAAAAGAGCATTTAATAAAGCAATAGCACGACTTCTTTGAGTATCATCACCATACCAAGTTGCATGTCTTCCAGGATGAACTAAAGTTGCTGGTTTATACATTGCCATCGTTCTTGCGGTCTTACGAATTAATTCTGGTTCAATGCCTGTCTCTGGATAAGCCCATTCAGGTGTGTATTGAGAAATTTCAGCAGCAAATTGTTCGAAACCAAACCCATATTTTTGAACATAATCTTTATCATAAAGATTTTCAGAAACAATTACATTCATCCATGCAAGCAAAAGAGCAATATCAGTTCCTGGTTTAATTGGCAAATAATATTTTGCTTTTGAAGCAGCAACTGAAAAACGTGGGTCAACAACAATAATTGTTGCATCGTTCTGAACTGCAGTAGCAAATTCTTGAACTTGAGTATTATGCATATTTTCGCCAAGATGAGAACCAATCAACACAAGACATTTTGTATTTTCAATATCAGTCCTTTCCGGTGAACCAATAGAATCACCAAAAGTCAATTCAAATCCAACATCGCGTGGGCCGCGACATTGAGCAAAAGATGGAGCTGCAAAATTTACTGCGCCATATGCTCTTAACATGTGTTTAAGAAAATTACCACCGATACCATGAGAAAACGAAGCAACAGATTCTGGCCCATATTTTTCTTTAATTAATAACATCTTTTTAGCAATGTAATCGAGTGCTTCGTCCCATGTCACTTCTTTCCAGCTTTCTTGACCACGTTGTCGAGTTCGTATTAATGGAGAACGTAATCTATCAGGGTCATAATGTGCACCAATTCCACCTGTTCCACGAGGACATAATCTTCCTTTGCTTAATGGGTCATTGGGATGTCCTTCTATTTTCCATAACCTGCCATCTTTCACATAAGCAATTGCACCGCATTTCCAGAAACAGATATCACAATAAGTTGGAATTTTCTGAATTCCTTTAACCTTTTTATCATTAATTTTTTTCGCACCTTTAATAACTGGATTTAAAGCTGATGATACTGCAGCAGCTCCAATTGTGAATCCAGTTAACTTCAAGAATTTCCTTCTTGATATTGCATTCATTCCTACCTCGTAATAGATTTTATTAATTCTTTTATTTCACTGCATTGATTATATTTTTTATAAACATCACAGCTACGGCAATCTTTTTTTTCACATATAGTTTTTGGATGCTCATAATTCCAGCATGGTTCGCTATGACCACTATAAGCTTTACAATTTTTTCTATCTTTTAAAGAGCACTTAACAATCTTCCAGCAAGGAATAAGTGAATACAAAGTTTTAATTCCATTAATACTTATTTTGGCTTCGTTTATAGCTTTGCGAATGCATTCAATCCTTTCAATATCGGATTTTGAATAAAGTCTTTGATTAGATTCTTTTTTGTAAGGAATTATTAATCCTTCTCTTTCATACATTCGTAAAGTATGAACAGAAATATTAAGCAATTTTGCTGCAGTGCTTATTGGAAATATTGGTTCGTCGTTTTCTATTTTATTTATCATTTATTCATCTTAATAAAGTTGATATTTATAAATATCAACTTATTTGCCAGATATAATTATTAATTTTATTTATTAATGCAGTTTTTGAAGAATAAATATTTTCAAATATTAGAAAAGAGAAGAATTGTTTTGTAAGATTGGGAATAAGCGGAGTGAATGTCTAAATAGAGATTTCAGTTACTTAATCGGAGTTTAAATTTATTTTGATATATCGTTCATCATCTTTTGCAAGCTAAAGAAATTTGAAACAAGATATTTTTTCTTAGCTTTAAAACTGTTAAATAACTCTAACTGTTTACCTTTCAATTCGGCTCCATATTTCGCTTCTATAAGAATTTTATCTTCTGTTAGAAAATCTATTTCTATTTTATCTTTATAAACATAAGAAGGATTTTTATGCATAATTTTCAAGAAGATATAATTTTCAAATAAACTTCCTTTATCACGAAATCCTGTAAATACATTTCTTATACCGAGGTCAGAAGCATAAATTTTTTTCGCTGATAATATTCTTTCATTCGTAGTTCCATATCTTGGTAAAAGATATATTAAATAAGTATATTGAAAATAATCCAAGAATCTTTTAACTGTATCAGGAGATATCTTTAATATATTTGCTAGCTTATTAATACTAAATACTTTTCCACATCTTTCCATAAGCAGAAGAAAGAAATCTTTAAGTAAATATGAATCTTTAATATTATACTGTGCAGCAATATCCTTAAGAATTATGTCATCAACAAGTTCCTTTAAATAATCAATGCCTCCTCGAAGAACATATTCTGGTATACCGCCTGTAGAAAGAAAATCTTCAAAATATCTATCGTATAAATGAGCATCTCTTTTATCAATTTTAATATTCTTAAAAAGCAAATATTCTTCAAAATCAAGAGGCAGTATTTCAATAATCTTAGTTCTTCCAGTGATAAAACTTTTTTTACTTTTTAGAATTGATGACTGTGATGATGATGCAAATATTTTAACATTCTGATTATCATAAAGATTTTTTAACTGCTGTTCGAATGCTTCTTTATAAGCAACTTCATCTATAAAAAGAAAAACTTTCTCTGTAAATCTTATTCTATGAATCTTTCTATAATCATCAATTATTTCAATAATTGATTTTTTTGACAACAAATAATCATCAGCACTTATATAAAAAATTTTTCGAGGATTAATGTTTTCTTTTTCCAATAAACTGTTAATCATTAATTTCATTAAAGTAGTTTTGCCAATCCTTCTTAAACCAGTTAAGAAGACAATATCTTTTGTTTTTAACTGTAAACTTAGCTGGTCCATTATATATTGGCGAGGATAAATACCACTTATATTGTATTCTCCTTCCCACCAGGGGTTATATCTGTAATATATCTCTTCCATGACAATCCAAATATACGACAGCATCGTATAAAAAAGCAAGATTTCATACGATAGCATCGTATATTTTACCAATCAGGCAAAATGCATTTCTTAGTTATATTTCTTTTTACTTTATCATAATCCGAAAGAGCATCTTTCATTAATTGGGAATTGGATAGATGGCAGGTTAAACAGGCACCAATTGTTAAAATTCTTTTTTGCTCTTCTATTGTAAATGGTCTGCTGTTTTTTCTGGTAGTTGAATTCTTACTTCTTTCTCCCAAAAATCCAATCCATGCATCCAGTGGCAATCCATCATATTTTGATAATGCATAGTGTGGAGTGAAAATCCATCTACCTTTCTTACCTTCAATCTTGTATTCTAATTTTCCTCTGCCATAACCTAATGCAACAGGATTATTATGACACGATTCGCACGAGCGTGATTCTTTTCTAATAGTATGTGAAAAAGATGGTGCATAAAATCTCTTGAAAATTATTTCATCACTTCTGCTGAATTTATCTTTATCAATTGTTATTATCATACCTGGTATAAAATTGTCAATTATTCTTTCTTTGCTTCCATCTTGATTTTTTATTTCCTTTACTCCAAGCGAAGGATACTCTGCTAAAAAATCTTTTGCATGTTCAATCCATTCGCCTTTCATTTCTTTATTATTCAATAAATCATAACCAACACCATTTCTATTAAATTCAGTATGACACCCAATACACTGCGGCGACCATGCAGTATGACAAGCTGAACAGCTTAAATCTTTGTGAGCTTTTCCATTAATACAAATAGTAAGTGGAGGTTTTATTTTTACTGTGGTATTACTTTGTTTTTTAATTAAATAGGCTTCATTGCCTTCAATGTAAGAATTAATTATCGGCAAGTTCGATTTTTTTGTTATTAAAAATTTTTTATTCTGAACATCATACTTTCTCAACTCTATAATTTTTTTTGATTCATAATCCAATTGGTCAAAAGTTTTTGTATTTGGTTCTCCTGCCAGATGACAATCATTGCACTTTATACTCACCTGCTCTTCTTTGTGTTTGTATAATTTTCCATCTCCCATAATTTCATAAGAAAGATGACAATCAATACACAACATCCCCTTTTCAAAATGAATATCTGGAACTTTTTTAATAAATATTCTTCCATCATTTAGCATTCGATAATTCTTATCTTCCGGCAAATTACTTAATTGAGTTTCATGCCAGCCTTCATAATTTGTTGAAATTCTTCCCGAACGAGAATGACAACCAAAACAATAATCATTAGAACTGGGCAATTTTATATCAGGATGAAATTCAACATTCCCAAAGTCGCTATTTAATAATACTTGCTTAATTTTATTTTGCTCATCTTGTAATTTTGTAATCTTGTAATTATGTAAATATTCTAAAGCATCATCAGAATAATTTAAGTGACATGCATTACAACCACCGCCTCTTGATGATTGATTAATTGGCCCTAACTCTTTCTTTTCATTTGAAAGATGACATGAAGCACATAAATTTTTTAAATGAGTTTCAGATGGTGAATTTCCTACTTCATCTATTCTATATAATTGGTCAAGAGAATTACTTTCATCAAAAACAAATTTATTTACATTTACTATTCCACTCATAGAATTCATTAATGAATTTTCAACTCTTTCAACTATTGCAGAATGACATTCAGACAAGCCGCAGCTCTTCTTTGCTGAAGATAAATTACCTGGTATTAAAATCATATTACTGTGAGCTGAATTTTTATTTAAAGTGAAAGGATTTCCAGAGTGGCAAGAAACACAACCTATGGAATTCGGATTGTGTGAGACTGATAACCCGATTGTATTGTTATGACAACTCAAACAGCCTTCATATCTTCCCATTACTAGATTTATTTTTACATCATTACTTGTTGTGAAAAAATTTTTAAAGTCACTTATAGTATCATTAAAAGTATTTTCATAAACATTAATTTCCCAGGGAAGCATGAACTTCCAATTTTCACCTCTGAAATAAAATCCAATTATTGTTAACAAAGAATAAAAAAGAAACAATATGAATAAAAATGTCTTTGCTAATCTTGATTTTTCTTTATTTAAAAAAGGAAGCAAGTAAATAATTACTAACAGAATCAAAATAAAAATTAAAAATATTGATGGATAACTTAGCCAATGAAAAATTTCCTGTATACCAACTAAATACCAGGGACCTTTTACAATTAGATTAGATTTATCATGAAGTGATGGCGGCAGTAAAAGAGAAAATATTATTAATGGAATAATTAAAATTGATAATGCTCTTGATTGAGGGAAATTGGTTTTAGCATGTTCAATAATAAACAAAAGAAGAAATACAGTAGCAGTTGCTATATGATGAACATAAATTAACTGAAGATTTTCTACGGTGCCAAGGAAAAAATATGCAAGTGAATCACCTATTATTGGAATTTTATTAAATAAACTTGAAAATATGCTGTGTGCTAATTGACTTTCAGAATCACCTTTTAATATAAAACCGCTTAGCATTATATAAATTGTTATCAAAATTGTAATAGTTAATCTTAACCAAACATTAGCTTTAACATTCTTTTCAGTTGATAATCTCAGGTGGTCCCAAAAATGAAGAACAGTAAAAATTAAGAAAAACTGAGCACTCCAATAATGAAGGCTTCTAATCAGTTTGGCATTTTCATTTACCAGCAGCAATTTTGATATTGACTCAAGAGGTTTTGATACATCATACGGAATTGCTAAAAATATTCCGGATACTACACTAATTAAAAACGATGCAAATGCAATATGCCCAAATGTTACACCAAATATTCTTATATACTGTTTTTCTTTATTCATACACGAAATATTGTTGAGAGGAATTATCAAGTTGAATATTTAACTTTTTTAAATCGCTATTGGCAGGTCCTTCTAAAACTTTTCCATAAAAAGAATATTTTGAACCGTGGCATTTACATATTAACTGATTTAATTCGACTTTATCAATCTTACAGCCAAGATGTGTACACTTTGCCGATAAAACAATAATATCATTTCTGTTTTTATGAACAATTATATCATTAAAAAAATTTATACCTTCATTTAAATCTTTTGGTAAAAATATTTTTCTACCTGAGGATAATTTTCTTACCTTCTCATTTGAGAAATATGCTATTACAAATAAAGGCAGCAATAAAATTTTATATAAGTATTTTAGAAATCTTTTTCTGGTTATTTTCACTGGAATTCAAAATAATTTTTCTTTAACATATTCATAATCTTCAGGTGTATTCATATTAAAAAACAAGTCGCTGAAATAATATTTCTCATTTTCGACATTTACGATTTCGGCACCAACTCTTTCAATAAAATTTTTCATACTGAAAATAAAAGATTTTTTTTCTTCATAAATTTTTTTTGCAATAAAATTAGCACTTAACACTTGTTCAGCAATTGGAAGTATTTTTTTTGAATAAATTCCAACTGAATGATGAACAATTCCTTCAGCTTTTGGGACAACAATTAATTCTTCAGTTTTAATTTCAAGAAGGTGATTAATTAAATTTGTTGTTACAAAAGGAGTATCACATGAAAGAACAAAAATTTTTTCAACATCAAGTTCCGAAAGAGTTGAATGAATACCTGAAAGCGGGCCAAGATTCGGATATATATCTTTAATCTTTTTCAAGTTTAGAAAGTCAAATTCTTCCGGCGTATTTGTACTAATCACAATTTTATCAAAAGCTGAACTAATTCTTTCATATAAAATTTCTATTAAAGTTTTATCATCAATTTTAAGCAAAGCTTTATTTGTGCCCATCCTCTGGCTCAACCCACCTGATAATATGACCCCTGCAACATTATTCATAAGATTATTATTAAATAAATTTTCACATGCAAGATTATGATAAATAAATGAAATAGAAAAGGGTGCTTCATCGAGCACCCTTTAAATTACTATGAAGTTGTTTCGACAGGTTTTTCTTTCTGTTTATATATCAGTGATGTGATTATTCCAAGAATTACATACTGAATAAATCCATAAACAAACCATTGAAAAGTAAGATAATATGGAAGTGGATAAACAATATATTGATAATATGCTGCAGGCAGACTCATAAACAATCCTATATAAATTCCATAACGCAGACCTTCGAGCCAACCTTTATTTTCATAACCTTTAATAAAAATGAAGACAAAAAAGAAAGACCAGATTAAATCAACTACCCGACCAACCCACATTTTGCTCTGCATTTCTTCCATTGGGCGAAATACTTTTGATATTTCTTCTTTTGCATAAACAGATGAAAGTATAACATTGTGTACAAGAGCATTAGTAAATTCAAGAATTATAAAGACCACTATAAAAGCAATAATTAGTTTTTTTACATTCATAACAGCCTCCTAATTGGTTGGTGTTATTATTAATTAATTTGAGGATAAAAGGCAGAAAAACCAAAAATAAATTTTCATCATTATTTTATTAAATATTTTTTTATTTCTTCTTTCGAATATTCATCAATTTTGTTAATTAGTTCGTTCACATAACCTTTGATAATGTAAAAACTCCCCAAATCAAAATAATTATTTAATATAGTTGTGCATTCAATAATTTGAACAAAATCCATTTCATCAAATAATTCTTCTTTCCATGCAATAAAACTCCAAAAAACTTTTTTTGTTGTATAGAGTGCATAATTAACTTCTGTTAAAGGAAAACCTTCTCGAAATCTTTCTGCTCCAACATTCTCAAAATATTTTTCTGCTTTATCATTTGATGCCCCAGTTTTAAGCCACTCTATAAAATTTTGAAAAACTTTCTCTGCTCTTTCAATAACCTTTAATTCATCAAATTGTTGATAAGACTTGGTAAATTCAGATTGTTTTATTTGTTCATAATAGGCATGAGAAAGGTTATGAAGATTTGCCTCGATATATTTTATAATTTTAGAAAAATCCATTTTTGCTCCATGGATTCACATACAAAATAAGCTAATTTTGAGTCGGGGTCAATATAATTTTGAAATTTATTAAAGAACAAAGCAAACTCAAATTTTTAATAAATAATAAAATCAAAAGTTTATACAAAAAAAGTTATTGATAAAAATTCTTTGGTCGTCAAAAAATATTAATCTGATTTTGCATTCTATGATAAATCAACATATTATTTGAAATATAATTTCAATTAGCTGATATGATTAAAATCAGTATTAAATTAAGTACCATCAAAAATTATATGAAATAAAAAATGAAATTTCCTTTGCTTTATAACTTATCCAGTTGTATTCCTCACCAAGAGGATTTCTAAAAGTTTTCTTTTGAGGAATTTCTGTAATCATATAATTTAATATAAAACCCAATCCAAACAATTCTTTATTGACCATAAAATTATATTCTAACCCTGCCCCAGCTGAAAATAAAAATCGGTTCATTTCACCTGTAATACCTCTTTTTTCATTATAATTATCAAATGTTCTATCATAGTTAAAAGTACTTTTGAACAAATAAGAACCTTCAGAATTTAGTAATAAATTTATTTTTAATATTTCGATGCGGTATTTTAGTTGTAAAGGTAAAGACAATAAATAGTGATTTATCTTTACACTCTCTTTATCAATACTATTCACATTTATAGTTAATGATTTTCCTAAATTATAGTACCTCAATCCGATGGTTATTCTAAAACTGCCAATCTGATAAAAATTATAATTCAGTGATAAATTGAACTTCGGTATAAAATCTGACCTATTTAGAATTTCGACATCATCATAAATCAACCATGAACGGTTGAAACCAATATTAATTTGAAATTTTTTTTCTTGTGCAAACAATACAACAGTAATAAAAAAAATAAATAATATCTTTTTCATTTAAGCCCTCAGAATATTTTATTATTCACAATCAATTAAATATATAAGTTTTTTCTACCCAGCTTTCAACTTTTTCACCTTCAATTGTAATTGGCTGCCATTTAGATTTTAATAAAGCTTCAATTATGTTGGTGATTATTTTTTTTGAATCAATAGTGCTTTTCAATATTTCATATTTTTTAACTAAACCATTCTCATCAATTAATAATCTTATTTTAACCGTTCCTTTAATATTTTCTTCATTTAGAGGCAATACTTCAATTATCTGATGTGGTGTTATGTTAATTAAAGTTTTCTCATAATTATTTTCATTACTGTTGCTTTTTGTATCTGCTATAATTAATTCCTCATTCTTGCCTGTATTATTGTCCTGAATTTCTATGTCAGACAACTGCATTGGTTCTTCAATTGAAATCATTCTTGAAATAGATGGAACATTTATAGGTTTTGAGAGCGACATTGTTGATTGATAAGTCGGTGGAATACTTTCTATTTCGATTATTGGTTCGGAAAATTCTAAGTTGTTTTTCTTAATCAAATTATTTCTTGAAGGGAAGAGAGCAAATAAAAGTATTACTAATATCAAACTAAAAATTAAGCCTACAAAGAAATTTCTTCGATAAAAATATTTGTCATCATTGTATTTCATTTTATTCATTGCACTCATGTAAAATTCAGGTATTCATTCCATATTTTGTAAAGCTCGAAGGTTGCTCTGACATCTTCGCCGCAATAAACAGCAATATCTTTAATTCTCCCTGCTTTATATAATTCTTTTACTTCCATTCCAGTTATACCTTTCGATTTAGGAGATTCAATACCGAAAGCATGACAATAAAAATCGAGATTGAATTTCTTTATTATGCCGTAAAATGTAAATTGTTCGAGCAGGTCAATATGATTTGAAGTATCATATTTACTTTTAATTAAATTCCTGCTTGGTTTTATTTTTAAGACTGCTGACCTTAATATTATAAAAGGCACATCAAAATTTTTTCCGTTAAATGTTATAATCTTTTCAACTTTTTTTACACAATCCCAGAAATACATAATCATTTCTTCTTCAGTCATGGACTTATATGTTGCTTTTTTTTCTTCAGATTTGAATTCTTCTTTTTGTTTGCTTTCATATAACACCATAACATTTTCAGTCTCTGTATTCAGCATGCCTATTGCTACAATTTTTGCTGTGAATGGATACAAACTCAAATAACGTTTGGCATCCTCTATTTTTTCTTCTCTTTTGAGTTCATCTTTTTCTTGTTCTGCATATCGAAGAATATATTCCTGCTGAGATTCCGAGAGGGAATTAAATTCGTATCCGACTGTTTCAATGTCGAATACCAAATTCATATGCACCTCTTAAAGTGTAATTAAAATTAGCAAATTTTTCTTTCTATAAAAATTAAAAAATGTGCATACAAAAAATTTTACAAATCAATAAAAAACATTTTTTAACTTGCAGAAAAAATATCGAAATTAATCTTGTAAATAATCTAAAATTTACTTTGACACAAACAAATCGTGCACTTTTTATTGATTTATTAAAAGGGATTGCACTTCTTATAATGATAGAAGTACATGTTGTTAATGCCTTTTTGTTACCTGAAATTAAATCACAAAGCTGGTTTGAAATATTAAATTATATTAATGGTTTAGTTGCCCCAGCATTCACATTTACTTCGGGAATGGTATTTGTTCTTTCACTTCAAAAAGGATTGGACGAATTAAGAAGATTTGGTAAATAATTCTGGAAAAAATTTGGAAGGTTAATTTTAATATTACTTGCCGGTTATTCTCTTCATGCTTTATTTCTATCTTATAAAAAAATTAATAATCCTGATTACCCGCATATGATGATTGAACTTCTACGAGTTGATATTTTGCAATGCATAGCTATTGGCTTAATGTTACTACTTTTTTTAAGACTACTAATTAAATCTGATAACTATTATTATGGCATCTTAATCATCATTGATTTATACGTTTTAGCATATTCTCCCATTGCATGGATAATTGACTTTACAAAATATTTTACACTCGGCATTGCAAATTATTTTAATAGAATGCATGGTTCACTTTTCCCAATTTTTCCATGGCTTGCATTTATTTTAACTGGTGCATTGTTCGGGAAATATTATGTTGATGCAAAACAAAAAATTGGTGAAATACATTTTATTAAGCAAATTATAGGCATTGGCATTATTTTCTTTTTAGCTGGAATTATATTATTAAATTTTCTTTTCACTGATTCTCTTGTAAATATAAAACCAAATTATTTCTTTTTTCTACAAAGATTGGGAATCTTGTTAATATTGCTCGCATTAGGTTGGACATACATAAATCAATTCAATCAATATGAATCTTTTATTTTAGACATAAGCAGAGAATCGCTCCTTGTTTATTGGCTTCACTAAAAAGTGATATATAAAAATTATGGGACGGCAAAAGTCTAGTAGATATTTTTGGACAAACTTTGAACATATTTGAGCGTGCTGTATTGACTATTCTTTTAGCAATTTTAATGGTCTTAATTGCAAAAGGCTGGGGTTATTTGAAAATGAAGTATCCTGCAACTATTTCAAAAGTTGTTTTTGTTACAATAACATTTCTGGTAATTATATTTATTTACTATTAAAAACGACTATTATGATTTGCAGTAAAAATTGTTATAAATTTCGAAATACTTCTTATTATTTTGAAAAAATAGATTTCCTATTAACTGTCATTCTCGCTCCCATATGCATTCCGATGTAAAAAAGCAGGAATATAAATAATTAATGGTGGCTGTCTAAAAAGTAATTTACAATTAAATAGTCTGTGCAAATCGATTAAAATCATTGTTATCCGTATTCTATTTTTTAAAAATCTTACTTTTTAGACAACCACAACTCATTGAATTTTAAGAAGTTTCTATTACTAGTTCTTTTAAAAGCAAGATGCTTTTACTACACTGTCAGTTAAAAAAGCAGGATGCTTTTTTTACTCTACTATTTTTTCTATAATCTGTGATGCAACAATTATATCATCTTTTGAAACATCCATATGAGTTACAGCTCTAATTACACCAACTTTTCCAGTACCAAGTAATAAACCATTTTCTTTGCACTTTGAAAGGAATTCTTCTACAGAAATATTTTTCAATGAAAACATTACAATGTTCGTTTCAACAAGTTCTAAGTCTATATCAATATTTTTTATTTGCGAAAGATTATAAGCCAAAAGTTTAGCTTTTTCGTGGTCTTCTTTTAATCTTTCAATATTATTTTTAAGAGCATACAAGCCAGCTGCAGCAATAATTCCAACCTGTCGCATACCGCCGCCCCAAGCTTTTCGAACTCTGTAAGCTTCTTTAATAAATTCTTTTGTACCTGCAATTATAGAACCAATTGGAGCTCCCAAACCTTTTGAAAGACAACAAGAAATAGAATCAAAATAAGATGCATATTGTGCCGGTGATATACCTGTTTCCACAGAAGCATTCCAAATTCTTGCACCATCAAGATGCATAAATAAATTATGTTTCTTTGCCAATTCGGAAATTGCTTTAATATTATCTATAGGATTAATTGTGCCCCCAGCACGATTGTGTGTATTTTCAATTTCTATCACTTTTGTTCTTGCCATATAATATGCACTTGCTGGCCTAATCAATGGTACAATTTGTTCTGGTATGAATATTCCTTTTTTATTTCCGTCAATCAAACTTAATTGTATTCCACTTAGAGCAGCAGGTGAGCCAGATTCATATTGAAAAATATGAGCATCTTTTTCACAAATAACTTCATCACCAGGTTGTGTTAATACATTTAAACAAATTTGATTTCCCATAACTCCACTTGGTACAAAAAGAGCTGCTTCTTTTCTTAGCAGTTCAGCAGCATATCTTTCCAGTTCATTTGCTGTTGGGTCTTCTTTGTAAACATCATCACCAACTTCTGCTTCATACATTGCTCGACGCATTCCTTCAGATGGTTTTGTAACAGTGTCACTTCTTAAATCAATATACTTTTTCATTTCTCTTTCCTAATAAAAATTTATTAATAACAAAAAATAAAATAACAATTATTGATAGCAATGAAGATATTAAAGGGATAATTAATGGATATTCAGTAAAAAATGTTTTGTCACTTCTTAATTCTGCATATCCAATTAGAACATTTTTTGTAAAAAGTTTTGTCTGTGAAATTGTTCTTCCGAGCGGATCTATTATGCAACTAATACCACCATTTGCCGCACGAATTACAGTTCTTCTATTTTCAATTGCTCTTAAAGCAGCAATTTCTTTATGCTGAAAGGGGCCACTCGAATATCCATACCAGCTATCATTTGTAACAACAACAAGCAGTTCAGCATCTTTTTGAATAAACTCTGCAACAAAATCTGGATAGATTGATTCAATACAAACTACTGCAGCTGCTTTGAAATTCATGAGATTAAAAATTGTTTTCTCTTTGCCTACATTCCAGCTTGAAATTCCAACCTGCCATTTAATTAAGTCTCCTAAAAATGGAAGTTGTTCTACAAACGGCACTTTTTCACCAAAAGGAACAAGTTTAATTTTTCCATATTTCTGAACTGAACTTGAATAAGGAGTAAAAAGCAAAATTGAATTATATGAAGTGTAAGCAGCATCACCACTTTTTATTTTCTTTGCATCCGGTGGGGCTTCATCTAAATTAAAATAAAATGTGGCATCTGGCATGCCAGTCATCAAGTATACATTATTCGAATCTACAAACCGATGAATTTTTTCTACTTCATAAAAATAATTTCCTGATAACAAATATACCGGCAAAGCAGATTCAGGCCATACAATTAATTTTGCTCCTTGCTCAACTGCTTTTTGTGAAAGATTCAAATAGAGATTTAATTGTTCATTTAGATTCCCTGCTTCCCATTTATCCCATGGATTTAAATTCGGCTGAACTAAACCAACTTTAATTTTTTTCCCAGAATTCTCAAAAGTTGATGTTCTATACATTCCATAAATTACCGGAACAATAAAAAGTAAAACAGCAACCGTAACATAAACTAAGTTATTCCGTTTTTTCATTAAATAACTTTTTATAAAGAGATAAAGGAAAACATTGATGAATAAAATCAGAAGCGATATTCCATATGCTCCAATTATATCAGCAATTTGAATGAACCAATTAAAATATGGCAATGAATTAGAAAGCATAAGCCAGGGAAATCTTAAATCAGTAATGCTGTATGCATATTCAAAAGCTACCCACAAAAATGGAAATAAATACAAAGCAATTTTATCATTGAAAGATTTTTTAGATAAAAAATAAAGTGTAGATGGAATCAAAAATATTGCTGGATTAATAAACATAAGAAGAATTCCGGAAATCATTAAAAATGGGTCTGCTTCTTTTGTCCAGCTTCCAACCCAGTATAATGTTATTAATGTAAAGAAAAAAATTGTAAAGTATGTAAATCGATTTATTGAACCAAGTTGTTGTTTTTTTTCAATTACAAATAAGTAAGGAATGAAAGCAAAAAAAATAAAAACCGGGAAAGGCAGTGGCGGGAAAGAAATTCCAAGAAGAATTCCGCTAATTAATCCATAAATCAGTTCTTTTTTTTTATTCTTTTTTTCTTCGGGACTTAATTTATAGTATGATTTAAGTATTTTCATTCTTTCGTTTCCTTTTTACAAAATATCGAACAAGGAAATATAATACTACAATAAGAGTTAATATTAAAGCAATGTCGGAGTAAGTTGATAAATATTTATCAATCAGATTTATATTGTTGCCTAAAAATATTCCGAGCATAATTAACAAAGTATTCCAGATTAATGAACTTATAAAGGCATAAATAAATGTTTTTAATTTTTTTAAACGATGAAAGCCTGAAAAAAAGCTAACAACAGCTCTTGTTCCGGGTAAAAATCTATTTATTAAAATTATATTATAGCCATATTTATGAAACCACAAATCAGCTTTATGAAGAGATTCGGGTTTAATAAACTTTAACTTTCCATTTCGGATTAAATTTTCACCCAAATATTTCCCTATGAAATACATAACGATAAATCCAATTCCGCTTCCTGAACTTGCAAGTAATAAAACAGGTAAAAAGCCTAAAGTTGAATTAGCAATTAAAGTAGCGCCTAAAACTATAACAACATCACTTGGAGACGGGGGAAATAAATTTTCGATAAATCCGAAAAAAAACACAATCAAATAAATTAAAGATTGGTCAAGTGTGCTTATGTATGAAATTATACTTTCGAGCATTAATTTTCTTTTTTGGTGAGTAGAACAACAGCATAAGCAGCTGCGCCTTCTTCTCTTCCAATAAAACCAAGTTTTTCGGAAGTTGTTGCTTTAATTGAAATTTGATTCTCATCAACTTTTAAGACAGCTGCAATTTCTTTTATCATTAATTTTATAAACGGTGCAACTTTTGGTTTTTCAATAACAAGTGTAGCATCAAGATTGCCAAGAACATAACCATTCTGTTGAATTAGATTATAAGTTCGCTCAAGCAAAATTTTGCTGTCGATATTTCTAAATTCTTCACTTGAATTTGGGAAATGTTTTCCTATGTCACCAAGTCCAAGTGCACCGAGCATAGCATCACAAACTGCATGTAACAAAACATCTGCATCTGAATGCCCTTCCAAACCTGTTTCATAAGGAATAACGATACCACCCAGCACTAAAATTCTATCTCGAGAAAACGGATGGACATCGTAACCAAAACCAATTCTAAATTGTTGATTCAATATCTTATCTCAAATGTTTTAAATTCGTTTTTAGGTTCACTCCATTTAATAGTTGCATTTTTAACATCTGCAGAAATTGGTCCTACTCTTAATCGATTAAACAATTCTTCGATTAAATGTGCTTCGCCTTCTACAATCGTGTAGACTTCTCCAGTATAAAGATTTTTTGTATAACCTTTTAATCCCAAATTTTGAGCATGTCTATAAACAAAATATCTGAAACCAACACCTTGAACAAGTCCATTAACAATTATTTCTGCTCTTTTAATGTTTTCCATTTGAATTGTTAAAAAAATTCGAATAGACAAAATCAAATATTTCAGATACAATTAATCCGGAAAAAATTAATGCGCTTCCGAGCAAACCAAAATTAGTGAATTTTTCATTGAGTATAAAGAACGCAAAAATTGCTGCAAATATCGGTTCGAATGAATAAATAATTCCTGCTTTGGTTGGACTTACAACTTTTTGAAATTTAGTTTGCAAACCAAAATTCACACATGTCGCAAGTAATGAAGTATAAAGAAGCCCAATCCATAAATTTGAAGTTAATTTTATTTTTATCAATTCAAGTGAAGTAAAATGAAAAATCAAAGACATTAAAAAAGCAAAAATAGATACGCTTATTAACTGAGATACAAATAAAATCCAGAAATCATGCTTGGGAGAAATTATGTCCATATAAACAACATGCAAAGCAAAAAATAAAGCACAAATTAATGTTAATGTATCCCCCAGGTTAAATGTTTTTCCGAGTTCAGATAAAAAATTTTCAATTGAATTACCATCACTTGACAAAAAAAGAATTCCAGTAAAGACAAGCAAAGTTCCAATTAAAGCTCCTTTAGAAGGAATTTTCTTTTCAATGAGCATCTGCAAAAATGGAATCATAACAACAAGTGAACCAGTTATAAATCCAGATTTTGTAGCTGTTGTATATTTTAATCCAATAGTTTGAAACATGAATCCCATAAAAAGAAAAACTCCAAGAAAAATTCCTGAAAGAAATGCATTTTTATTTAATTTATGTTTTTTGAAAAACAAATAAACAGAAATAATTAACGAAGCCACACCAAAACGAATTGATACAAATAACATGGAAGAAATATCTTGAAGAGATTCTTTGACAATTACAAAAGTGCCGCCCCAGATAATTGTCATTAACAGCAAAGCACCTTCGCCTAAAAAGTGTGTTGATTTTTTTTCTTTGGGATTATTCATTCATCTGTCGAAAATTTATGAAGATTTCAGAAAATCTATTCTTCGGGTGGAACATAACCAAAAGATTTCAATAAATTTGGTTTTGAACGCCATTTTTCTCTTACTTTAACATACAATTCAAGATAAACTTCTCGTTGTAAAAATCTTTCAATTGATTCTCGAGAGTGTCTGCCCAATTTTTTTATGAGTTCCCCGTTCTTTCCAATTATAATTGGTTTTTGTGATTCCTTTTCAACAATTATAATTGCACGAATGTAATCCTTGCCTTTTTCTCTTTCTTTAAATTCTTCAACTATCACTTCTGTGCTGTAAGGAACTTCTTCATGATACATTTCAAAAATTTTTTCTCGAATAATTTCTGAAACAAAAAATCTTTCATTTTCATCGCTCAACTGGTCATCAGGATAATACTTGGGATGCTCAGGTAAGTACTCAAGAATTGTATCAATTACAGTTTGCAAATTATAACCTTCTGTAGCAGAAATTGGAATTACTTTCTCAAAAAATTTTTTCTCGCTTAAAGAATTAATTAAATTTTCCACAACCTGTTGATTAACTAAGTCAACTTTATTTATTAAAAGAATTTTTTTGATTTTTTTATCCTTAAGAATTTCAAAAACTTTTTCATCAGATAAAGTTTTTTCACCTGTCGGGTCAGTCGATATATCAATCATAAACAAAATTAAATCTGCATCTTTAGCAGCAGCCACAACATATTCAAGCATTCTTTCCTGTAGGAGATACTCTGGATTTAATATTCCCGGTGTATCTTGAAATATAATTTGATAATCTTCTGTTGAGAGAATACCAATAATTTTCTTTCGTGTTGTTTGAGGTTTATTTGTTGTAATTGATAATTTCTCTCCAATTAATGCATTCATTAAGGTTGATTTGCCAACATTAGGTTTTCCGATAATCGAAACAAATCCCGCTTTTACTGGCATAAAATTTCTCCTTATTTACATCTTAAATATATTGAAAAAACAGAACCGTAACATTATTCGAATTCTTCAAACAGATTAATTTACTTATCAATACAACTTTGCTCTTTTTGAAAAATAATTTAATAATGCTCTGTCAAAAGGTGTAGTAGTTTCTATGAGGTTATATTGAATTCCATAATTCAAGCACTCAGTCTTCAACCTATTCAAGAAATCTTTCATAGCATCTTGATATGCTTTTTGAATTAAGTAGGGCTGAGTTGTAATTTCATCTTTTGTTTCAAGGTCAATAAAAATTGAATCTCTGTCGAATCCAAAATTCATTTCAATAGGATCTAAAATTTGAAAAACAATTATTTCATTTTTTTTGTAGTGAATGTGTTTTAGAGTTGTCATTATAGAATCCACAATATCATTTTCTGATTTTGAAGGGAAATCAAAAAAATCAGAAATAATAATTGTTAAACCTCGTTTATTAATCTTATTTATAATCGAATCGATGCAGTTTGAAGTGTTTGTATTTCCTGATGGAATAGTATTAGCTAATTCTGTAAATAATGTCTTTAAATAAACAATATTAGATTTTGGTGGCAGATAAGAATGAAGATGGTCTGAATAAATTGCAAGACCTACAGCATCTTGCTGATTAATCATTATATAACTTAGTGCAGCTGCAAGTGTAATTGCATAATCGAATTTTGTAATTCGAGATGAATATTTAAAATTCATTGAACTGCTTACGTCAAGAAAAATATGACAGATTAAATTAGTTTCTTCTTCATATTGTTTAATAAAAAATTTTTCGCTCTTAGCATAAACTTTCCAATCAAGATTTTTAAGTGAATCACCCTGCATATATGGTCTATGTTCGCTGAACTCAACACTAAATCCATGATATGGACTTCTATGAAGTCCAATCATGAATCCTTCTACAATCATTCTTGCTCTTAATTCAAGATTTTCAATCTTAGCAATAACATCAGGATTAAGAAATGATTTTACTTCTTTAGTTTTTATTGACATTTGATTTCATTTTCTTTGTTAATATTTCATCTGGCGAGACACCAAGATTTTCGAGTTCGAGTTTAACAGATTGTGCTAATTCACTTCCAGGATAATTTTTCAAAAATAATTCATAGTTATATTTTGCTGAATCGAGTTGATTTAATTCATGTGCAAATATAAAGCCCGATACAAACAAAGCTCTTTCTGCTTCAGGTGAATTTTTATATTCATAAAAAATTTTTTTGTAGTAATTAACTGCTTTTTTTAGTGATTCTTCTTTACTGATATTTGACAATAATTGTGCGTGATAAAGTTTTGCAATTTCATATAATGATTGTGGAGCATATTTACTTTCAGGATAATTTTTCAGTAGGTAATCGAAGTTATTTAGTGCTTCTGCATATTTTTTTTCTTTTATTTTTTGCAGGGCTTCATCAAAATATTCTTTATCACTTTTAGAACTACAATTAAAAATTATTAAAGACAAAACAAAAATTAAGAAAGATTTACTATACAATCTCATAATTAATCCCGAATTATTTTTAATTCTTAATGGAAATATACAATCAAAATTAGTAGCTAAAAAATTATTATCACTCAGTTGTTAAGTTGCATTTTTAGTGAGTCGCCGCGCGAGGTTGAAATTTTTCTACCAATTGATTCAATTTGCATTTGAAGACATGAACGACATGATTTGGGGTCATCATTTATACATTTTCGATTTGCATAAATTTGATAATGTTCTCTGTAAGGAAAGGGTGTAAAGTCTGGCATAATAACATTAGCTCCAGCTTTCAATCCCTTGATTCTTCCATTTTCATCAAGAGTAGCAAGTGCAGTTGTAGCAGGAATGTGGACTGATTTTAATACAATCCTTGCTACAGCCATAGTTTTTAATGTTAATTCTACACTTGCAGGTTTTTTACTTCTATAAGGAGTATTTGGAGATGGAATAAAAGGACCAAATGCAGCCATGTCTAAATCGAGGTCTTTACACAATAAAATATCATCAGCAATATCTTCAATTGTTTGCATAGGCATACCAATCATATTTCCAGAACCAATCTGATAGCCAAGTTTTTTCAAATATTTTAAATGAGCAATTCTTTCATTTAATTGTTGATGCAGATGATAGATTGAATACAACTTTGGATTAGCTGTTTCATGTTTTAACAGGTATCTATCGGCTCCAGCAATTTTCCATGTCTGATATTCACTAAAACTTCGTTCCCCAAGACTTAAAGTTATTGCTACATCAGCTATTTGTTTTATGGAGTAAATTATGTAAGCAATTAAATCTGAATCATAATAATTATCTTCTCCAGATTGAAGAACAATAGTAAATATTCCTGAATTAATAATTTGTTTTGCTGTTTCAATAATTTCTTCCGGTGTCATTCGATAACGCTGAAGATGAGTATTATCAGCTCGTAAGCCACAGTAGAGGCAATTTTGTTCACAGTAGTTAGAAAAGTCTATTATTCCTCTAAGATGAACTTCATCACCACAATATTCAGCTCTTACTTCATCAGCTCGTTCATAAAGTTTTTGAATATCCTCCTTGTCTGAAAGATTAAGAAGAAAAATAATTTCCTCTCTGGTCAATTCCTTTTTATGTAAAATTTCTTCTAAGTTCATTCAATACTATACTTTTTTAAGAAATTTATTAAAAGAATACATCGCGTTCGCCGTTATTAACTCTTTCAATCATTTTAATTGCTTTTGTTTTTGTAGGTCCATTTAATTTTTCAATTTCTTTATGAATAAAGCTTTCTGCAACTTTTTTGGTTTCTTCGGAAGCATAATCAATCACATACTCTTTAAATGTCGATAAAGCATTTGGCGAGCACATAAAATGAATTGTCCCTGATTTTGCAAATTCCATAAATCTATCGCCTGTTCTTTGGGAACGATAGCATGCAGTGCAAAAGCTTGGTAAAAAACCAAGTTCACAGCAATCTTTAACTACTTCATCCAATGAGCGATGGTCACCAAGTTGAAATTGCTGCATTTCGTATTCATTCAAACTTTCTTGAGATTCACGATAAGCCCCTGGAGAAGTTCTGCTTCCTGCACTAATTTGTGATACGCCAACATGAAATAATTCGCGTCTCAGTTCAGGTCTTTCTCTTGTAGATAAAATAATTCCAGTATATGGCACTGCAAGTCGTAATACTGCAACGAGTTTTTTAAATGATAAATCATCAACTGCATACGGCGGCTTATGAGAAATTGGTGCATTGAGTGCAGGCTCAAGTCTCGGAACTGAAATTGTGTGAGGTCCAATACCATATTTTTCATCTAGATTAAAAGCATGACTTAACATTGCAAGAGTTTCAAATTTATAATCAGTTAAACCAAATAAAGCTCCAATACCTACATCATCAATTCCAGCCTGCAAAGCACGGTCCATTGCATAAAGTCTCCATGCAAAATCTTTCTTTGGTCCATCAGGATGCATCTTCACATAAGTTTCGTAGTGATATGTCTCCTGGAAACATTGATATGTTCCTATTCCAAAACTTTTTAAAACTTTAAAACCATCTATTGATAATGGAGCAGTATTAACATTAATTCTTCTTATATTTCCTCCATTAATTCGAACATCATACATTGTTTGAATTGCTTTTCCGATGTAATCAAGAGAAGAATTTTTAATACTTTCTCCTGCAACAAGCAAAATTCTCTTATGACCCTGTTTTACTAAAATTTCTGTCTCTTCTCTAATTTCTTCAATTGTTAATGTTTTTCTTTTTAAATCTTTGTTATCTCTTCTAAATGCACAATACAGACAATTATTAACACAAACATTTGTAACATAAAGCGGGGCAAAAAGTACAAGACGATTTCCATAAATCTTTTCTTTTATTTCTTTGGCTGCATGAAATAATTCTTCGAGAACTTCATTATCTGTAATATTCAACAAAGTTGCACTTTCTCTCAGATTTAAGCCTTTTGCTTCTTTTGCTTTTTGTATAACATCTCTCTGAAGTGCAGTATCATTGAGCTTTTCATCATTCAATAAAGAAAAAATATATTCTTCATTTATGAATTCCATAGCCCCACCATATAATTATTTTATCTTTTGCAAACAACAAATATACCAGCCCGATTAATCGTAAAAAAAACCATAAAATGAACCATTTTGAAATGTTTTTCTTAAAAAAGAGAATTGTTTGAGGTAGTATTCTTTATATGAGTAATATTTGAAAATTTGGGATATTATTTTACCGCACTTTCCGGAATTTCAATTGAACTATTTCCTGAATTTATAACACATTTAATTCCAAATGGAAATGTAATACTATCTTTTATATGTCCATGCCTTACATTATAAATTACTGGTGCTTTCAATTTCTTAAAATATTCAAATATTACTTCGTTAAGTGTAAAAGATTTTTTGTCGGGATTGGTTTCAAAGCAGTTAATAAAATCACCAAGAATTACACCATTTATCATATTAAATACTTTTGCAAGCCTCAATTGATTTAACATTCTATCAATTCTGTACGGAGCCTCGTTTATATCTTCTAATAGTAAAATTGCTCCTTTTAGTTGTTGCTGTGGGAAAAATTCTGTTCCCATTAATGAAGTAAAAAGACTTAGATTTCCACCTAAAATTCTGCCTTGAGCTCTACCTTTTGTAAGTACGAAAAATTTTTCATTTCGAGGATTTTGAAGTTTCCCTATTTTTTTATTTGAAGTTAATATTCTCCAGAATAAATCTTCAATAAATGGACTTATTTCATCCTGAAAATCAACTGCAACCATTGGACCTGAGAAAGTAACAAGTCCACATTTAGTTAAAAATGCTATTTGGAGTGCGTTTATGTCGCTATGTCCAACAAAAATTTTGGGATTATTTCTAATAAGTTTATAATCAATTTTGTCTAAAAGTCTTGTTGAACCATAACCACCACGGAGAGTAAAAATTGCTTTGATATTTTTATTTTTGAACATGTCATGAAGATCAGAAAGGCGTTGAGAATCAGAGCCAGCAAGATAACCTTCCTGCTGCCCTACATTTTTTCCAACTTCAACTCGATAACCAAGACTTTCAAGGTAGGCAACCCCTTTATTGATTTTTGATAAATCATCAGGAGAAGCTGGCGAGATAATGCCAATTACATCACCTGTTTTGAGTCTTTCTGGTTTGATTATTCCCATTAATAAATAATCACTGAACTGGTGTTAAATATAAAAAAACTAAAATCTAAAGCAAAGAATTTTTTTATTGAAAATTTAATAATTGTCAGAGAAATGAGATTTAAGGTATGTAAATTTTAATGACTTTATATTAATGGAAAAAAAAATTATTATTTTTTTTCAAATAATGAGATTAATATTTCTTTACTTAACTAAAATTTATAATTCCTGGTCTTCACTGCTTTCTTTTTTTTCTAATTTCTGGAGCTTCTTTTTATGGGAGATAATTTTAGCTTCTATATAAAAGACTAAGTCTTCGGCAATGTTTGTAGCGTGGTCTGCTAATCTTTCAATATGTCTGGTTAAAACTATTAAATGAGCAGCAGGTTCAATCAAATTATTATTCGATTGCATTTTAGATACTAAAATTTGAAAAGCCTGTTTGTTAAGATTATCTACAACTTCATCATTTTTAATTACAGAATCTGCAAGCTGAGTATCACCATAAATAAAAGAATCGATAGCATTCTTAATCATTTGTCGTGCTTGTTTACCCATTTCATTAATTTGTGCTTCTGATATTAATGAACTAAAATCATTTACTTGAGACATTGATTTCCATATTTTTTTAACACGTTGTGCAATATTGACAGCAATATCCCCGCATCTTTCAAGCTGATTATTAATCATTAAAGCAGATATAAGAAATCTAAGATCGGCTGCAACTGGTTGAAAAAGAGCAAGTATGTTTTCACATTGAGCTTGAATAAGATTGTCATAGGCATCTACTTCAAGGTCACGGGCTTTAACGCCTTTGCATAATTCAATGTTGCCTGTTTCTAGAGAATTAATTGCTCTTTCTACTTGTTCGTCAACAAGGGAAGCCATTTTTATTAAATTTGTTTTTAAACTCTCAACTTCAGCCATAAAATGTTCTTGCATAATTTTTACCTCTTAGTTTTATACCAAATTTAACATAAAAATTTCAAAGCTTCTATTTAACTGTTAATGTTTATTTCTTTTATAAATTAGTAATTATTATTTATTAATTCACCTGAGATGAATGTAGAATTTGAAAACTAATTCTAAATTCTAACAAATTTTTTTGATTTAATTTAATTAAAATAATGAACTCTCTTTAAATTCACCTCTTAACGAGGTTGCGTGAAAATGTTAACACATTTATTAACTCTCCTTAAATCCCTCTCTTAAGAAGAGAGGGACTATAAGTCTCAAAATCTTTACGTTCTGAATATTTTCTTTAATTTTTTAATAACACAGAATAATTCATTAAAATGATTTATACTTTCCTATCATTCTGAGGAATCTCGCCGAAAGGTGGATGACGGAGAATCTTAAAAACTATATTATATTTAATAGATTCTTTCTCGCCTTCGGCGAGTCAGAATGACAATTCTACTTTCCCTGTCATTCTAAGGAGACTACCACTATTCCTTCATTGTCGTTTTGAGTCCGCCATTTGACGGACGAAGAATATGAAAACAAATATTAATTTTCAAAGAACTTTCCGCTTCAAAAATAAATTCTTCACTACAATTAACATTTTCAGACGGCTCCTATTAAAAAATATTTCTCTTAATTAAAATTCATAAATTAACCAAATCTGCCGCGTATATAATCTTCTGTTTGTTTCATATCTGGTGCAGTAAATATTTTTATTGTTTCAGCATATTCAATTAAGTTTCCCATATAAAAAAAAGCAGTATAATCACTAACTCGAGATGCCTGCTGCATGTTATGAGTAACAATAACAATTGTATAATTTTTTTTCAATTCAAAAATTAGGTCTTCGATTTTCGTTGTAGAAATTGGGTCAAGAGCACTTGCGGGTTCGTCCATCAAAATTATTTCAGGTTCAACAGCAATGGCTCGGGCTATGCAAAGTCTTTGTTGCTGTCCACCGCTTAAAGACATTCCGCTTTTTTTCAGATTGTTTTTAACTTCATCCCAGAGTGCAGCTTTTCTCAAACTTTTTTCCACAATTTCATCAAGTTCTTTTTTATTTCTAATTCCATTTATTCTTGGACCATAGGCAACATTATCATAGATAGACATTGGGAAAGGATTGGATTTTTGAAAAATCATTCCTACTTTTTTTCTTAATTCAACAACATCGATTCTATCTTTATAAATATTTTTCCCATCAATTATTACATCACCTTTAATTTTTACATTATCTATCAAATCGTTCATTCTGTTCAAGCATCTCAAAAAAGTAGATTTACCGCAACCGGAAGGCCCAATCAATGCAGTAACTTTTTTTTCTTTGATTTTCATTGAGATATCATTCAAAGCTTTTACTTTTCCGTAAAATAGATTTAAGCTGTTTATTTCTATTTTATATTTCTCACTCATATATCACTATAATGTTTATATTAACCAAAGCGACCTGATATATATTCTTCTGTTTGTTTATTAGCCGGATTTGTAAATATTTTTCTTGTTGTATCAAATTCAATTAATTTCCCCATATAAAAGAAAGCGGTGTAATCACTAACACGTGCTGCTTGCTGCATATTATGAGTAACAATTACAATCGTATAATCTTTCTTCAGTTCATAAATTAAATCTTCTATTTTAGTTGTTGCAATTGGGTCAAGAGCACTTGTAGGCTCATCCATTAAAATTACATCAGGATTTAATGCAATTGTTCTTGCGATGCATAATCTTTGTTGTTGACCTCCAGATAAGCTTGCCCCTGAACGATTAAGATTATCTTTGACTTCTTCCCACAATCCTACTTTCTTCAAACAGCTCTCTGCGATTTCATTCAATAATTTTTTATCTGTAATACCATTATATCTTAAGCCCGCAACTACATTGTTCATTATTGACATTGTTGGAAAAGGATTTGGTTTTTGGAAGACCATTCCAATGCTTCTTCTCAAATAAACTGGATTAATATTTTGAATATCCATTCCGTTATAAAAAATATTCCCTGTATAAGTACCTCCAATTACTTCGTGCATTCTATTTAAGCATCTCAAAAAAGTTGATTTACCACAACCCGAAGGTCCAATAATTGCAGTTACATTATTCTTTGGAATTGAAACAGAAATTTCATTTAATGCTTTTACTTCTCCAAAGTAAGCAGAAAGTTTTTCGGCTCTAATTATTTCGACAAATCTTTTTTCTAAACTTTTGTCTAGAGTTAATGCTTTTGAAATTACATCATGTATCATTTAAGTATTTTAATTTGTTTTGTATTTAGACCTTGTAATAATTCTAAAAGCTATGCTAAAGATAGAAATAAATAAAATTAAGACAAGAGCAGCAGTCCATGCTTGGTTATTCCAGTCTTCAAATGGAGCTCGAGCATAATCATATATATATACAGTAAGCGAAGCTATCGGTTGAAATATGTTTGTCGACCAAAATCGATTCCCCAGAGCTGTAAAAAGCAAAGGTGCTGTTTCACCTGCAGCTCTTGATAATGCTAATAAAATTCCTGTAGCAATACCTTTCCATGCAGTTCTTAAAACAATGAATAATGATGTTTTCCATTTGGGAATTCCCAAACCTAATCCAGCTTCACGATAACTATGTGGAACTAATTTAATCATTTCTTCTGTAGTTCTCGTAACTGTTGGTATCATTAAAATTGCCAAAGCTACACCACCAGCCAGTGCTGAAAAATGTCCCATAGGAATCACAACCAAAGTATAAGCAACCACACCAATAACAATTGAAGGGATACCACTTAAAACATCTGTTAAAAATCTTAAAAGTAAACCAAATTTATTATTCCCAAATTCAGCTAAATAAATTCCAGCCATAATTCCTATAGGTAATCCAATAAGAGCACCAATTCCAACTAAAATTAAAGTTCCTACAATTGCATTTGCCATACCTCCACCGGGTTCACCAACAGGTTTTGGCATGGAAATAAAAAAATCAATATTTAAGTGAGTAATTCCTTTTGAAACAGTATAATAAAATATAAAAGCAAGCGGGACTACTGCAGTTAATGCGGCTATAAAAGTTAATCCCATAACGATAAAACTTACAATCTTACGGTAAATTAATTTTCTTTTATAATTCATAAAACTTTTTTCCATTTAGATTCTAAACTCCACACAAGAAAGCGAGCTGCTGCATTAATAATAATTGTAATAACAAACAGTATTAATGCTAATTCAATTAAAGCACTCAAATACAATTCTGAGGTAGCTTCTGTAAATTCATTTGCTATAACGCTTGCCATAGTATAAGCCGGGTCAAAAAGCGATGCAGAAATTATTGGTCTATTCCCTATTACCATTGTTACAGCCATAGTCTCGCCAATTGCTCTGCCTAATCCAAGCATTGTAGCACCAAGAATTCCTGACTTAGAATTAGCAAGAACTATTTTAGTTGCTTCCCATTTTGTAGCTCCCAAGGCTAAAGCTGCTTCTTTTTGAATTGAGGGAACTGATTTCATTATATCACGAGAAATAGAAGTAATTATTGGTAAAACCATAATAGATAAAATTATTGAGGCAGCAAGCATTCCAAATCCATACATTGGTCCTCTAAAAAAAGGAAGAAATCCTAAATGTTCATAAAGAAAAGGTTGAACATTTTCTCTTAGCCATGGGACCAACACAAATATTCCCCACAATCCATACACAATACTTGGAACCCCCGCTAATAATTCAACAAGGAATGATAATGGTTTTTCTAACCAGCGAGGCGCTAATTCAGATAAATAAATTGCAACACCAATACTAAAAGGGACTGCAATTAATAATGCTAAAAAAGATGAAACAAGAGTCCCAAAAATAGAAGGCAGTGCACCATAAATTTCAGCAACTGGGTCCCATGTTGTTTCAGTCAAAAATTTTAAACCAAATTTTGATATCGAGAGTTTAGAGCCGATGTACATTTCATAACCCATAAGAAAAACAAGAAGTAAAACAATAACTGCAAAAATCAGAGTTAACTTTTCGTAAATAAAATCACCAAAATTTATTTTTTTAGAAAAGTTAGATTTATCGGCATTAATTTTTTTCAATTTATTATTTATAATATCATTGATTTTAATATTGTTAACATCAATTTCTTTTTCCAAAGTTAAAGCCTCGGATTTTATTTTACATTTATAGGTTTACCATTGAGAGTTAAAGAATTAATTTTCTTTTCGTTTAATTTAATAACTGATTTTGGAAGTGGAGCATAATACAACTCTTCGGCATAAGCTTGGCCTTTTTCCATTGCCCATTTTAAGAATTTTACGAGTGCTTCTGCTTTCTTTTTATCTTTCATATCCTTATAAACTAATAACCATGTAAATCCAGAAATAGGATATGAATCTTTTCCATCTGCATCTGTAATCATTGCTCTTAAATCTTCAGGCATATTTTTAGAAGCCCCGTCGGAAGCAGCTGTAACAGTTTTAAAATTAGGTTCAATAAAATTGCCGGCTTTGTTTTTTATAAATGCATAGGGTAAATGATTTTTAACTGCATAAGCTAATTCTATATAACCAATTGCACCAATAGACTGCTTTATAACACCTGTAACGCCTTCATTTCCTTTTCCACCTAAACCAACAGGCCAATTCACAGATGTATTGCAACCTACCTTTTTTTCCCATTCTTTACTTACCTTGGTAAGATAATTTGTAAAGATATAAGTAGTACCACTTCCATCTGATCTATGAACAACAATTATACTTCTGTTAGGAAGTTTTACTCCTGGATTTAATTCTGTAATTCTTTTATCGTTCCACATATAGATTTTTCCAAGAAAAATATCTGCAATTGTAGGACCATCTAATTTCAATGGCTGCTTAAGTTCTGGTAAGTTATAGCTTAATACAACAGCACCAAGAACTGTTGGTATGTGAACAATTTCAGTTCCTCTTTTTTGTTTAGCTTCCTTTAGTTGTTCATCACTCATTGGACCATCGCTTGCACCAAAATCAACGGTTCCTTCAATTACCTGTTTAATTCCGCCACCGCTTCCAATTGATTGATAATTAATTTGAACACCTGTTAATTTCTTAAATTCATCAAACCATTTTGAATAAATTACGTAAGGAAAGGTCGCTCCAGCAGCATTTAATTGAACCTGGGCTTTGGTTATTGATATTGAATATAATACTAAAAGTAATAGATAAATTATTCCTTTTCGCATTTTTTCCCCGTCTATTTTATTATTAAAAATTTTTTGAATATACAACCTCATCAAAATTCCCAGAAAAATGTTAATCTTGGCACCACATCATTATTCCCATTATAATATGTTTTTATTTCACAATTAGGAGAAAGATGAACTTTAGAAACAGGTTTATAATCAAGCGCCAAAAGAATTAATGAATTGTTGTCAAAATTTTTAACGGAATTTGGGTCATAATAATCATATCTACCAACAATATTTATTTTATTATTCAAAGAAAAATAAGCCCACATTGATATCCCGTAAGATTCTAAATTTTCCAAATGCATAATCTCTGATTCTTTATAACCATTTTGAACTGTCCTATAAAATGTTTCAATTCCGAAAGAAATTTTTTCAAACTTATAACTACCAAAAAAAGCAATTACAATGCTATTATTCTTTTTAGAAGTATTGTCAGATTTATCAAAAATAAAAGTATTACTTGCATAATCGGCGTAAGTTGTTATAATCATATTTTTATATGGATGAAATTCAAGCAAACCATAAAATCTTTTATGTCTATTATTTTCAGGACCGCTATTAGCATTGTTACCAATTTTAATCCAATATTTAATATTTCCATCTGAAATCAAATTTCCTCTTAAATCAATTCCCATATCTCTACTCGACACAATTCCATTATAATCAAGAATTGTTTTTTCAAGAAATCGATTATTCCATACTTGAGTTGAGATTTCAAAAGCCGGGGTAGGTGAAATTCCTATGTATAAATTTGAGCCTTCAAAAATATTAACCCATTCCAAATAAGCATCTTTTACCCAGACATTCATTTTGTTTGATGATGTTTTCATATCATAAATATTGTCTGCTTCTAATCGAAATCTTGATTTGAAATTATCTGTTATTTTGTAATCTGTTGTAATAAAAATTCTTCTGAACTGAAATCCATTCATTCCTTCATAACTTGAATTGTTTTGTTTGAGATTATAAAAATAATCTCCAAACATAAGTCCACTAAACTTAGGTAAGTTTTGAGCAGATAAAAATGAGCTAATAAAAAAGAACACACAAATTGGTGTGAAAATAAATTTCATTGTACTCTCTCTCTCCTCTGCTACAATAAAGAAAAAATTTAACAGTTAAAAATACATTTTGTGAATAATTGTCAATGTTAAGAAAATGTTAATTTTTAATTACTAAAAAAGGTGCCCCCTTTTGAAGGGAACACCTTTAGAGAGAGAGGAGAGAGAGTACCAAAATTATTTCATCAATGTCATTTTCTTTACTGCAGTGAAATTATTTGACTCGAGTTTATAAATATAAACTCCAGAAGGAAGATTTTCAGCATTCCAATTTATAAAGTATGTACCAGCATCTTTATAACCATCAATGAGTTTTGCTATTTCCTGTCCCAATGAATTATAAACAATCAAATTCACATAACCTGATTTTGGCAATGTGAATGAAATGGTAGTATTAGGATTAAATGGATTTGGATAATTTTGATACAACTGAAAATCAGCTGGTATATTTTTATTATATGTTTCTTTAACATCTGTCAAAGTATAATCAGTATTTTGCGGATCATAATTTGTCCAGCGTTCGTCCCATCGTGGTCCATTCGGGTTGAATGCGCCAATATAATTTACATGTGTAAAAAAATTATCTTTTAATCTATCGTTATTAAAACTTGCATTTGTTGAAGCATATGAATTAGATGCAGGTATTGGATTTGGATTTGTGAGATTAAATGGATCAATTAAACCGACATCGCTACTTTTATCAAATGTCTTATTACCAAAATCAGGGTTATTAAACCATGTAACAACATCAAAACCATTAACATTTGTAGTTAGATTTTTACCTGATTGTGACCCTGCTATAATAGTATTTCTTATTTGTAAGTCATTTGCAATAGCACCATCTGCTGAATTCTGTCCATCAATTAAAAGTCCAACTGGATAACCCATAATTATTGAATTATAAATTGATGTAAGAGCCGATCTTCTTAAATGAGCACCTCTTTTGTAATTCGAATTAAATTGTGTAAAATCTGGCGAAGGAAGTGGTCCTATTAGAGTAACATTAGAAAAAATTGGTTGTGTCCTTGGTGAATTTAGTGTACCAGTTCCATCATTATCAGATTCAAAACCGTTGCTGCCACTTATGTCTGCCATGTTCGGGTCCCTAAAACCAAATAAAAATTGGCATTTCCCTCTATAACCAAAGTCAGTATCAAACTCATCATCTAAACCTTTATAAGCAATTAAGTATTTACAATTAACTGTTCCACCAAAACATTCAAATGAGTCATCCCCACTATAACTTACTTGCACATACTCAATAATAGTTTTCCTTCCTACTCCACCCAAAGTTAAACCATTAATTTCATTATCAGGAAGAAAAGCTATACCAGGGAATTCAATTCTTACATATTTAAGAACTCCACTGCTGTCATCATCATTTGGTTTATCTCCTCCGCCATAAACTGTGCCTGTACCGCCCTCAATAACTGCTGTTCCTCCAGGCACATTTATGCTTGCCCTCCCAGCTATTATAATACCGCCCCAATCTCCAGCCCCTCTTTGTCCTTTGGGTTGTTGGCTTGTAAATATAATTGGTTTATCAGGTGTACCAATAGCAACAATTTTTGCGCCTCTATTTATTATTAAAGACCCCTTAGAAGATTTTTCTCCATAAATTATTGTCCCTGCAGGAATTGTTAAAGTTGCAGGTTCATTAACATTAACAAATCCTCTCAACAAATATTTTTTATTTGCATCAAGTACTTTATCGGAATTAATATTTCCTTCTAATACTTCATCAAATGGAGCAAGTTGTGCAAATAATGATGTTGCTGATATAAAAAACAGTAAAGAAAATTTTTTGAATAATTTCAACATGTAACCTCCTTTTATAATTTGTATGATATGTTAAATGATATAGATGAATTATTACTGTCCAATCGAGCTTTCTTATTTCCTTGCATAAAAGTTTTATTTTGTGCTAAGATATCTTTAGCTGTTAATTTCAATTCTATATTTTCAGTTAGTTTATGATTTACAACAATGTCTATTATATCACGTGGTTTTTCGATAATATCATCTTCATATGCAGTTGCTACTTCAACAATTCTTTCACCAATTCGATTATATAATAAACTTATAGTCGTACCTAAATCTTGTGAATTATAAGTTAACCCGATATTTACGACATAAGGTGATTGTCCCTGAAGTGGTCTTCCTGTTCTTGCAATTGTTGTTTCGGTTGCTTTTACTGTAACAGTAGATTTAATTAATGTAATATTTGAATTAATTGAAAAATTAGATAATAAATTACTTATTCGACTCAACGCTAATCTTCCTTCCAACTCAATACCATAAATTTTTGCAATATCTGAATTCATATAAGTTCTTTCTGAACCTAATGCACTGCCGGAAACAACAACCTGTTCTATAGCATCTTTAATATCTTTATAGAAAATACTTGCAGATAATAATTCACTCACACCTGGATAAGTTTCGTATCTAAAATCGTAATTTTTTACTAAGGCTCTCTTTAAATAAGGATTACCACGCAAGGATGTTTGAGTATAAAAATCAAAATATGCAAATGGTGCAAGTTCTCTTAACTCAGGTCGATTAACAGTTTGATTAGCAGATAATCTTAGATTAGTATTTTCAGAAATTTTATAAATGATATTCAAAGATGGAAGAAAATCCAAATCCTTTAATTGATAATTTAAATCTATCTGGTCGGACAAGTCTCTTGAATTAATTATCTGTACAGAATTTTCTAATCTTGTCCCGGCAATTATTTTTAGTTCTTTATTAAAAAATGGAACACTATGTTCAAACATCAAATATGCTGCAATGTATTCTTGCTGAGCTTTATAATTATTTGTTCCATTAAGATATTCTTGAATTGAAAAACCATTTCTTCTGTAATTTTCTGGCGAGAAGATTTTATCCATTGGCAGATATAATAAACTAAAATCTGTATAACCATTACCGGGTGCATTGATAATGGTACCTATCAATCTCGATTTAAAATCTCTATTTTTATCTTCAATGCTTCCACCGAATTTTATTTTTACTGAAGAAACTGGAAAGGAAATATCTATATTTATTCCTTTTGTATTCTCATCCAAATTAGAATAAAATCTTCCTCCATTTTTTAAATTTACTTGTGGTCCCAACAAAGCAGCAAACTGATTATCACTTCCAATTTCTCTTGAATAAATCATTCTTCGATAATCCGGCTCATCACGATAGGAAATTGAGTTATATAATTTCCACTCAAATTGAAGATTGTTCAGATTGGAAAAGTAATGTTCACCACTTAATTGACCAGAATAAACGCCTCTCGATGTAAACCTTAAAGAAGATAATATTTGTTCCGTTCCAGAATCTGTAAATTGATTACCCTTAAGTTCAGAAACTTCATCATCAGATGTATGACTGTAAGTGTTCTTGAAACTTAATTTATGATAATCATTTAGTTTATAACTAAGATTCAGTATTCCTCCCCAAAGAGTTGAATAAGTAGATTGCTCACCGGAGTAATTAAATCTTGGTTCACCACTTGCTTCAAATTCATTTCTTTCAAGAGAAATTTTGTTGAATTGATTTCGATATGATAATGCAGCTACAAAACCAAACTTAGGACCAAATATCGTAACTCCATCGCCTACTGAAATCATAAATCCACCATTCAATGGAGCTTTCGTTTGTTTTACAGACCAATTATTCGGTAAAGATTTAGCATATTCTAAAATTTCATTCGATGAATAATTTCCTTTACTCAAATTTGTAGGTATGGTTGAAGGAAGAGTTCTTGAGCCGTCATCAATTCCAAGAAAATCAAGTTTGCCGCCTTTATATGTCTTGAAACTCGAGAAGGTAATATTGTTTGTATAAGAACTCGTTAATGACACATTAAACTTTAGTTTATCAGGAAAATCAATTGTGTTTATGTTAACCAATCCTCCAGCAAAATTTCCTGGTTTATCAGGAGTATAAGTTTTTTCAATTATTGTGTTATCAAGTAAATTTGAAGGAATTAGGTCAAAAGCAAATGATTTTTTATCTGGCTCTGTACTTGATAGTGGTGTATTGTTAAGCATTGCATTACTATATCGTTCACTTGTGCCTCTTACAAAAACGAATTTATTGTCTACTATAGATACTCCTGTTATTCTTTTCAATGCTTCGCTTGATGTTGCATCAGGCGATTTTTTAATTTGTTCAGCAGTTATTCCATCACTTATTGTTATTGAATTTTTTTGTTTATTCAATAGTGCGGCTTCATAAGAATTATCAGCTTTACTAATCACAATTACTTCTTCAACATTAATTGCTTCGGGTTTCAAAGCAACATTAACAATTGTTTTTTGACCTGCTAAAACTTTTATATTGGAAATTTTTGTTTTAGCATATGAGATATAGCTAACAATCAACTCGTATTCACCGGGTTCTATATTTGATATTAGATAATTACCGTCCAAGTCACTTGCAGCACCATAATTTGTATTAGCTAAAACTATATTTGCCCCAATAATTGGCTCACCTGTTGATTGGTCAATAATTTTCCCGCCAATTGCCCCCTTTGTTTTAGTTTGTGCTGATATGCTTACATTCACAAGTAAAAATATTAATAATGATTTGGTTAAGAATTTCATGATTGTTTTAATATTATTATTGTATAAAGTGTACATCTCTTACTCCTCTTCTTAAATTGCTGTAGCAAAAGTAAGATGGGTATGTTAACTCATCATTAAGAGAGTGTTAAGGAAATGTTAAGTTTTTTAGATGAGAGTATGAATTATTGTAAGCTGAAATACATATAAATTATTAGGGGCAATTTCCTTGTATGATTAATATATAAAATTATAACTGCTCTTGAATCAAATCTTTTCTGTTCCATTCGATAAATTTATTTTTAATAAACTCAATTACTTTTTGATGTTCTTCATTACCACTACCAGTAATTTTCATTGGTTCGCCAAAACAAATTTTTACTTCCTTCAATGGATCAATTTTCCCAAAATCTTTTATTAACTTTCCATTGCCCCATGCATCAGTTAAAAGTGCAACTGGAATTATGGGGACATTATTTCGTTTTGCTAATTTTATTCCCAAAGTATTAAATCCGGAAGTATTTAAATAAAGAGACCTTGTTCTTTGTGGAAAAATTATGATTGATTTACCCTTTGCTATTTTTTCACTGCCTTGATTTAACACTGCGATTAAATCTTCTCTTGGATTTTTTCTTGTAACTAAAATTGGGTCTCGTGCCGCAGATACAGGTCCAAATAATGGAAATCGAACAAGCTCTTCTTTCATAACGTAAACAATTCTTTTTACTGGGTGAATAATTACTGGAAAGATAAAAGTCTCTAATACACTCATATGATTTGAAATAAAAATTACAGGACCATCAACTTTTTTAAGGTTGTTCATTCCTGTGATATGAAATTTTATTCCGGTTCTTTCAAGACCCCTCATTATATCCAGTGAAGAATAAATCCATTTATCATCATCATATATTCCTTTCACCGCTTGACGATTACAATAATAAACTATACGAAGTAAATGACGGAAATAAAAATATAAGGATGGAAATGGCTTTCTGTGATAGTGATTAGTAGTTATATATTCATCTCGTTCAGCAAGAATTATATTTGAATGTTTCATAAAAATTATTTTTTATTCAAAGGAAAATTATAAAAAATAATAATTATTTTTTTAAACTCACTAAAAACAATCATTAACATAATTTTCTTAAATTCTATGGAACAAAATTACATAAACATATCATATTGCAATAAGGAGGTAAACTTGGGAATTGAATATTCTTTTACGAAAGAATTATCTCCAGAAGATGTTGCAAATGTATTTCGTAATTCAGGAATTAGAAGACCTTATAATGATTTAAATAGAATAAAAAAAATGATAGATAATGCAGATATAATTATTTCTGCATGGAATAATAAACAATTAATAGGTATCGCAAGAGCTTTAACAGATTATTCCTATTGTTGTTACTTATCAGACTTAGCAGTAGATAAAGAATATCAAAATATTGGGATAGGGAAACATTTAATAGAATTATTAAGAAATATTATAGGTGAAGAAGTTGCATTAATATTAATATCTGCCCCAGAGGCAATTAATTATTATCCCAAAATTGGATTCGAAAAATGTGAACGTGCTTTTATAATTAACAGAAAAAGATAAAATTTTTTAAAGACACGCTGATGAAAATATACCATTATAAATTTTCATAATCACTTATCATTTTTCTAACACAATAATTTTCATCATTAGAGTTAAGTCGATTTTAATTAATAAGATATTTTGTGACCCCAACGGGAATCTCCCAAAGGGACTCCTTTGGAGGAACCCGTATTTTCACCTTGAAAGAGTGTAATTAATTTTGAATTGAATTTTGAGAAATGCTTTTGTGACCCCAACGGGAATCTCCCAAAGGGACTCCTTTGGAGGAACCCGTATT
>NZ_JAYKGK010000013.1:0-75092 GCF_036860675.1 Rosettibacter primus
AATAATTATCGGCAAAGCTTTTCAGTGTTGCATTGTAGTTCTGGGCAGCGCTTTAGTTGCAGCGCCGTTATGCGTATGAGATATTACATATTTATTATAGATAACAAAGAGGTTACACAATGTCAGTAAACATTCAAAAAGTATTAGACTCTATTGTGAAAGTACTAGATAGAATTATCAATATGTTGGATATAACTCTCAATGCTTTTTATAAATTCTTAGACTATCTAATTAAAACATTCGAGGAAGTTGCAAAAAAGATATTGAACTTGCTTACTAATCTGCTCAGAGTAGTTTTTTACCTACTTCCTTTTATTTTAATGATTTTCATCGGTTCCACTAAGCATTGGCTTTGGATGTCAATTACTGGTTGGGCTGTAATAATATTTGTTCTTATTCTTTTCTTTAGAGATTTTATTGCTGAAATAAAAAAAGATAGTATAGGTATTAATCAAAGTTTACCTACTCAATCCAAACGAGCTTTTGTAGTAATATTTATACTTAACATATTGATGCTTTCTTATACTTTAATTTACTATTTCGTTGGCATCAGTCCAGAAAAATATATTTCATAATTATTTACTGAAGCTCCAGCAAATGAAAAAGCCAATGAAATTCGAGAAAGAGAATATTTGAATGTTCTCACTTCTAAAAGTAATACTGACAGCGCTACTATTATTTCTACAATTACAAAATTGGGGTTGTTAAAATCAAGCAAGGCATCTTCTTTGTTAATTGAGAAATTGAATGGATATATAGCTAAAAATCTTACTGAAAATGAATCAAAGGTAGTTAGTACAATCATAGATGCACTTGAGAATATTGGTGGAGAGAATGCTTGTAATTCATTAGTCCGATTTGAAGTCAATTGTAACAATAAAGATTTAGCTCTTAAAGCAAGAAAAGCGGCAAATAAAATCTGCCGTTAAAATATGAAAATACGCATAACCCGTTTTACAAGCCTATCACTTTCAACTGGTTGGCATTTGTGCAAATAAAAAGTTTCATTGTAAAAGTTAATTACGCTTTGAAGTAGGTTGTAATAAAAAAGTTTTTATAAAATCATTGGCGTTGTCTATTCAAAGTTGCATTGCTGTTATGGGCGGCGGCTTAAAAACAACGCCGTTGGGCGGTACACGCATCTGTCGATGTCACTTACAAAGAAGAAAATTATGACCAAGCAATCACTAGGCTCAGTTGTTTAAGTCCTCTCAGTGCTTCTCGCAACTAACCTACACGCTCTACCTCAAGGCGCACAATTACCACTTGAACGTCATGTGACCCATGTTCACGACACTCCACACGCTCTTTGAGATACAGTGCACGAAACTCGCCGTTGCGGTGGATGAAATCGCAGAACGCATTTGTGCCCGACGGCACATCGAACCACGGAGGTTCCCATGACCATCCTCGTCACCAGTGCGATTGGAGGTGTCGGCAACCGCTTCGTCCCACGCCTGCTCCAACAGGGGGAGACCATTCGCGCCTTCTTCCGCGACCCGGCCCACGCCAAGTCCATCGACCGGCTCGGCGCCGATCTCGTCGCCAGCGACCTTAGCGACACTGGCTCGCTCGGCAACCCCTGGACAGCATCGTTGAAGAAAAAGCTGGTTACAAAATAAAATCTGTCGAAAACATCAATCAATAAAACTCTGTGGTTCTCTGTGCAATCTCTGTGTTACTCCGTGTAAGTATTTTTGTTACACAGAGAACCACCGAGAAGCCACTAAGAGTCACAAAAAAATAATAAGGAGAAAGTATGGCTTTTGAAACAATAAAATTAGAAATCAGCGGAATGACTTGCGAGCATTGCGCAAAGACAATTGAAAAGAGATTATCAGCAATTAAAGGGCAATTTCTAAATCTGTAAGCTTTCCCGATAAAAAAGGTGAGTTTCAGTTTGATAACGAAAAAATTTCTCCAAAAGAAATAATTGATGCAATCAATTCAACCGGACACTATAAGGTTGTTGGTGAAATAGATGATACCAAATTTGGAACAACGAACTTTGATTTAATAATAATCGGCGGCGGCTCGGCTGCTTTTTCTGCAGCTATAAAAGCAAGTGAACTTGAGAAAAAAGTTTTGATGATTAATGATGGACTTCCTATTGGCGGTACCTGTGTTAATGTTGGCTGTGTTCCTTCTAAAACATTAATAAGAACAGCAGAACAATTTCACATTGCAAATCATCGGAATTTTTCTGGTATAATATCAGGTAATAGTAAAATTGATTTCAAGGAAGTTATTCGGCAAAAAACAGAATTAGTAGAATCTCTAAGAGAGCATAAATATATACATTTCCCATTTAGAATCATCATATACAGCAAGTCCACTATTGGTGCCTATCCACTTTCTATTTTCATTATCAACAGCTAATGAAAAAACAAAATCTGATGGTAAGCTTGAATTAGATTCATTGAATATGATCGGAGTAATACCATCGTATTTTATCATACCTGCTCCGATCTGAAAAATTGGACGTCCAGTTCCAATCCAGATATTATTTAATTTATCAAGAGCCCCACAAAGAAAATCTACAGGTATATTGAAATTGTTATGTTCTATAGTTGTTTCATTTAATTTTACTAAACCATTTCCAGTAGTAATCCATTTGTTATTCAAATTATCAATTATGATTGAATAAACTGTATTAGAAGGGAAATTAGATCTTTGAATATTGTATATCATCCAATTCTTACCATCAAATCTTACTAAGCCTGAATCTAAAGTTCCTATCCATCTATTGCCTGTAGAATCAATCGAAAATGCAAATATTGAATTTGATGGTAGGAGAGAATTATCACGATTGTAAATTATCCATACTTGATTTTGTGCATTAATAATTTGGGATATAGACAATAATAAAGACAATGTTATAAAAATTTTCTTCCTCATACCCCCTCCTATTTAAATATTTTTAATAATATTGAGTATCGAAGGCAATCATAAAAATTAATTTCCATAAGTTATCTTATGTATAAATATAATAATCTCTGATTGTTATATAAATACTATTTGATAACTCCAGTATAAAATAATCTATGAATTTCATTATATGAAAATTCGTTACGTTGTTAAGAAATTGAATTTCTTTTATCATAAAAAAGTTTATATAAAATTTTTTGTGAGTGAAACCTAATATGCAGAAATTTCATTTTGTATTGGGATTACTCTAATAAATTATGATTTTTCAATTTCCATTTAAAATTGTTAACTGAACCAATGTAGTATTAATCAATTTTATAAAAACATAAATTTACAATCTTAATAAACTTCGACAGATACTTTTTTGAATTATCTTTTGTGATAGCTTATTACGATAAAAATAAATTTTTTAAAAAAATATTGATTTGTTTTTCTTGATCAAGTCTTTGGAGATAAGTTTATGTTTTTCACAGATATGATACGTCAGGAAGGATTTAGTTTGCACTTATCTAATAATAAGCAACAAACTATTTTATTATGCGGTAGTCAAGACAGGAATTATAAAGATAATTCAGCTAAGCTAGATAAATTGCTAATTTATTTGTGAAATTGATTTTTCAGTTTTTCACTTTAGTATATTTTTGCTGGAAATTTCTTGATAAAAATTTTTTAATATATAAAAAGCTTTTTTCTTTATGCCAGAACTTGAAATAAGTCCTTTTCTATTCCAAAAGTTTTGATAAACAGGATGCTGCCTTCTTGGTGAACGGAAATCTACAAGTATCCATGGTGTAAATCCTTTAACTTGATTTAATCTTTTAATCATATTAATCTGCATTTTGAAAAAATATTCTTGATATTCTTCTGACCACACAGTCAAACTATCAGCATAAAATCCCTGTAATGCACCAGCTCCTGTTTCACTTATTAAAATTGGTTTATCATATTTAAATTGCCATTTAATATTTGCGAGTTTTTCTGGTTTACCTTCATACCAACCTATGTATTCGTTAAATGAAACAACATCAAGAAATTCTCCTAATGGGTCATCCATAACATATACATCAGGATTGTCTTTAAGATTATAAACTTGCAGAGCAGCAGAAATTAATCTTGTATCATCTAATTTCCTTGCTTTATCAGCAAGCGCCTTCATAAATTTTAATCTTTCTTGAGTTACAGGTGTTTCATTGCCAATTGACCAGATTATAATATTTGCTCTGTTTTTATCTCTCAATATCATTTCAGTTAATTGATTGAGAGCATTATTTAATGTTTTTTCATTATTCCATTGAATTGTCCAGTAAACAGGTATTTCTTCCCAAACAAGTAATCCTAATTTTTCTGCAGTTCTTATCATATATTCATTATGTGGATAATGTGCTAATCGAACATAATTACAATTCAATTCTTTAGCCCAATTTAAAAGCATGAAAGCTTCCCCTTCGCTGTATGCTCTTCCTTGTTTTAATGGATTTTCTTCATGAATGCAAATTCCTCTCAAAAAAATTGGTTTCCCATTAAGCAAAATATCATTTCCTTTAACTGCTATTGTACGAAATCCTATCTGGTCATAGATAGAATCAGTATTCATTACAATTTGAATATCATAAAGAAATGGATTTTCAGGTGACCAAAGAGTTAAATCTTTAACTGGGATTCTAAATTCTGCATAACCATTATCATCTGTTGAAATTTTATGTTTGATATTTGTTTTAGAAATTATGACAAAACCACTTTGTTTTTTTTCTTCTCCATTTAATTGAACAAAACCCTCTATTAATTGATTATTATCTTTACTTAATTGAATTTTATAATCCTGAATAAAAGTTGAATTAGTTTCTATCAGAAAAACATCTCGTGTAATTCCACCATAGTTCCACCAGTCTGTATTTATTGTAGGCACTCCATCAATTCTTCGAACATTATCAACTTTTACAATAACAAAGTTCTCGCCATCATTCAGCAGATTTGTGACTTCAAAATTAAAAGGAGTAAATCCGCCTATATGCATTCCGAGTTTCTTTCCATTAAGGTAAACATGCGCTTCATAATTAACAGCACCAAAATAAAGGAAATATCTTTTGTTCTCTTTTTTATTAACTTCAAAAGTTCTTTTGAACCAGATTGTTCCTTCATAAAATTTTAATTCGTTAACCTGTGAATTCCAGTCGCCAGGAATTGTCATAGACGGTGATAAATCGAAGTCATATTCAATTCGTTCTGATTTATCTTTTTGCTTTTGATTAAGAAAAAATCCACCCGAAGGAAATTCTGATTCATCATAAGGTTCCCTTCGATAATTATAATATCCATTTTCATAGGGGTCAACAATATAATTCCATCGTCCATTTAACGAAATTTTATTTCTATTCAAAACATTTGTTATGAGATTTAAATTATTATCCTGTGTAAAACTGTTAACATAAAATGTTAATAACAGAATAATTACAAAACTAATTTTTTTCATTGCTTCTCCTTTGATGTTAAGAGAACAAGAAGATTAATATTATTTAAAAGCTACATCCCAAACTTTTGTAAGTGAATCTTTGCCATCAGGACCTTCAACATATAGTGTTACATTATAATCTCCACCTTTTTTATATTGATAAACAGGATTCTGCTCATACGAAAAATCTCCATCTCCAAAATTCCATTTCCATATTTTAATATTACCTATTGATAAATCTTTAAAAGCTACAATTCTTTTTTCGAAGTCAATAATTTGAAAATTCCAGTTTGCTTTTAATTTAGGAAGAAATTGTGGAAGAAGCGGCATCAGTTTAAAAAGACACAGATACGAAGCATTTCCATACATTGTATGATGACGCGAAAGATTCCAGAAACCATTATTTTGAGATGAAGAATCATCATAATCAATAATTGCCCACGATAAACCTATCAATTTATTTTCCTCTAATTTTGATTCAACTGCTCTTGAAGGTCCATCAGCAGGAGCATAGTCAAAAAGAGTAATATAAAATTCGAGAGTTAATTTACCGGATTCACCACTTTTTTTGAAATCATAATTATAAGCTGCTAATGAATATGGAAATTCTTTAATCCAAGGTTGAACTCCCCAAACCATACACCAATCCTTATTTCCTGGAGGTGTAAAGATATGATAATTTTGAGCATGAACTCCATGCATTAACCAGTGTTCGTCTTGAGGAGATATTCGAGAATCAAGTTTTACTCTATCCTGACCTACAGCTTCTGGAGTCCATACTTTATAATGGACATGGTCTACAAGAGGACCACCTGATAAATCTCCATCAACCACTACTTCAAAAATATCATTATGGTGGTCTGCTCTGCTAAAACTCCAGTAATCATCATATGCTTCATATAAAAAATATAATCGATTCAAACCTTTAACCCATCCAACTTTAATTTTTACATCGAGATTTTTTTTATTTATTGATTGCTGTTTACCCGAATCCTCCCACAATTGTTCAATGCCAATTGTAAAGGAATCCGGCACAACTTCCCAATCATCAGCTTTGCCATCTATAACAGGAATTTTGTTGAGAGGAAATTGAAATACTGGGAATATTTTATCTTCTCTATCATGATATGTAAATGATATTGAAATCAACCATGCAAAAAAGATTAACAATTTTTTCATAATTATTCCTTTAGAAAAATTATATCCTCATATTTATCTGGATGTGCAGCTTTGCCGTTAAAATCTTTTATCTTAATATTACTGGACTTTTCTACTTTAATTGCATTACTAAAATATTCTGGCAAGTTATCAATCCATTTAACAGAAGAATTCATAATTTTAACATCATTAGCATATTTAATGCTTATAGCCGGGTTATCACAATACTCAATTGGTTCATAAACATTTGTTGGACGATTATCAAAAAGGCCGCCTTTATAATTAGTCCATCTTCCAATTTCTAAAGATACATTTTCAAGTAATACATTTTCAATAATACTTTCTTTTGTTCCATTAATTCTTATACTATTTTCTGATTTACCTTTCACATCTTTCACAATTACATTTGATATTTTCCCAATATTAGTATCGTTATTTCTTGGAATCGCAGTAAAAGAAATTGCTTCGCCTCGTCCCCACCACGGATTTGAATGATATCTTGAAACAAATTCAATATTCCTAAAGACAATATTACTTACGATTCCATTATCGCGAAGTTGAATATTTAATCCTCTGCAGCTTGATTTAATTTTACAATTCTCAAAAATAATATCATTAATATCGGAAGTTGTTTCAGTACCTATTTTTAATCCTGAATCCTGTGTTTCAAGAATACAATCATGAACATGTATTTTTGATGATGGTCCATAATCTTTTTCCTGTTTTGTAGCTTTAATTACAATTGCATCATCTCCGCATACAATATCACAATTTTTGATTTCAACATTTCTGCAATGGTCAGGGTCAATTCCATCACAATTAGGAACATTAAGATAATTTCTAATTTTTATTCCATCTACAACTACATCTTCACAACCAAGCATGTGCAATCCCCATTCTGGAGCATTGCTGAAAGAAAAATTTTTGAGATAGAGGTTCTTGCAATTTTTTAAAATAAACATTTTGGGACGCCAATTTTTGGGAATCCACCATTCATTTTCTTCTTCATAATGCGACATAAATTTTAGTGCTTGCCCTTCTATATTACCATAACCAGATATTGTAATTTCTTCGCTTCCATCTGCATAAATTACAGCAGAATTTTTATAATGTATTTGTTCTGTGCTTATCAATAACTCTGCTCCCTGGTCTATAAAAAACTCAATTCCACTTTTTAGTTCGAGCGTCCCAATAAGAAATTTGTATCCTTCAGGAATAATTACTTTTGATTGTTTACCATAAGTTGATGCTTTATTTATTGCTTCTTGAATTGCATGAGTATCTAATGTTTTTCCATCTCCTCGTGCACCATATTTCAAAACATTAAATTCTTTTTTAGGACCAAATTTCGAAATAAAAATATTGGGAATTAGAGCAGGTGCAAATGCAGTTAAAGCAATAGCACCAGCAGTTTTTTTAATTGCATCCCTTCTGTTCATATTATCTTCCCTGCATATTAAAAATCAAAGATAAATTTGATTAAAAAAGATGATTTAATAAAGATTTTTTTGATTGGAATTATCTAAAATGAAAGATATCTCAGAATATAACTCACTTATTACTCATTATTAATTGAAATGCATCCCAAAATATTTTTCATGCTAGGCAGGTTGCTAAAATGAAAATTACTTTTTGATAAATACCATTAACATTAAGTTCTTTTACTTAATACTTCAGCTTCATACTTCTGAATTTCTTTAATATAATCTTCGCCGATAGGCACATTATTTATCATGCAGTAGTAATCATAAATTGCTCCAAATGGTTTTGTCTTCATAATTTCGAGATAAGCCAGACGTTCAAAGAATTTTCCATTTTCTTCTAATTCTCTTAACATCTTTGTTGGTTCTAACATTGCATATAAAAATGCCAATTGAGTTGCTCTTGTTCCAATTACATAAGCACCGATACGATTAATTGAACCATCAAAAAAGTCGAGTCCAATATTTACACGGTTCAAAGCATTTGCTCTTACAATTTCCTGTGCAATTAGTTGAATTTCATCATTAAATATTACTACATGGTCGCTATCCCATCGAACACCACGACTTATATGTAATAACAATTCATCAACAAAAAGAAGCAATGATGAAATTTTATCTCCTATCTGTTCAGTAGGATGAAAATGACCGCAGTCAATACAAATCATTTTATTATTTTTTACAGCATAACCCATGTAGAACTCATGAGAGCCAACAACCATTGATTCAGAACCAATGCCAAATAATTTACTTTCAAGTGAATCTTTCAAATAATTTTTTGGATAATCAATTTTAAAAATTTCATCAAGAGAATCTTTCAACAAAGCTCGATGAGTATAACGGTCAACAGGAATATCTTTTGAACCATCTGGAATCCAAATATTATTAATGCATGGAGTTCCTAATTGTTTACCAATTTCAGCGGCAATTTCTCTTGTTCTTTTTACATGTTCTATCCAGAATTTACGATGTTGTTCATTTTTACTTGAAAGAGTAAAGCCGTCATCAGCATAAGGGTGAGAAAAACAAGTTGGATTAAAATCAATACCAATATTTAATTTCTTTGCCCAATCAATCCAGCTTTGAAAATGTTTTACTTCAATTTGGTCGCGGTCAACTTTTTTACCTTGAAAATCTCCATAAATAGCATGAAGATTAAGGCGTTGTTTGCCCGGAAGGAGACTCATGACTTTTTCCAAATCTGTACGTAGTTGTTCTAATGTTCTTGCTTTTCCCGGATAATTCCCAGTCACCTGAATTCCACCACCGTTTAATTCAGAATCAGGTGTTTCAAATCCTCCAACATCATCAGCTTGCCAACAATGCAAACTAATTTTTATATCATTTAGCTTTTTCAAAACTTCATCTGTATCAATGCCAAGTTCAGCATAAAGTTCTTTAGCTTTTTGATATAATTGTTCAATTGATTTTTCGTTTTTCATCAGAACCTCCAAAAGTTTAGTAGAATTATAATTTAATTACGAAAGTTGACAGAATAAGAAGAACAAGACCAAGTATTAAAGTAGAAATTGTTTTTGTGCCTGCGCCCTTCCATTCTTTTAATAGAATTCCCCAGACATTACTGAAAAGAATATTCAAAGCCATCAATATACTCCAGCCAAATACAAACATTTCGGCAGTAAGTTTACTTTGTCCCATTCCAAAGAAAAAGAATTGCAAATACCAGAGTGTTCCACCTAATAAACAGAATAATAAATTATTGACTAAAACTTTTTTATCAACTGAATAATAGTCACGAAAAGTCTTATTCTTAAAATTCAGATACATGCAATAGACAAAGTTTGTTAAAAATCCTCCAAACATTACAAAGATGTATGCAGGATTAACAACAAACAAAGGGTCAGTATTATATTCTGCAGCAACCTTTTGAATTGCATAACCGGCATCAATAACTCCTGGAATTCCATTAATTCCATAATTAAAACAAGCACTCATTAATCCTGAGAGAACAGCGATTAACAAACCTTTTTTAAGTGCAAAATCTTTTATTGCTTTTTTTCTATCTTCTTCAGGCATATTACGAGACCTCAATACGCCTGCATATCCAACTATTGCAATACCAACAACACAAATTGAAACCCCAATAAGAATTAATCTCCCTTCATGAGTAGCAAATAAATTTCTGCCGGAGACAAAAGGAGGAATAAGAGTACCAAGTGCAGCAGTAAAGCCAAGAGCAACGGATTGTCCAAGTCCAACACCAAGATATCGCATACTCAAACCAAAAGTAAGACCGCCCACACCCCAGAGTGCACCAAAAATCAATGCGCCCCAAATTGCAGAAGTTGGCGAATTAGCTAAAACTTCTCCTAAATTTGGAACAGTGAAGTATGCAAATATCCATGGTGCTATAATCCAAGAAATAACTCCCTGAACAATCCAGTAGGATTCCCAAGCCCATTCTTTTATTTTTTTTATGGGAACATAAAAACTAGCTGCACACATACTTCCAATTGCAATAAGTATAATACTCATTAATGAATCCATAATAATTTCCTTATTTTATTAATCCATATGAAAGACCATTTCTAAAGGAACAGAAATAGGAGAGAAATCTGGATTAGTTTCCATTATATCTGCCATATATTTCCACCATTTTTGAACAATTGGATTAAGACCCAAATCTTGTGATGAAGATTCACCAACTATTTTTTGAACTGCAAATAGAGTATTTGTTTCTTCATCTAAAAAAATAGAATAATCCCTTACTCCACTTTGAGTTAGCAAATCTTTTAGTTCTGGCCAGATTTGGTCGTGTCTGCGTTTGTATTCTTCTTTGCAATTTGGTTTTAATTTCATTTTAAATGCGAATATTTTCATGTGCAGCTCCATAAAATTTTTATTAGTAATAAATTTATTTATAATACTAAATCTTCATATCAGCGATAAGATCCAATGCAGCTACTTTTGATTTAATGTTTTCTTTAACTTAATTATTTCAATACCCGCATCTATTACTGCCCCAAGTCCATGTTTTTCATTTAATCTTGCGGGACGTTCATAGTAGAAAACCAAATTATCTTCAATGCCAGTTCCTACACAAATATCTTTAACCTGCCCGTCAAGTTGAATTTTATATTCCTTCAAACCTTCCCAGCCTTTTAGAGCAATTGAAGCATAACGTTTATCGAGCCAGCCTTGATTTACTGCTCGAGCAATACAGTAAACAAACATAGCAGTACATGAGGATTCGAGATAAGAATCATTTTTATCGAGCAATTGATGCCATAGACCTTCTTTGCTTTGATATTTAGCAATTCCAAGAATTTGTCTTTCGAGGTCTTTGATAATATCTTCTCTTCCTGGATAATTTTCAGGCAAAAAATTCAACAGATGAACTTTTGCCATCATTACCCAGCCATTACATCTGCCCCAATGCGCTACTCCATTTCTTTTGAGGTCAGTATAATAGCAATGCCAGTATAATTCTTTATTATTATCCCAGAGATACTTAGAAAAATTTTTAACCTGTGTTATAGCATCGTCCCAGTATTTTTTATCTCCTGAAAATTTACCCATTCTTGCGAGGAATGGAACACTCATATACAAATCATCAGCCCATAAAGTCATTCTGTAAGGAAAACTGCGAACTAATGTTCCATCTTCAATTCGTTCCTGTCCTTTAGTTATATGATTTGCAGTGTTCTCAATATATTTTTTATAATCATCACGTTTAACAAACTCATAAACATCAATCATACTTGCACCCATAGCCCCGCAATCATCCAACTCTCGCATTGTCCAGAGTTGACCAAATGGGAAAGTGTAATGTGGTCCATCTTTTTCTTTATTATATCTTGCCTGAAAATATTTATAATTATCCATACCAAAAGCCACATGCTCTGCAGCATAATCAGCATATTTTTTATCGCCTGTGAATTTAGATAAATTGATTAATGCCATATTCAAAACACCATTAGTATAATGCCATTCACCAAATGAATTTAAGAATCTTAATTTAGCTCCTTCAGGAACATTTTTTGTCGATTTAAATATTTCCCCAGTGTTGATATCCTTAAAACCTAATTCACCGTGTTCGAGAATGTAATCTGCAACTCTTCTTACAATCAATTCATCTACATCATTTTGTGCGAAAGAAACTTTACTTATAAAGAAGATTAATAAAAAGATTAATAATCGTTTCACTGCTATTCCTCCTATTTTATTTTGATTTGTGAAAATTTCTTTTTAACCATTCATCTGGAACTGGAATTAAACAAAGGTTCATTGCCTTTCCATCTTCAGAAATCATTGCTGATTGAATTAGAATTTTTTTACTATCAGGACTAAATGATGGATGTGGATGGTCCTGTGCAGTAATTTTATGATTAGTTGAAAGTAAAATCATTTCATGTGTATAACGGTCAATCAAATAAATTTCACGTGCAAAATCGTCTCCTGCTAAAAATCTCCCATCTGATGATCCAGCAACATGCCAGAATCCGCTGCCGTAAGGTATTTGTCCTGCAATAGTCATCTCTCTTGTATTAATATTTACAACTGCAAGTCCTGTGGGTTTTTCTCTTGTGCCGCAATTTCCCCATTCAATTTCCTGCCCTAAATCTTCCCCGCTCTGCTTAATATCTGTTAATATATTTTCAGAAGTGCCGGGAATTTTTCGATGACCCATTAACGCAAAAGCAACTTCGTCGGGAGTTATAACAACTTCATGAGTTACCCATTCATATGGTGCTTCTGGGTAAAGCGGTCTTAATCCTGTACCATCAGAATTTACAATCCACGTACGTTGAGGAGATTTACCACCTGTTTCCCAGCAAAATAAAATTTGACCTGGAACCCAAGGATTACTTTGAACATGTCCCACCTGAAAAGGTACCGATACTACATACTTAAGTTCGCCTGTTTTAATATTTATTCCAGCTATTCCACCCGCTCCTGCACCCATATTACGAGGACCATAGTTACCTTCGATTTTAGTTCCTTCTGGCAAATGTTTCATTGCTTTATTACGACCTACACGAAACCAGACCCATTCTTCATCAGCATCTAATGCTAAATCGCCACTGGCTTCATACTCTGCTGGAATTATTCCACAAACTCTTTGATAATGTGATTTATCTTTCAAATTACCTGATTTACTGTCATTAAATAATTCATCCAATTTTACTTCGATAATTTCTTGTGAACCGTTCATATCATGTGAATTTCTCATGCAATATAATTTCATCGATTTTCTCGCAACAAGCGGAGAACCTAAATATCCACCTTCTGTAACTTGAATAATTTCACCGGTTTTTTCATTTACAGCCATCACTTCACCTCTTACACGCCGAGATCTGAAAATAATCCATTGCCCATCAGATGTCCATTGATTATGTGTCGGATATATTTTTGAATCCCCAAAAGATTTGCTTGTTAAAAAAATTAGTTCAACACCTGTAATTGGGTCGGTTACAATTTTTTTCTCTGACGGAAAGCGAGTACCAATTTGTGCTTTTAAATTTGAGCATATCACTAAAAAAATTACAACTGCAATTAACGATTTAATACTTCTCATTTTCAGTTCTCACTTTTATTATATATGGAAAACAATAAATATGTTTTTGATAGATTAGATTGCTCTTTAATAAATCATTTTCTCCTAAAAACAACGTAAAAGATTGATACCTATCTAAATATTTTGGGGAAATATGATAAGTAGAATGAAGTAAGTGTTTTTCCATAATAAATGTATTCAAATTTATTCTAAAGTAAATTGTTAAAAAATATTTTAAGATTTTTAGATAAATAATTATTCCGAGAAATTAAAACGACTATTTAATTTTTATTTCAATCGGTATACTTTGAAATCATCAACTTCTTGATGTGATTTAACTGTTCGAAAACCAAAATAGCCTTCTTTTATTGGTTCTTTATCTGTAAAAGAGAAATATTCTTCACCATCAACATAAAGTTTTGTAGTGCCATTATAAACCACAATTTGAATTAAATAATTTTTGTTTGGTTTGAGCAAATGATCTTGATCTTGAAAATCAAATATAAGCGTACGTTCTCCATTCCCCTCATACTTTCTAAAACGAGTAGTAGTGTTATAATTTCCACCAATTCCAGCATAATAAAGTCGAAGTGAATCATAATCAGCTAATGTTCCATCTCTAGTAAATAAGTTTTCTCTGCGTGGGTCTGTAGCCATCCAGAATTGATTGAGGTCAGATAATCTATCATTGTAACCATTATTAACAATAACTTTTCGATTATATTCAATCAAAATATTTCCAGATAATTTTTTGTTGAACCAGACAGTTGCACCATGTTCTACATCAATAATCAATTTCCCATCTTTCACTTCAACTTTTGTGTAAGGAGAGCTTTTAGTCTCTACAACCCAATTACTCAAATCATTGTCAAAATTATCTTCATAAAGTAATTCACCTTTTTCAAATTGATTGATTGAATTTAATTTCAAAATATTACCATCAGATAAAGGAATATTTTCTGGGATATCATTACCAATCAAATCAAGCAACTCTATAGCATTAAGACACCATTGAGCGGTATTGTTAGTGGATACCCATTTAACTTCGTAAATTGGTTGTAAACTTTGAATAGAATCAAATTTTTCCATTTCGAAATTTGTCTGGAATTGTCTTGAGCCGTAATTGAAAAATTCTTTCCATGCTCTTTCAGCATAAGATTTGTCACCTGTAACTTTTGCATAATATGCTGGCAACCGAGAATACCATGGACCTGGTGTTCCTAATTCTACAGCTTTACCAAATTCTTTTTGAATTTCTTCTTTTGGAGCTCCATATAATTTGCAGAATTGCAACCAGAGTTTATCCCATTTTTTATCTTTCAAAAGATTAGATAATTCGAAAGCTACTTCTGGTCCTCCCATCAAAACTGATAAATGAGCCGAACCTATATCATTTTGACTCAAGCGAAATAATTTGTAAGTTTTTGGATCGTATCCAAAAGCCGCATCTTTACCTGAGAAAAATCCAAAAGGCATTTCATATAAAGAATTGACTCCAATCATAATACGGTCACGGTATTTTGTGTCACCCGTACGTTCCCATTCTGTCATCCAGTTACCAACCAATGCAAGCCAATCAGGTCCAACACGAGCATGTGTGGGATATTGGCTTTTTTCTAAAATTAAACGAAGCGGGTCATACTTGCCAATAGCTTCATTTGCAGCATCAACAACTTCACGCATTAAATCGCCAGTGCGCTCATCTGTTGTTAAATAATAATAGAATCGTTTAAGAGCTGCTTGTGAGATACGAACTTCTTTAGCACCGCAGCCCCAGTGAATCACATTATGACGCGAACCCAATCCTTTAAAAGGACCAAGATGATATACATCAACTTCACCAGTGTGACGTGTCATCGCTTCAGCCATGCGGAAAATATCTTCACGCCCAGAACGCAAATAGCTGTACCATAGCCACATATTCGGCATTAATTCTGTATTGTCCCATGCAAAGCCACCAATATCATATTTCCATGTATGTCTTCTAAAATCATAACTATGTTGAATATCACCATAATGCCAGAATCCATACCAATGACGCTGTTCCACTTCTAATTTATAATATTCAAAAGCCTTATCGAGTTGTTCTTCCAACCAACTTTTAGTATTTGTGCTTCTATCTGGCAAACTCCATATTCCAAAAACTTTAACACTATGAATATATTCTGGAGATGCAGCAAGTAAAGGTGGATTGTTTCCTATCTTCACAATTTTATTTAGAGTTTCATAAGAGGGAACATTTGAAGTAGCATATAACATTATTTCAGAAGTTCGCCCAATTCCAGTTGCAATACTATATCCTGGTTGAACATCTTCGTAACTTGCAATTAAGTCATGACCATAAGCAAGGGTATCGTAATGCCTCATATCCATAGCTTCTGCATCAGGAGTCCACAACCAGATTTTTAGTTGCGAAGTATCTTTTTTTACATTATTAATTTCTAATGCAGATGGGAATGATTGCCAGAAATCTCTTAAACAAACAGTCAATCCACCAGATACATCTCCAACAAAAGCCAGACCTGTTGAACGATGACCATATCCTGCATCTATCCATGTACTTTTATCATTTGTTCTTTTTAATACTCGAAAACCATCAGCATTTAATTGAACTAATTTAAAATCATTCCATGAAGCCCAATTTTTTATTAGTTGTTGCTGTCTTTCAGAAAATGTTTCATATTCTGGTATCCGTTCCCCAATTAGTTGTTTAGAATAAAGCTTTTCATCTCTATCAAGTGGAAATCTTCCTGTTAATGGCTGACATGGTTCATCCCATAATCTTCCATCATCACCAGAAAAACGAATATGACGATTATACAATTGTTCATCAAGTGGAACATCAAAAACTAATCCCAATCCTCGAATAAAATCCACTTGCTGATTTCCATCATAAATAATTGTGTGCACTATACGAATTGATTGTAACCCTGCATAAAAATAAAATCGAATAATAAACGGCAGCCAGCTTCTTCTATTTGATTCTGAAATATGTTTACCTTCTACTTTTATTACTGCTCTTATAGGGCCATTTTGTTCAATTGTAACTTTTTCAATATGACCAGTAAACAATTCTTTAGCAGGTTGTAAACCGATTTCAGCATCTGGGCCATTCTGTAAAATGCATACTAATTTTCCACCTGTTGAAATTTGGTTATCATCTAATTTAATATATCGAATAATTTGATTTCCTTGTTTTGGAATAACACACTGTATTACTCCAGTATTAACAAAAATATCTTCGCTATTTTCAATAACTTCAATTTTTTTATTGTAATTAGAAATTTCTTTTTTGACAATATCCAGGTGGAAAATTGAGTCTTTATCAGATTCAACTACTGTGCTTAATCCAATCCATTTCAAAGTACCATTAGGCCAAAAAGCTAAGGGCCAGGATTGAACAGGTAAAATATGACCTTGAGAATTCTTTAATTGAAATTTTGTTGATGGAGCAAATTTCCCTTCCGGCAGAGGCACACCCCAGCTAATTCCTGCAGGTAATGAAGGTGGACTTCCACCAAGCCATGATAATTTTATAGACTGGATATTTTGAGCTTTAACCGGGATTTGTAATATACTATCAATAATAAAAAACATTGATATAAAAATGAATTTAATAAAGTTTGAATTTCGAGAGCCAATCATATTTCACCAATTTTGTTAGAATAATTCACTTTGCCCTCTTTACTAATAAAAATTGAGTAATATTTATTGATATTTGTTTTATTCGAATAAGAAATGAATTTAATATTATGCAGAAATTTTATTTTCTTTAAAATTATTTACATTAAAAAATTTTTCGAATCAGGATGGCAAATTATTGCTTCATATGATGAATATATTTTTCCAAATCCCTAATCGCAATAACAATAAAATGGCGGTTATACATATATTCAATGTAATCTTTAAATAATTCAGGTGAAGTTGTAACCCATGGATGAGCATAATCAGGAACACCGTGAATTGTAAAGACTATTATTTCACCTGCTTTAGCATTTGTTAAAATATTCATCACTCTATTTTTCGCTTCATTAGTAGTGCCAGTTGTACTATAACTAGGAATTAATAATGGATTATCGTTTAATGGATTATATTTTCTATTACCCCCTGTTCGAGCATATTTATACCCCATTTCTTGTAAAACCACTAATGCTAAATAGCTTGTATCATAACCAGGATATGCAAATGAAACAGGTTTCGAAATTCCATACTCTTTGCATTTAATCTCAATATAACGTAACTGTTCATACAATTCCTGCTTGCTCATTTTATTAACATGTTTATGACTGCGTGTATGATTCCCTATTTCAAAACCCATTTGATTTAGTTCTGCTATTTGCTTCCACGACATATATTTTGAAGAATCTTCAGGGACCTCGAATGGAAACTCGCAGATAAAGAAAGTAGCTCCAAAACCATATTTTTTCAAAAGTGGTGCTACATATGTATAATGAGTAATTGAAGCATCATCAAATGTTAAAACAACAATAGGGCTATCTAATCTTGCATTTCTCTTCCTTTTAATTGCCTGATTATCATTGTAATGAAATAATACCAATATTGTAATTAATAAAATTATGAATACAAATTTTTTCATTCTTTTATCACTAAGAAAATATTATTTAATTCAAGTTTATCACTTAGTTTTTGGTCTTAAATCATCAGTGCTTTGTTTTGTATAAAAATTAATTGCAGGAGGTCTGTCTTTCTTTTCAAAAAGTTCTTCGACAATTGAATAATCAACTTTATATTTTGGATTGAATTTGTCTGATAACATATATTTTGTCAAACTATATAATAATTGTCTTGCAGCGGGTCTTTCTTCCAAATTGTTTTGGAGGTCAGCACTGCAAACCATAAGTTTTCCATTTTCAACCTGGGCTTCGAACAATACAGCTAATCGACGATTTAAGAACCACGTATCGATAGGTTGTATTAGTGGTTTAAATTCTTTGGGGAAAAGTTCAAGATTCATTACCTGCTGACGATTAAGAATTTCCCACCATTGTAAATTACTGTGATATTCAGTTGGAAAATCTTCAAAAGCCGGATGCTTTGGATTACATAAAATCCCCAATGTATGAGGCGGTCTCATTTTAAACCATGATGTATTCCAGAATACTGGTCTTAAATATTGAACTACATCTTTACCATTTTCAACAATACCTGCTGCATGTAAAAAAACTTTTCCACCATTTTTTAAAACAGATTTTGCCCTCTCATCAAGTTTATTGCAGAAATAAATTTCATTATCATTCAATTGAGGAAGTTTCTCAGGATAAACCCAGAAATCCCAATTATTTGTGTGATTATCAATATTTATCTCGAGATTTAATTTTTCTGCTTTTGAAATTTTTGAAAGTAATAAAGTAATCTTTCCAATTTGAATACAATTACCAATTGGTATAGTTTGACTTGGCAAAGAACCTTTTGCAATAACAACTCCATCTGAGTTCGTAATTTTCCATTGCGGTATTACATTTTCGAGTGGACGATTGCCAAAATGAAAAACTTCAAATTCAGCTTCAAATTTTTCGTTGTTTAGAAAAACAAATTTTGGTATACGTGCTAACGGGACAGTTTCACTAAAAAATTTTTTAAACTCTTCTACGGTTATATATCCTTTTTCATCCCAAAATGCATCTAGAACTCCAACTAATGCCGTTCCCTGACCAGGATAATCATTAAGACTGAGTAATTGAATACCAGCTAAACCCGGAGTTCGTAATGCAGCTTCAATCTCAGATTTATAACACAATACCTGTAATTTGCCTGATGCCATTAAAAAGTCTTCTGCTTGTTCGCCCATATGATTTTTTTCTAATTCTTCTTTAAATAATTCAAAATTTTTTGCCTTATAAACACCTGTGTATTTTCCTATCTCTTTAAAATTCGGATAAACACAATGCTGGCCCATTTCATGAACAACATAAGGGACACTATAATTTTTAATCCTATCTGCATAATCAAATTTAGTTTCAGGGCGACTATCATCCCAGGGAAGTCCACGAGGTTCAGAGCGAACTATAAATTCACTTTCAGGCACAAGTGGCCAACTTCTGCCTATTGATGCACTTGTATAGACTCTTCGTGGATCTCTTTCTTTCCAGTATCTCACATATTCACTGAGATATTTCACCTGATTTTTTCCTGCGGGTTCGTTTCCATAAGCCATCATACAAAAAGATGGATGATTACCATAGGCATTAATGATTCTTTCAGTTTCTTCGTAAAGGTACTTATCTATAGGAAGGCTATCTCCCAGAGTAACACCATGATTTGCCCAGCTTGGACCTTCAACCTGCAAATAAAATCCTAATTTATCAGCCGCCTCGAATGCAGCCTTGGGAGGGCACCATGAATGAAACCGCATATGATTTAATCCATAATTTTTACATATTCTAAATATACGTTCCCAAGAAGCTACATCCGTAGGCGGATAACCAGTTAATGGAAATACACAATTTTCTACTGTCCCTCTTAAAAATATTGGTCGATTATTTATTTGAAAACGTGTTTCCTTTATTGTGAATGAACGCATACCAAATTGAATTGACATCGAATCTAAATTTTCAGATTCGTTTGATAAAACAGCAGTTAATTTATAAAGTGCTGGATTATATTCATCCCACAACAAAACATTTGAACCCATTGGATAATTAATTTCAAAATTTGTTGACCCTTTCCTAACTGTAATTTTTTTAGAAATTGGTTGAACATTATGAACTGATTCTGAATTAAATGATTTAGCATATAGTTTTACTTTGACTGATTTATCTTTGTTAGTGATATTGTGAATATTAATTTTTACACGAACTGATTTATTTTCTACATCAGGATAAATTTTAATATCATCAAAATATATCGGCGAAGTAGATTTAAGATAAATATCACCTACAATTCCATTCCAGTTCCCCTGAGTTTGGTCTGTAATACTATGTGAATCAGGACCAACATTGATTTCTTTAATTCGATTATCAATTCTTATTGTAATGATATGACGACCAGGTGTTAATATTTTTGATAAATCATATTGATGAGGTGTTGAAAGACTATTTTGCATTCCAACTTTTATAGTATCAATCCAGACTGTGGTTTCCCAGTGCGGGCGTTCCAGAAATAATTCAACATTTCTGCCTTTCCAATCTTCAGGAACATCAATTTCTTTCTGATACCAGGCAACTCCAATATAATGCTTTTTTGGTGTTAGCCAGAATGGAAATTTCAAATTGTCTTTCTTTCGATATTTTGCCATCTCAGGCCTAAAGTACCACGAACTATCATAAATGCTTCCAGTCCATTTCGTATTTGTATCAGGTTCATAACCTTTATCATTATCTATCATCGAGCCGGGTAAATTTACAATATCATTCAATTTTGACCGATACCAACTTTGTTTGATGCCAACATCATCAGGATCAATTTGAAAATTCCATGTACCTTTTAAAGAGATTACTTCTTTACTTGTGGTTTGTGAATTATTAACAGAAGAAAAAATAAAGATTAATAAGAAAGCAAATATTGTGAGTTTGATTTTATTATTCATGTATACTCCAAAAATTAATTTCACAAGTAAACCAAAAAACTATAATTTCATTCATTCGGATAAATTTGTGTTGCCCCAATTAATTTGACAGGACCAATTAAACCTGATTCAAGTGGTTCCCAGTCCTTGGCAGTGAACAAACCATTTTCATCTAAATTTTTTCTTTCGCGCGCTGCAAAATTGATATTGTAAAATTTTTTGTAATTAATTCCATTCTTATCCAAATAAATAATTCTATTTGCCATTAAGTTCGTTACATGAATTTCAAGTTCATTTATTTCTTGCAGTTTATCTGCTTCAATTGTTAATTGGAATTCTGGGCCAACTAAAGTTGCCAACTTTTCACCATTTAGATAAACTACTGCTGATTCACATACTTTGCCAAGGTCAAGTAAGTATGCATCGGTTTTAAAATCTGGCTTCTTAAATTTTGTTTTATAACTTGCCGTTCCTGAAAACCATTTTAACTCATCAGAATGGAGAGTCCATGATTCTAATTTTTTTGTTGAATACGATTCAGGTAATGTTGGACCTCCTTTAACAAAATCAATTTCCCATTCACCGTCAAGAATAATTTCTTTGTCTGTTTTATCATAAAACTTATAATTGTTAATACTAATTTTTTCTGGATACCACTGGAGAATAAGTGTTTCTCCTTTTTTCAATTTTATATAAACTTCAGAATTATTTTCAGTTAAATTTCTAATTGAAGCTTTACCAATTTGTTTATTCATTGGATTAAACCAAACAGCATCTTTTCCACCAGAATAAACTTTTACCCATTGAGCAATTTCATTTTCTGTCCAATTACTGATAAAATAACAAATACCTTCTTTTCGTTTTATTCTATTAAACCAAAGACCAATTTTCGCCATTTGTTCTGGGAATATTTTAATATCATTTAAAATTGTTTCAACATCATCACCTTTAATTATTCTGCCTTTGCCGATATTACTAATAAAATAATTTCCATTAGAGATAAATTTTATTTTATATTTTATTTCATTGTAAAATTTGCGTCGTGTATCTAAATTATATAAGCCAGGCACATCTGAAGGGAAATCTTTATGAAAAATTATCGTAGCCCCTTTTTCAGCTAAGTGAATTAATTTTTCAAATGTTTTAAGTGGTATAAAATTGCATTGTGGAACAATTATAGTTTTATATTCTGAGTAGTTATTAGAAATAATTTTTTTATTTAATGATTTTAATTGTTGAATTTGTTTGTCGGAAATGTAGTCGTAAGTAAATCCGTTATTTAAAAACATTTCACTAAGGTTTTGAAAATCATCAGGCAATTCATCTCTTCCAGTGCCAAAATGTTTTAGCATACTTTTGCCTCTATCTGACCATATATCATAAATCGGGAAATATAATAAAATATCATTTGCTGGTTTAGATGTTTGTAAAAATGCTTGACAATTAGTTACATACGAATTAATTGTCTTTAAATCTTCCCACCATGTATTTGTTGGTGCAAAATGAACTGATGCATAGAAAAGCCAGCCCGGCCAATTTTCATTGATAGGAGAATAAGGAGTTCCATGATATACAAGATGATTAACACCATTTGCAAAATATAAATCAAAATTCTTTTTTACTTCTGAAAGAGTTGAAAGAAAATGATCATTAAGCCAAGTTGCAGCTTCAGCTGATATTAATTGTTTCCCAGAAACATGTCCTGCCGAAGTAGCCATTTTAATACGTAAGGGTGAAGAACCTTCAGTTTCTGGGATGTCACTAACAGCATACAAATCAATAATATTTGCAGGTGAGCCATGAGCTTGATTACGAACAATTGCATTATATTTTCTTGACCATTTTTTCCATTGTAAAGTAAATTTATTCAATAATAAATCAGATATAGTTTCTCTATAGTCACAAATAACTCGATTATTCATATCATCTGAATCGTTCCCAAATAATGCTGGTAAATAATCTTTTAAATCATAACCTCTGTATTTTTTAAACTCCCCAAAGAATAATGGAGTCCAGTCTGCTTCTCCATCTGCATCATCAACTTCATAAGAATCATTAAAGAAAGCACGAATGCCAGTTAAATTCATTCCCGCAGCATTTTTATCAAAAAATTTCAGATAATTTTTTATTGCTTTTTCTGAAAAATGGTCAATTACATTTCCCTCGCCACCTTTTGAAGCACGTTCTACCATTTTTCCATGCCAGCCTTGAAATACTGCATATAATTTCCATTTGCCATCCAGGGCAATCCATTCCAAAGTTCCATCACTTTTTACTCTATCGATTAGATTAATTTTATTCCCATTTTCATTGAATGCAACAAGAGCTATTAAAGGCAATTCTCTTTCAAACCGAACCTGGTCTAATGCAAGCTCTTGCAAATTTTTATTACTGCTGATTGGATATTTTATTTCTGAAATATCAACTTTATGACCAACAGCTCTAACCAATGGTTCTTGAACATATTTTATTTTCTCATTTAATTTTTCACCTGATGATAAAGTATAAATTTTATACTTAACATTTTTGCACGCATCATCATCCGTAACCCATGGGCCGCCAAATGGCCAACCTGAAGCATTAGCAACATCAACTCTTAATCCTAACTTTTCTGCTTGTTCTAAAGTAAATTTCAAAAGCTGCATCCATTCTGGAGATAAAAAATCTACAAATTGATTTTCATAACCTTTTACTCCATAAATTGCTGTGAGTTCAACACCACCAAAATTAGCTTTGCTAAGTTCTTCTAAGTTTAATTTCAAATCTTCTTTATTAACTGCACTGCCATACCACCACCATCTTGTCCATGGTTTTGTAATATTAGTTGTGTGAGGCCACTCAGGTCTATAATAATTTTTTTGACTTAATGTGTGAGATGAGATTAAAAAGAAAAATAAAATAAAAAACCAGTTTGTTAATTCTTTCATGTATTCAATATTTCTTTTCATATTACTTTATAATTTGATTTGCTTTAATAATTCACTTCAGTAGAACAAATTGTTTTATCATGGTTATACCATTTACCTCTAATTTGCAAAAATAAACTCCGCTAGGCAGATTCTTACCATCAAAACGTACTGTGTGAATTCCTTTATTTTTAATTTCATCTACAAGTGTAGTAATTTTTTGACCTAAAGAATTGTAGATAATAATATTTACATGAGTTGAATAAGGAATCTTAAAAACAAAATTTGTAAAGGCATTAAAAGGATTGGGATAATTTTGAAGTAACTCAATTTCATCAGGGATATTGTTTTTTATGTAATTAATGCTTGTCAAATTTTGATTTTCTAGAGCACCTATATCTGGGGCCTTACCAGTAAAATTAAAACCAACATCTAAACCCGCATCAATAAGGCTACTATTTTTCGATGGACGCATAAAATTAATATCGGGTAAACTGCCATCTGGTTTTCTTGGTGCTGTTAGTTGAGAAACATCAAGACTAATGAAATCATTGTCAGAAATATTTAATCCTAAATCAAACGAATTATGAGAAAGAGTATTTTTGGTATTATCAATATAAGCTGTGTGCGAGTTGACAGGTTGATAACTTAAGTTATTTATTAAAATGTGGTCATAACCATTAAACCATATGTTATCTATTTGAGGACTTTCACGATTGACCATATTAAAATTTATGTCGTTTTGATATGCTGTATTGTTGTACCATTCATTTCCACTTAAGTGATGATTTGAATAAAATCCATTAGTTTTATTACCGACAGCTATACAAAATTTAATTATATTTCTTGGCACTGGATTAGGAATTTTATCAGCTGTATCATGTGCATAACCACCGGCCTTAAATCCATTCCCGTCACCTAATCTTTCAAAAGATGTAGAATAACCATTATAGAATGACCAGCAACTATCGAACACAACAGATTCATCTGCTCTAATAATATCAAAACCATCATCGCTGTTAAACCATGCGCGACAACCCTTAAAAATATTTCCTTTCCCTCCTGCATCTGGATGACAACCAAAACCATCTGTATTGCTTCCAAGTTTGTCTTCCGAAACATTATCCCAATTTCGAAATGCATCACAATTTAGAAATAAGTTATAACCCCCTTTATAATGTCTTAGTCCTGTCCCAATATTATCGTGCATACTAATATTTTCAAAAATATTATGATTCCCTCTGCTGTAGATACAATATGATTCTGTATGCCCGGTAATTGTAACCTGAACACCTGTCATTTCTAAACCCTTCAAATGTATATAATTTCCAATGACATAAATACCTACCACTCTTTGATTCGCAGGCTTTACATCGGAGAAATCAAAAACTGGTGTTTCTCCTGGATAAGCCCAATATTTAATTGTATTTCCTTCGGTCCCGCTTTTATCTAAATATGTAACGCAGGCAAAAAGATTTGAAACTACTTTTGAAATTTGGTTAGCACGAATTTTATATAATCCTCCTCTAATAAAAACTGTATCACCTGGATTTACAAGTTCTTGAGCTTTTTGAAGAGATTCTAATGGTTTATCTATAGTTCCGGGATTTGAATCATTTCCATACGGCGCAATATAAATTTGTGAAATTATATTTACTTTCAATATCGTTATAAAAAAAAATACTTTGATTGCTATTTTATTCATGCTTGAACTTTTATTTTATTGAAGGGTTAATTTTTTTTATGAGAATTGTGAACAATATTTTTCTTGAGATTATAATCTTATAATTATTGTGTTAATTAATTTTTTCAGAATTATTATGAGATTAGTAAGCGCGATGGAAAAATTTTTTTGTTTGAAGTGCTTTATTATAAGCCGGCATTTTATAATGAATTTAATTATTCAGCCAATTTTCACTCGATTCTAAAATATTCATATCAAATTTCTTCTTTGTAATTTCTACTGATTCTCTGTACAATTCATTTAAATCAGGCAATTGTAATTTAGAACCTTTACGAATAAATAATGGAGTTTTATAATCTGGTGCATCAACTTCAATAAAAGTTCCTCCTTTATATTCTTTTTTATTCCATTGGTCAATCCATATTTCACCTGCAGGCAGATAAATTGATTTCTTAGTTTTACCTTCTTCCCATATGATTGAAACTAATATGTCATTTCCAAATTTATAGGTTGTCCAATCTTCCCAGCATTCTTTTTGATTTGGATACTCAAGAAATAATGGTCTAATGATAGGCATTCCAGTTTTATTTGCAACTTCAGCATGATGATGAATGTAATCAATCAAGTACATTCTTAATTTTGCATAAAATCTCCACACTGCAAGTAGTTCATGGTCGAATGATGGTTCATAATCCATATCCCAGAATACTCGATTATTTGTTGGTCCGACTTCCATAATTGGAGAAAAACAAGAAAAACCAAGCCATCGTTTTGTTACTTCTCGATTAATTTTTCTTGGATAACCGCCAGTATCAGAACCCCAGATAGGATAACCCATTATTGCACATCTTTGAGCACCTATAATCACCGAGCGAAGTCCTTCAGGCGGATTGCCAGTATCTCCAGCCCACATTCCTCCATATTTTGCACTGCCAGTATATTGAGCTCTTGGAAATAAAATAAAATCATCAACAAGAATTGGTTTTACAGCATCATAGGCAGCTTTTACATATTGTCGAGGAAAATCATTATAATTTTCACGGTAAGTTGTGCCTATAAAAGTTTTCAGGTGTAAAGAGTCAAGAAGTTTTTCACCATCAGCTCGGTCAAGTTTAAAGCCTTTAATTCCCATTTTTGCCAATTTTGCAGGACCATTTTCTCCCCACCATTTACAAGCTTTTTCATTTGTGAAATCAATTAAAACTTGACGAGCTTTAATTCTATCCCGGCTTATAAGAAAATATTTTTTTGCTTCTGCTGTATCTGCCATTTTCCCCATAACATAAGGTGCAATCCACATCATCAATTTAATATTTTTTGACTCGAGCCATTTTATCATATTTTGAAAATTTGGTAGACGTTCATTATCAATTTCATAATCATCAAAACCGTCAGGTCCTGGTGCCCAGGGTCTATCAATCCAGTATGCAGTGCATGGTATATCATAAGCCTGCATGAGAAGAATTTCTTCAACAATTTGAGAATTGTAAGGTGCATGAACAAAACTGCCGTCATAATATTTTTTATTATTAAAATGTTCATCGCGCCAGCGCCAGGGTCCAAATGCCCACTTTGGCGGAACAAATGAAGGGCCGGTTTTTAGTGCATGCCGCTTAACTAATTCTGCAGGCACTTTATCCATCATTAATGAAAATGATAATTCAGGACCTTCAAATAAAATTTGGACAAAATCTTTTCTCTCTTTGCAAAAATCTATAACTCCAGGCCATGTACCTTGAACAAAAATTGCATAATTGCCAGATGAGATGTAAAAAGGAGCATAAGCAGAAACTGTTGGTTTTAATTTAACATCAACTTTTTGTCCTCGAAGATTAAGTCCTTCGGTAATTCCTTTTGCCCATGATTTATTTTGTTCACCATCAACTACACGCTCAAATATTCCGGTAAAATATTCCTCGGGATTTACTTTTGTGTTAATAAGCCATGCTGAGGGTTTTAGTTCTTTATTCTTAAGCCTAAATGTGAAATCAATATTTTTTTCTTTTTCAATAGTTTCCATTAATATTGACAATGAATCAATTTCCCATATATAAATTGTTTTGTTGGATGAGTCTTTATAAAAAGTAAATTCTCCTTTAAGCCAGATTTTTTTATCATTCAGAATAAAACCTATTCCACCTAATGTATCATCGGGCTCAATTAATATATTTTCTCCAAATGGATTATGAACTTTAATAGATACAAATGCATCACTATGGCCGGAAACAACTATTCTTTTTTCTTTTGCACTTAGATTATTTATTGCAATTAAACCACATATTAAAAAGATTAAAAAATTGTAGAATAATTTCTTTTTGTTCATTACTAATACCTTTTAATCTGTTAATTATTTGTTACTCGAGTAATGAATTATATCTAAATCCAAGTGTTCAATTTTGAAAAAACAAATTAAGAATTACTACTTCATAAAAATCATTTTTTTAACTTCAGTAAATCCGCCTGCATTAAATCTATAGAAATAGATTCCCGAAGTTATTGAATTACCAAAATTATCTTTTCCATCCCAGACTATTGAGTGATATCCTGAATATAATTCTTTGTCAACAAGAGTTCTTATTTCCTGTCCTAATGTATTATAAATTTTTAATGATACAAAACTTTTTTCCGGTAATGAAAAATTAATAACAGTTTCAGGATTAAATGGATTGGGATAATTCTGGAAAAGCTGATATTCTTTAGGCAAAGTTGTGAATTCTTCAACTGATGTTATTTGTTTTGAAGTTATAGTTATTTCATCAAGATTTCCAAAATCTGAACCATTTGCAGAGAATCTAATTGTATTGTCATAACCATTATTAAGGTTAACATCGACACTATCAATTACATAATTAGTCCATGCGCCTGTTCCTTTCATAGTTAAATTTTTTGATGTGCCATTTACAATCAATAATCCGGTTCTATCAACATTTCCAAGAGCATATCTATAATATAAAGTATGCATCCCCCCGCCAAATCCAGGCATATAAGTAAATTCAACAGAACTGTTGTTTGCATCAAAATTTGTAAATCCTGTTCCGTGATATCCTAAATGATTATTATCAAAATAAACAGTCCCAATTATCGTTGCATCTTCTGCTTGAAAAGTAAAATAATCATCAGGAGTTATACTCAAAACTTCTGAACGAAGAGATTCTACTTTGTTTGTATCAGTTACTGTTAAAGAGTAATAATAAGTTTTCCCTTTTACAAGATTTTTGTCAATAAAATAATTTTCATTCTTATCAAAAGAAAAAATTTGAGGTGATTTCATATCAGGTGAATCCGAACGATAAACATTAACTTTTGATATTGCATTATCATTTTGAATTTTCCACAATAATAGAGCTGAGTTAGAATCATATCGATAAGATAAATTTGTTGGTGCTGCAGGTCTAACAGTTGGGGTTATTTCAATAATATCTGAGAGTTGAGATTTATTTCCATCGACATCATAAGCAGCAACAGCATAGTAATAAGTAGAATCATATTTTACATTAGTATCAACATATGATGTATTATTTCCAACATCGATTGAATCATTAAAATTATTTTTAACAGTGCCTTTATAGATGATATAACCTGCTAAATCTGATTCAGTATTTGCATCCCATTCAATTTTTATAGTATCACCTAAAGAAAATCCTCTAATATTTTTAGGTTTTGCAGGTGGTTTAAGACTATCTGGAATAAACATGCTTTTTCCAACAAAAAAGCTTGGATGTGGTGGTTGATTATATCCAACATTTTGCCATGCAATTGCAAGCCGATATTGTCTGTCTTGCATCAAAGTAATAATGCGATATGGTGTCTCTATATTTGTAGTATAAATCCTAAGAGCTGAGTTGTCGCTTGTCCGCCAAATTACCTCTTCTCTCCAATCACCAAACAAATCAGCTTGGAGACATGGAGTTGCTTTAGTTCCATTGTTTGAAGCACAGCCATTAGCTAATAATAAAATTGGATTAGATTGACCATCATACTTTCTAATGTTAATATCATCTAAAAGCTCACGCTCAAGATCTCCGTCCCACCATATTACAAAATTAGAAGAAGGGGGATTCGGGCCTACTTTAATATTATTTGCACTTCGCAAACCATCTGTTCCACCCCAGCATTCCATACCTTCGTATGAATCATCAAGATTGGCAGCAACACCTCTACCTATATCACCTGGACCAGTTCCCCAGATTATTTCTCCGGTTTTTCCATTAAGAAGAGCTGAACCTACTGCAGCTTTCTCGTGAATTCCCCATATTTCAAGTCCAGGACGATTTGGGTCTATATCCGATACGTGCAGAGCATCACCATGTCCTAAACGAGAATTCCAGAGTGGTTTACCATCATCGTCAATTGCCATTGCGCCATAAATAATTTCATCTTTTCCATCGCCATCAAGGTCAGCAACACTTAAATTATGATTGCCCTGCCCTGTGTAATCAGGATAACCATTATTTGTGTCAAAAATCCATCTTGTTTTTAATTGATTATCTTTCCAGTCCCATGCAACAAGAACAGTTCTTGTATAATAACCTCTACACATCACAACACTTGGATGTTCGCCATCAAGATAAGCTACACAAGCAAGAAAACGGTCAACTCTATTACCATAAGAATCCCCCCAAGAACTTACATCCCCACGAGGAGGCAAATAATTTGTTGTTGCTAAAGCTTCACCAGTTTTGCCATCAAAGATAGTAAAATATTCAGGTCCTGATAGTATATATCCACTTGAATTTCTATAGTCAGCATTAGCATCCCCAATTACATTCCCCTTACCATCAATAGTTCCATCTGCAGTTTTACATGCAACCTCAGCTTTTCCATCTCCATCCAAATCATAAACCATAAACTGTGTGTAATGTGCACCTGCTCTAATATTTTTTCCAAGGTCTATGCGCCAGAGTAAAGTTCCATCAAACTCTAAACCATCAAGATATACATTACCTGTGTAACCACTTTGTGAGTTATCTTTCGAATTAGAAGGGTCCCATTTAAGTACAATTTCATATTCACCATCACCATCTAAATCCGCTACACTTGCATCATTTGGACTATATGTATAATTAACTCCATCAGGAGTTTGTCCTCCTTCTGGTCTTTGCAAAGGGATTGTTTTATAAATCTGGCTCCAAGGTGTAATTTCTTTTGAAGCTTCTTGTTCAACATCATTTACAATTGGGACAACAAAATATTTATCATTTAATGTTCCTGCAGTATCAACATAATTTGTTGAATTTAGAAGTGGCTCTTTATTAATTTTTATATTATTACGATAAATATTAAACTTTACATTTGTTGAATCAGATATCAGCAAGCGCCAGCTCAGAAAAATTCCTTTGTCCTTAGCTGGTACTCCAACCAAACCTCTATCTAATTTTTCCAATTGTTGTTTCTGAGCCCAATTTATATTACCAATGAGAACAATGATAACTATCAATAACACCATTGCTCGTTTCATAATTTTTTTCCTCAAAAAATATTTATTTATAATTAAATAAAAGTGTATGCTAATTATTTAGGGAGGAAAGAATATTTAATAAAAACTTATTTGAAAAATATTCAAGGTAAAATTGAAATTTCTGTTAGCCACAATTCTGCTAATTGACTCCATGTATTTGTTGATGGAGGATTATTTCTCAAACCAATATTATGTTTGCCACCAGAATATATATGAAGAGAAGATTTATCTTCTTTCCCATTTTTCTTTAATGCAGTAAAATAAAAAATGCTGTTCATGCAGCTGACCCCGTTGTCATCCATAGCATGAACAATAAAAGCAGGTGGAGTAGTTGAATCAACTTGCTGTTCACATGAAAACTTTTTAACTAATAATTCAGATGGATTTTCTCCTAATAAATTATCTCTGCTACCCTTATGGGCATATGGTAATTCCATTGTAATAACAGGAGAAATTAAAATAGTAAAATTTGGCTTGAAGGAATAAACATCAAGAGAATCATTTACGTGCGACCAATCATCTTTAATTGTAGAAAGACAGGCAGCTAAATGTCCTCCAGCCGAACCTCCCATTACACCAATTTTATTTGTATCAATGCCGTACTCATTAGCATGTGCACGAATATATCTAATTGCTCTTTGAGCATCTTGTAAAGGTGCTTTATAACTTTCAATTACATCGGGTGATTGTGGAAGTCTGTGAATTAATACAAATGCATTAATTCCAATTGTGTTAAACCATTTTGCTAATTGAAAACCACCAACTTCATAAGCTAATCTTACATATCCTCCACCAGGTATGATAAGAACAGCTGCTCTTTTATTTTGTGATTCTGGAACTTTAAATTCATAAATACCCGGTTTCCCAACTTTGTATATGCGTTCATTTGCAATGCTATCTTTGATATTTATTCCTCTGCTGTTGGGCATATTATTGTTCCAGAGAGGAATAAATCTTTGAGCACTAATGCTCATATTTACCAAAATAGAAAATAAAATTATAAAATGAATATTTTGTTTTATCATGATTAATAAGTTTTGTTTTTATAAATCTGTTAATAAAAAATAGCGGTCAACCAAAATTAAGTTATTGGTTGACCACTCAATATTCAATTGTTATTTCGTTAAAATCATCTTTTTGGAAGCAACGTAATTCTTGCCATTAACTCCTACAGCATTAATATTATAAATATATACACCACTGCTCAGATTATAAGCATTAAAGTTGAACGTATGAACTCCAGCCGGCAAATCCTTATCTTTTAACTCAAACACTTTTTGACCCAAGATGTTATAGATAGTAATAGTAACTTTTGATTGAGCAGGTAACCCAAATTCAAATTTTGTAGTTGGGTTAAAAGGATTTGGATAGTTATTGCTTAAGTAATATTCATTTGGCATTGATGAGCTATAAGATTCAACCGAAGTATAATTTTTCCATGTAATTAATGCTGAAACACTATCTCCTGGGACATAAACATATTTAGCATTTGCCATTGAATCCTGCAAAGCTGCAATATATTTGTCTCTATTAGCAAGGTAAATAGCTTTTTTCTCAGGGAACCAGTTAAGGTCACCAAGTGGTAATCCATCAGTTCCGGCAGTTAACAGCGTATCATTTGTATATTTCAAATTAAACTTAGGCGGCCAATTGAGAACTGGTAAACCATCTGCATTATAAGTTACCGGAGGTTCAATACGCCAATCGCGGTATGTCCCTACTTTCAACCAATGAAATTTTAACCATGCCATCATACTATCAATATTATTGGGCAGCTGAATAAATTTGGGGTCAATCTGCCAGTAATTTTTCCCGATTCTAAAATCATTATCTGCTAAAATAGTGGAATCAACATCGGCATTCCACAACAGGCATTGTTTTAAAGTATCAGCAAATTCTGTTTTATAAAATTGTAAAAATCTTGGGTCTAAATACATTGCATTAAATCCATGATATAATGAAATAGAATCAAGTTTTTCTTTTACATCTGTAAAATATTCCCATGTTGTAAAATAGGTCTCGTAACCGTTAGTATTCGGCATACGACCTCTCCAGCTCCAATTATAATAAATATTATTTGCCTGAATTGCTTCGTACCAATGCAGCTCATGAGCATTAATCTGGCCATTTACAAACGTATTGTGCAGTTCATACATTTTTGAAGTAAAGAAGTTACCGCCATTACCAAACTCTCTTCCCATATTAACTGAGGTATTATTTTCAAAAGTAAATTTTTTACATTCAGCATCAATTCTTATGGGCATACCACCGAAAGGAGAACTGCTTCTTCTTACCCCATTTATAAAAATGCAGTTTGTAATTGTAATTTCTTCAGTTGGAGCTGTAGTTCGTGAGCAATGGTCAACATAATCAGTAAATGCACAATTATCCCAAACAATTTTATAGCCACCATAATTACGAACAAATGATGAAATATTAACATCATTTCCATGAAGACCACTAAGCAAAATATTTTTTAATACAATGCTGCCGCCTGCTCTTAAATTAAACATATCTCTTGCTCTACCGTCAGCCCCTGGGGTTTGGAGAAATACAGGTGGATTGGGGTCGTTCATAATCCAGCCTTTATAAGGACCTTCAATTACAAGGTCAAAATCGACTTCCAAAGCTCCATCAAAGGCATAAATCTTTCCGCTTTCTACTTTATAAACCTTATGTGCTTGTGACCCGTCTGCCAGTGTGTCGGCAGCAATTTGTGCATTGACATACTGATTTGGATCAAGTACCATTTCCTGTGCAAAAACATACGGTGATAATATCAGAAAGAAAACCAAAAGTAATGCATATTTTTTCATTGGTCCCTCCTTTTTTTAAATTTGTTTTGATTAATTAATTATTGGGTTGAATACAAAGATGTGTTACTATCGAAATGTTATCTTTTTTCATCACCTCCTTTAGATAAATTCAATAATGTTAAAATGAATACCTAATTCCTAAATCTGCAGTAGTCCCATAATATTCTACTCCAGATAATTTTTCTAAAGTACTAACGAATTGTCGGTCAGGTGTGTTGGTAATATTATTGATATTCAAATATATTTGAAGGCCTTTCAACCATGGTAATTTTTGATAAGCTGTAAAATCCCATCTGTAATATGCAGCCGTATAGGAATCAAGTTCCTGATAAACTGGATGTGCACTTCTCAAAACATTATCCTGATACAAGAACGATAATCTTGCTGAAAAATCACCGATATCATATCCAATAGTTAAATTCAATATATCATTTGGTTGATTTATTAATCTTCCAGTTCTTGTTGTATCGATATATTTATATTTCTTAAATACCCCTGTACCAGTTGCAACACTCTTAAAATATGGATAACGAGTTACTGAATTAATGTGAGTATAATTAATATTAAATACTAATCCTTTTAAAAATGACGGCAAATACCAGAAATGAGTTTGCCAGTCCAATTCAATTCCTCTTACATAAGAAGTTTCATCTAAGTTAGTCCATGTATTTATTGTAGTATAATCTGCTTGTGTCAGTTTATATCTGTAATGAATCTTAGATGCATCTTTAGTATAGTATTCGATAGGTACTATCAAATTTTTAATTTCTTTATAAAAGAATCCTGCTGTAAATAATCCAATGTGATGTTCGTAAACCGAAGCGTAAATATCATAATTTTGAGTTACTGCAGGTTTTAAATATGGATTTCCCAATCTTAGAGTTGGAGCACTATAAGTGTCTACATACAAAAACGGAGAGACAGCTCGGTAATCAGGATAAATTATACTCTTGGTACTTGCTAAACGAAAATCTAACCAACCTGTAGGTTTAATTCTCAGTACCATTTGAGGGAACCATGTTGTTCCTTTTGTTGAATCCCAATGGACTTTCTTATGATCATAGTAATATTCACCCGGAGTTGTTAATCGACCAAATACATAAGTTGAATCTGCTTCATAATCGAAATTGAATGTTTCATATCTGAGACCTGGCAAAAAAGTAACATATTTACCAATATTTAATTCTGTCATTATGTAAAATGCACCAAAATTTCTTGTGTAATTATAATCGTATTGAGTTGATTCCAAAGGTGAAGGAAGATAGTAACCATGTTGTTTTGCTAATTCTTCCATATGGTGCATTTTCCAGATAGAAATTTTATTGAAGAATATATCGCCACTAATTCCTTCATGACCAGAGAGAAAATTTCCAACATCATAACTTGGGTCAGCAAACAATTCGGCTCTTAATCCATTATCCTTCTTTTCAATACCTAAATCTGTCCATATCGAATCTCTCAATAGAACATTAAAGTTGCCTGCAAGTCCTCCTCTATCTGTATCAATATACCATTGAGTTTCATCGTTTTTTCTTGTGTTGCGTTCATATTTACCGCCAAGTTTTAAATTGCCGGAGATATATTTTGTTATTGTATAAGGCAACTTAAAATTTAATACAGCAGCTTGTGCAGATTCATCAACATCACGTTTAAGAGTAGAAGTATTTGTAATTATTTTATCTTTTTGAAGGACAGTAACAGAATTAAGAAAATCACTTGGTGACATATTTTTTTGATTGGTTACAGGGCTTGTCCAACCTTGAACTCCACCAGACCTTGTTCTAACATCCATTCTCAAATCACCTGGATTACGTTGAATTGTAAACGAATTAGAAAGTGAGAAATCCATACTTATGTTTTCAAACTCGAATTCACCCTGAAGTGCATTACTTATAACTGTGTTGGTAAATTCTCTCTCAGCTGCAAAACCCCGCCAATCGTAATCTGTAGAAAAATAATTTTGCTGTTCAATTTGATGTTCATTTAAGCTACCAATAAAATTATTTAATATTAATGACCCACGTGATAATTGATAATCTAAAACAAGACTGCCGCCCAATCTTTTTCTATCCGTAACTTTATCACTAATTGTAACAGTAGAAAGATAAGTTGGAATAAAACCTTTAATTTTTATTTCTTGCTCATTAGTTGAATATGAAGCTGTTAATTCATCAGAATTTCTATTGAACTTATCTATATAAACAGATACCTGCACACCTAATTTATTATCAAAATAACGATTACTAACAAGTCCCGTTAATCTATAATTACCAAATGGTTTTGTATTTGCTAAAGATGTATATCCATCCTGAATTGTAAAATTGCTATGGAATCCTTCTCTTGCTTTGCTTATTCTAAGATTGACTGAACCACCAACTGCATCAGCATCCATATCAGCTGTTAAAACTTTTGTAACTTCAATACCAGAAAGTATGTTTGGTGCAATCATATTTAAATCGACACTTCTGTTATCACGGTCTGTAGATTGTAATCGAACCCCATTAACCATCATAACATTATATTGAGGTGAAAGACCACGAATAGTTACTTTTTGCCCTTCGCCTCCACTTCTAATTAATGAGATACCGGGAAGTCTTGCTACAGATTCAGCGGCATTTACATCAGGGATATCCTTAATACGGTCTGAAGAAACAATATTTTTAATTGTATTAGAAGATAATTGTTGATTAATTGCTTCTATTTGTCCTTCCGCTTGAGCTGTAATTACAATTTCACCTGTCTCGATAGCAACATATTCTAACCCAACATTTACTTCTAAGGTCGTACCAGCTTTTACTGTAACAGGTATTTTCTGATCTTTATAACCGAGGTATTTGATAATTAAATTATAATTACCCGGAAGTACACTTCGTATTAAATAGCTTCCATCGAGCGAAGCAGCATCTCCAATACCTGTTCCTTCAAGCATAACATTTGCGCCAGGTAGTGGTTCACCTGTAGTTTTATCAACAACTTTGCCCCGAATTCTGCCTGAACCCTGTGCTTCTATTATGTTTAATCCCCATACAAAGAAAAGTAAAAACATAAATATTAGTTTAATTATTTTCATATCTCACTCCTTTTTTAATTTGGAGATTTATTTATTAATGTTTACATAAGATTGACTTTACTTTGAAAAGATTAGAAAAATTTAAAATGTTTACTCAAAATTGACTCAATCAGGTTTTCAAACTATCTGATTAGAAATTTTTCTGTAATATTCTTCTCGTTCATTAAAGTAATCAACATCCTGTGGATAATATTTTTTTAACTCGAAAGAGTTTGCGACTATTGCACGCCATTCTGAAATATTTTTAACAATACCTTTTGAAATAGCTTGAACTCCAATATTTCCTAATACTGCTGCTTCAATAGGACCGGTAATTACTTCACATCCAGTTGAATCTGATGTTAATTGATTGAGTAGTTCATTTTGAATACCTCCTCCTACAATATGCAATCTCTTTATTTTTTCACCGATTACTGACTCTAATTTTCTTAGAGTATCTCTATAACAAAAAGCAAGGCTTTCAATAATAACTCTAATTATAAATCCAATATCAGAATTATACTCCTGTCCAGTTTCTTCTAAGTAGCTTATTACTTTTTCAGGCATGTCACCTGCTTTAAGAAATCGAGAATCATTTAAATCTACCCAAGAATTTGCTGGTCCATTTTCAATAGCCATTAAAATTAATTCTGAATAATTATACTGTATATTATTTTTTTCTGCCCAGTATCTTCTACATTCCTGTATAGGCCATAAACCAATAATATTTTTAAGAAACCGAATAGTATTGGCAAATCCGCCTTCATTTGTAAAATTATTATTCATAGCTTCTTCAGTTAATACAGGATGACTTAACTCTATTCCCATCAAAGACCATGTTCCTGAACTCAAGAAAGCCCAGTTCCCATCAAATGATGGAACAGCTGCAACCGCAGAAGCAGTATCATGACAAGTTGTAGCAATAACAGGAATATTTTCATTTAATTCTGCTAGTTGAGCAATAGAAGGTAGTAAAAGTCCTATCACAGTACCTGGTTCAATAATTGCAGGAAAAATTTTTCTATTGAGACCAAAAGAATCAATTAAATCCCATGCCCAATCTCTTTTTAAAGGGTCAGTTAGACCTGATGTAGATGCAATAGTATACTCTGTATACTTTTCACCTGAAAGCATAAAGTTTATGAAATCTGGGATGAACAAAATCTTATCTGCAATATTCAATAAGTTTAATTTTCTTTTTTTCTCGGATAATAATTGAAATAAAGTATTAATCTGCATGAACTGAATACCACTTCTATTATAAATTTCTTTCTTAGGTACAATTTTAAATGCTTCTTCCATCATATTATCAGTACGGTCATCACGATAGTGATATGGATAACCTAAAATTCTATCATCGGGGTCTAAAAGAACATAATCTACTCCCCAGGTATCAATCCCAATTCCTTCAAAGTTATTCCCAAAAATTTTCCTTGCTTTTTTTAATCCTTCAATTACCTCTTCATAAATAGCTAAAATATCCCAGTGAAATCCATGATCATATTTGATTGATGGAGTGCTGAAACGATGTACTTCATGAAGAATTACTTTTTGTTTATCAAGTAATCCCACAAAACATCGTCCGCTTTCTGCTCCTAAATCAAAAGCTATGAATTTTTTTTCTTCCATAATAGGCCCATAATTTTTATTATAATTATAAGTATATAAAATTGATGATAATTTATTTGATTTTATGAAAGGATAATTATGAGAAATAAAATAATCTAAGGGTAATATTAATTATCTAATGAAGTGAATTTATTATAAAATTTATTTGAATATTTTTAATAACTTCAAAAAAATTTCATCAAAATATTGGAGGGATTAAATGAATGATTTTATCTTTCAACTATTTTGTATCGTATTGTAACATCGTCAAAATCACTGTAATCTTTTTTATTATCCAGCATATCAATTAATATATCTGTAGCTGTTTTACCAATTACATAAGGGTTCTGGTCAACGGTATAATAAGGGACGCCTAAACGTGCAACTATAGTATTGTCGCCAAATTCACCCAATAAAATGTCATCAGGTATAGAAAGTTTTTTATCTAATATTGCTTTTCCAGCTCCATAAGTAATCAAGCCACCAATACTAATAACAGCATCAATTTTTATTTTTGTATCAAGCAGTGCAGACATTTTATTGTAACTATCTTCGATACTTCTAAAAGTTTGTAATACAAGTTTCGGATTAAATTTAATTCCGAATTTTTTCAATGCTTTTTTATAACCTTGAAATCTATCCTTACAAACCGGGATTAATGTATTTGGTCCTAGAAACAAAATATTTTTTCTTCCTTCTTTTATCATTCTTGATGTTAATTCAAAAGAAGCATCTACATCATCAATTTTAACTGTAGTAAACGGTAATTTATTTATCTTTCTATCCCAGCAAACAATTTTAATTCCTTCTTCGTCTAGACTTTTATATAAAGATAAATTTTCATTTCCACCTGCAGCATTAAGTAAAATACCATCCACTCCAATGTCGGATAAAAATTCAATTTTTTTTCTTTCTTTATGATTATCTTCATCATGAACCATTAAAATGCATTCATATCCTTTATTGCTTGCTTCTTCGTACATTCCTCTTACAGCTTCAGAGAAAAACGAAATACGCAAATCGGGAATAAGAACTCCCAAGATTTTGCTTTTTTTAGTTATAAGAGACCTTGCAAGAATATTGGGTCTATATTTCATCTGTTTACATTTTTCTTTTACAAGCTGTTTGGTTTTTTCTGAAATATCACTTGAATCACGAAGTGCTTTAGATACTGTTGCAGGAGTAAGAGATAATTCACGTGCAATGTCCTTTAATGTAACTTTATTTCTTCTAAAATTTTTCTCCACAGATTACCAAAATTTTATTTATGGATTGATAATTAAAAATAATTTTACTTAAATATAGAAATTATTCAGTTTAAATACAGCTCCGCCACATCAGTCACATTTTAACCTTTGCAACCAATAATCTGCTCATAAAATCACCTAATCAGAAAAGGATTTCGAAAACCTTTGAGTAATTTTGTATTAAAAAAAGAGCTTAAATATTGCTCTGTTTACTAATACTTAAAGGTTTTCGAAACCGTTTTCAAGTTAAAAATAAAATTATTTTGTGTCAAGTTAATTTTACAATATACTATCATTTTTTTCTTTAATTAGAATTAACAATTCAAAAATAACCCTTTGAACAAATATCATTATACTATTTCATTATTCTATTTAAATACTCAACAGGATGAAAAATTGTTTTCGATATTTTCATAAAACTATTTAACTGTTCCCTGCATGATGTCCCGCTTGCTAATATTACCATATCATCTCTTTCTTTGTCATAATAATTAATTTCTTCTATCAATTGTTCACCTAAACTTTTACTTATTTCATAGAAATGTTTTTTGTAACCAAAACTACCAGCCATACCACAACATTCCTGAGATGATGTAACAACATGCATATCGAGACGATTGAAAAATGAAGGCACAACATCACCTAAACCAATTGATTTTAATTGACAGTGAGAATGATAAAATATTTTTTTAGTGCTCGAGGGAATTACTCTACTTTTTATTTCTTCTAAATTTAACTTCCTATCATCAGCCAACATTAACAAATATTCAAAGATATCATAACATCTTGCTTTTACATAATTAAATAAATTATCATCGTTGACTAATTTCTGATAATCATAACGAATCATTGCTAATACACTTGGCTCTAAAAATATTATATCATTCCCTTCATCTATTAACTGTTTTAAATATCGTGAAGTTGATTTTGCTTTTTTTGATGAACTTTTAAGAATACCTTGTGAAAGTGATGCTCTGCCATCATCGAATACCTTACTTATATTTATTTTGAATCCCAATTTTTCCAGCAATTCCACTGCGTTTAATCCAACATTTGGATTATTATAATTAGTATAAATATCAGAAAAGATTATAAGTTTTATTGGACTTAGTTTAGAATTATCAATAAGCGAAGGGGCTATTAATCTTTTTTTATATAACTGAGTAAATGTTTTTTTTGTAAACTGTGGTATGTTTCTTTCTTTTTCAATGTCAAATAATTTTTCCAATAATATTTTTGAGAGATGAAGATTCATCATTTTATTTACAATAGATGGGACCCAAGAAGCTATTCTTGCAAAAAAATTATAATAAGCAAAGAAATATTTTTGAAGTGTTGGAAGATTACTTTTATTGAGTCTATCTTTAATAACAGAATTCAATCTTGGTATATCAATTTTAACAGGACAATTGGGAACGCAACGAGAACAACCTGTGCAAAGTTCAGCAAACTTTCCATTTTCAAGTTTGCCTGTTGTGCCTACAGTCCAGCTTGCACCAATACCTCCAGTATAACATTCACCTCCAAAAGCATGACCACCAACGGTTTGAAAATTAGCACAAACATTCATGCATGCACTACAACGAATACAATACAGAGCTTCTTTTAATTCAGAATCCTCTCTCATTTTCATTCGTCCGTTGTCCAGTAAAATGAGATAGAATTTTCTTTCTTTATCTTTTCTGTTATTCAAGTTTAATAGTGGTAAATCCAATGGCGGTTCTAAAATATTAGTATATGATGTAAGTGACTGCCCTGTAGCACTTGCTGCTAATAATTCAATAAAAATTCCAAAATCTTTTTTTGAGGGAATAATCTTTTCTATTCCTGCAATTGCAATATGAATTGCTGGAAGATGAGTAGTCAATCTTATATTGCCTTCACTTTCTACTAATAAAATTGTTCCTTCCTCTGCAGAAATAAGATTTGCACCTGTAATCCCAATATCGGCACTAAGAAATTTTTGTCTAAGTGTAGCACTGGCAAATTCAGTTAATTGTTCACCACTTTCCAGTGGATTTGTAGTTTGAAAATTCTCTTTAAAAAGTTTTGAAATGCTCTCCCTGCTTCTATGAATTGCCGGTGCAACTATGTGAGAAGGTTGCTCTTTAGATAATTGAAGAATAAATTCAGCTAAATCTGTTTCTACTATTTCGATATTATCTTTTTGAAGTGCTTCATTTAATTTAATTTCTTCTGATGTAATTGATTTTGATTTTACTATTAACTTTGCTTCATTCTGTCTACAAATTTCCCTAATAAAATTTACAGCATCATTTTTATTCTTCGCATAAAATACATTGCCCCCTCTTGATTGAATTGTATGGGTTAATTTTTCAACTAATTCTGGTAAATCATTTATAGCTTTTTCTTTTATTTCTCTGGCATGAGTTTTTAAGTTTTCATAATCTTCAATTTGTTTTATTGCTTTATAACGGCCCTCGTTAAATGTTTTTGTATTTAATCTTATTGATTTACTTTCATACTTTAACACATAATCAATTGCTTTGAACAAATTTTTTTTTGATGATTTATTAGCAAATTCTTTGGGATGAATTAAATCTTTACTCATATTAATCTCCGAGAACAATAATAAACAATTCACCAGGACCGTGCACACCTCTTACCAGAGGTCCCATATCTGCAGTTGCACTTGGCCCTGTTATTATTGTAAAACTATTTCCAGGTGTCATACTTTCATTAAACAAATCACGAGGTTTATCTACAATATATTTAGCATCAAGTATAACAATATGTTTTTTTACGAGCATGCTTAAATAAATTGTTAAATCATTTGTAATCGAAATTGCTACGGAGCCTGTGGATGCAATTCCATAAGATGCACCCGTAATACTGGTTTTAATATTTTTCAATTGTTCTTTATCTGGGTTAGTTATTACTTTATCATTGGATAAAAATTTTTCGAACAGGTTGGGCTCAATATTTTTAGGAGGAATAAAAAGAATTTGTTTTTCATCTGCTATAAGATTTTCCAATAACGAGGTCAGTGAATCTGAATTCTTTTGTATTAATTGAACTTTTGCACAGGCATTTTGTGCTTTTGTTATGAACTTCTCTACTAATGCCTGCTTGGTTACTTGATTCATTTTATTTATAATTTATTATAATAATCCATTTCTAATAATAAATAACGCACAAATTAATTATAACTTCCTTCTATTTATTAGCTTTACTTAAGAGATAATTTTTTACTTCAGAAGCAACAATATATTCTTCATTTGTTGGGATAACAGCTACTTTTATTTTAGAATCATCATTTGATATCAATCCTTCTTTTGGATTAGAACGATTTTTTTCTTCGTCAATTATAATACCGAGATTCTCCATATTCTCAGTAATTTTTCTTCTTAATAATACACTATTTTGACCTGCTCCAGCTGTAAATACAATACAATCTGCACCATTTAAAATAGCAAGGTATTCTCCAATATATCTTTTAACACTATAAACAAAAGCATTAAAAGCAAGTTTAGCGCGATAATTCCCTTTTTCCATTTCTGCTTCAATATCTCTTAAGTCGCCAGTTTTGATTCCTGAGATTCCATAAAGCCCTCCTTTCGACATCAAAATTTCAACTGCATCATTTATAGAAAGATTTTCTTTATGCATGAGATATAAAAGTGCATAAGCATCAAGGTCCCCCACACGTTTAGCATTTAATAAACCACTTTGAGGACTCATACCCATTGAAGTATCTACAGAAATTCCATCCTTAATTGCACAAACAGAAGAGCTTCCTCCAAGATGACATGAGATAATTTTATTTGCATTGTATAATTCTTTAGCACGCATTGCAATATATCGATGCGATGCACCATGAAATCCGTATTTTCTTATACCATATTTTTCATAATACTCATAAGGAATACCGTATATGTATGCTTCTGGTGGAACATTCACATGGAAATGTGTTTCAAATAATCCAACTAAGGGAATTGAAAGTAATTCTTTGAAAATTGAAATAGCAGTTAGATAAACATCAGTGTGAACAGGAGCTAACAAGCGATATTCTTTCATCGCTTTAATAACTGAATCACTTAATTCAACACAGCCGGTTACTCCTTTTGCATGAACAGTTTTAAATCCAACAGCAGAAATATCTTTTAGCAGATTTTTTTCTTTTAATGTTTCTAAAGTTAAATTTACAGCAGAATGATAATCTTTGATTGGAAGTTTTCTAATATTTTCTTCTTCGCCTTTAAAGGAATATTTCACAATTCCATCATCGTGACCTATTTTTTCAACAACAGCTTGAAATAAAATATCCATACTATCGGCATCATAAAGTTTGCACTTATAAGAAGTGCTGCCGGGATTAGCTATTAATATTTTCATTTTTATTTTAATTTATTTTTCAGGTTATTCAAAACTTGCTCAGCAATTTTTTGGACTAATTCCTCATCAATTTCACCTGATTTGATATTACTTTCTGAAATATTATAATTCTCAGTACTGCATGCAGTTACACGTCCCGACAAATTAAATTTTTCTCTTAATTGTAAAAGACGGTCTCTTTCTGCTGGAGAAAGAACATTAAGATTTCCTAATTGTATTGCTTTCCAAACAATGCTTGCGGTATGTTCAAGTGTTTCCATTTTATAATAAGCGTTAAAGAGGTCACTTCCCAAAGTTAACGCTCCGTGATTTTCAAGTAATATTGCATCTGAATTTTTTATATATGGTCGAATTCTATCTGGAATCTCAGTAGTAGAAGGTAACCCATATGGTGCAATTGGGACAGCACCTATTACAATTATAGCTTCTGGCAAAACACATTTATCAAGGGGAATTCCCGCCACTGCAAAACTTGTAGCATAAGTTGGATGTGCATGCACAACCGAACGAACATCTGGTCTTTCTTTATAAACTTCGAGGTGCATTTTTAGTTCGCTTGAAGGACGATATTTTGTATTCTTATTAATTACGTTGCCTTGTCTGTCACATTTAATAATCATGTCTGTTGTCATAAAACCTTTACTAACGCCTGTAGGAGTTGTTAGCACTTCATCATCATTTAATAAAACTGTAATATTACCATCATTAGCGGCAACATATCCTCTCAGCCATATTCTTCTGCCAACTTCAACAATTTGTTTTCGAAGTTCCCATTCGTTATTCATTCTAATTCCCTTTGTTATTGTCAATTATTTGGCATCAAAATTAGAAAAATATTTTTATAAAAATGATTTTCAATAAACAATTATTTTTATATATCAATTGAAATTAATTATCATCAATATGAATATGCTTATGTTTCCACATAATTAATTTTATCAACTATTGCAATTATGAGCGTTCTAATTGGTGCTCGTTCTAAACCAAATATAGATTGTGCAACACCTGGAGCTCCTCCGCAAACGACAATATCACCAACTCCTGCCCCAACATAATCAACTGCTACATGTTCTGTTTCAATTTCATCACCATTTGGTAGAATTGGTTTTATGACATATACTTTTTTGTTATAATATGCTTCGTGTTTTACAACCGAGACTACTCTTTTTATAACTTTTGCTAAATACATTATGCTATACTCTCTACTCTTTGAACAATACTTGCATTTACAGGTGCATAACCATTTTTGAAAGCTTGAGCAGCATCTGTGCTTGTAACATAAACCACAACATCACCTGAAGCAGCAATATTCTGAGGGTCAGCGGCAACTAATGGTGTGCCATCTAATTTACCATTGGAAGATATTGGTTGTAAAATATACAATTGACAGCCATCAAGTTCTTTAACTTTTTTTGTTGCCCAAGTTTTACCAATTACAATGCCTAATTTCATGACGCATCTGATAGATTATGTGTAATTTCTATATTATCAATAATTGCTACAATTACCGCATCAACTGGAGTATCTTTTGTTTCATCAGTCATTCTAGCTGATGAACCATATGTTATCAGAACAAAATCTCCTTCGCCTGCCTGTACAGCATCAACAGCTACATGATATGATTTTAAGAATTCCCCATTATGATTTACTTCTTTGCACAACATTAATTTTTTCCCCTGAAGCTTGGGGTCCTTTTGTGTAGAAACAATATTTCCAATGACTTTAGCAAATATCATTTTTACTTAATACGATTAAACGAAGCTTCTAATTCATCCACTGGTCTTGGAATAACAAGTTGTGAAATTACTTCACCAACTCGTGATGCTGCTTCTACAGCCGAATCCATTGCAGCTCTTACAGCAGCTACATCACCTTCAATCACAAAAGAGACATAACCACTTCCTACCTGTCTCCATTCAACAACTTCTACATTTGCTGCTTTTACTGCAGCATCTGCACCATAAATTAAAGGTGCAAAACCTTTTGTTTCTAAAATTCCAATTGCATTTTTTACTAACATTTTATATACCTCATTAATAATTTACAAATTAAACAAATCTAAAAGCTTTATGAGACATAATGCGGCGTTTACGAACAAAATGTAAAGGTGTACAAATTCCTTCGCCTGTAGGAGTAGCAATTGTATGCGAAAAGTACCCTTCGCCTAATTCGCCGCCATTTCCACGCAAAGTACCTCCATTTATCACATGAACATCGCAATCAAGTATTCTGGTAAATTTGGTAACTCTATCAATATCTTTTGAAAAAATACTTGCAGTGTGTTTAAATCCATGTTCAGCTTTCAAAGCTGCCTGCAATCCATCTTCAAAATCAAGCACAGGCACAACGGGAATACAACAAGTCATTTGTTCTGCTACAACCCATGGATGATTCTTATCTACCTCTCCAAAAAGCAGCGGAACACTTTCGGGAATATTCAATCCAATTGCATTTCCAAGAACCTTTGCACTTTTGCCAGCAAAATCTCTTTTAATTATCCAATGTTTTCCCGATTGTTCTAAGGCTATCTCTGCAAGTTTATTCATTTCATTTGTTGATAATCGATAATTACCAACATTTTCCATTTCAGTCATAAACTTCTCAAAAACATCTTTGACAACAAATATTTCTTTTTCTGCAATACATAAAATATTATTATCAAAACTTGCACTCATTGTTATCTCTTTTGCTGCAAGATTTAGGTCTGCAGTTTCATCTACTAAAACAGGTGGATTACCTGGACCTGCAGCAACCACTTTTTTTGGATACTTCAGCGCCAATTCAACGACTTGAGGACCCCCTGTAACAGAAAGTAATTCAACCTTTTCATGTCCAAAAAGTATTTTTGCGGTTTCTAATGTTGGTTCTTTTACACAAGTTACTAAATTTTTTGGAGCACCTGCTGCATGCATATATTTATTAGCAAGCTGAATTACTTTAGCACTAACATTTTTTGCAGAAGGGTGTGGATTAAATACAATTGTATTACCGCCAGCCAGTTGAATTATAATATTATTAATAATTGTTGGTCCAGGATGAGTACTTGGTGAAATATTTCCAATTACTCCAAATGGAGCATATTCATCTATTGCCAAACCATTTTTACCTGACCATGCTTGAGGTTGTAAATATTCAATTCCAGGACTGTAATTTGCTGCATTAATAAATTTTGCCACTTTGTGATCTACTCTACCCATTCCGGTTTCTTTCACAGTCATTTCTGCTAATTCTTCTTTATTCTCTAATGCCATAGTGCGAACCGCATCAATAAATTTCTTTCTGCATTGAACACTTCTTTCTCTGTATTGCAGAAATGCTTCGTAAGCAGCATTAATAGCATCATTCATATCATTAAAAACTCCCCAATCCCCATCTTCAACACTCGAAAAATTCCCGGATAGTGCTTGAGATAAAACTTTCTCAACAACTCTTTCCACTAATTCTTTTAATTGCAAATCTCTATTATCCAAAACAAACTCCAATTAATTATTTAGTTGTTTCTTTATTTTTATTAATTGGCTCAATTGGGAATTTATTAATTAGTTTTTCTGAAGGTCGTGGTATAATAATTTCTGATAATACTGTTCCAATGTTTGATGCAGCTTGAGTACCTGCTTCTACAGCGGCTTTTACAGCTGCGACATCACCACGAATGATGATACTTACTCTTCCGCCACCGACTTTTACCCATCTGCCAAGTTTTACATTTGCTGATTTAACAGCGGCATCAGCCGCCTGTATTCCAGCAGTAAAGCCGAGTGTTTCAATAATTCCTAATGCTTCTATCATATGATTACCCTATTTAGTTAAATTCAATAATTCAAATACTTCTTCGTGAGCTGAAGGAATAATATTTGTACAAACAAGTTCTCCAACTCTTGCTGCTGCTTCTGCTCCAGCTTCGACCGAAGCGCGAACAGCTCCTACTTCTCCTCTAACTAAAGCAGTAACATAAGCTCCTCCAATTTCCACACGTTTAACAAATTCAACATTCGCAGCTTTTATCATGGCATCAATTGCTTGGACAGCTCCTGTATTACCTCTTGTTTCTACGAAGCCTAATGCTGTACCTTTAGCCATTTTCATCTCCTGTTTTATTTTTACTTATAATTAATTTTTAGATTTCTTTTTTTAATAATATCCTTAGCACCATGTGTAATAATTGTACTAGATGGAATTATTATTTCAGAAACTGTAGAGTCTATCATCATTAACATTCTTTCGGTTAATATGGGAGTTTTATATTCGCTCATATCTACTTCATAAACTTTTTTATTTGAAATATCATCGACTGTATTCTTTTCAGATAAAATATTAATTCCTCTCTTATTTAATTCTTTCAGTACTTCTGAAACTATAATTTCTACTAAGTATTTGAGATTAATGTTCTGCACCTTTTCTCTTTGTTTTCTTGTAAATGTAATTTCCTCCTTGCATAACAGAATCTACAATGCCAACAATTGTATTATCTGTAGCAACATCTTTTGTTAATTTTGTCAACCTTGCCGAAGATGAGGAACAAAGTAATACAATATCCCCTTCGCCTGCATTTACAGTGTCAACACATGCAACTGTATCTTTAGTTCTTTCCATATTCTCTGTAAGATAATTTACAATCAAAATTTTCAATCCTTCGAGTTTTCCTTCTTTTCTTGTTGATACTAATTTTCCTATTACCAATCCAAGTTTCATAATTACATTTTACCCAAAAATTCTGCGTATGCTTCACCTTTTATAAAAGCTGCATTGGCATCATCCGTATCAAGATGAATTTGTAAGCGCCAGTTATCATTTATTCTAATTAAAACATTTTCAAAAATTGTACTTTTAATTCCTTGAATTCTTACTTTGCATAAATCACCATCTTTAACTCCTAAAATCATTGCTTCTTTACTATTCATATGAATATGACGATTTGCAATGATAGCACATCTTTCAATGTATATTGAAGATTTTGGTCCGACAAGTGTTAAGGGGGCAGCATTCTCAAGCGAGCCCGAATTAACAATTGGTGGTTCAATACCTAAATATATAGAGTCAGTAAGCGAGACTTCAACCTGGTCATATTTTCTTAAAGGTCCGAGTATTCTTACATTTTCAATGCATCTAAGTTTTGAGCCAACAATAGTCAATGTATGTTTCGAAGCAAATTCTCCTGGCTGATATAAAGGCCTCAGTGATTCAAATTTTGTTTCTTCTCCAAATAATTTATGAAAAGTTTTTTCTGTTAGATGGACATGTCGATTTGAAACCCCCACAGGAATTTTAGGCAGCTCTCTCTTAACAAAATTCTTATACTTATTCTCAATTGATTTAGCAATTTCATCAGCTAAAAGAGAAATCAAATAATTTTCGTCAATATTTACATTACAATCACAAAATTGATTTTTTTCAGACAAGATTTACCTCATCTCGCTAATAATTATTTCTTTAATTAATAGGAATTCATTTAATATAAAGATGCCGAAAACCTTATCGAAAACCTTTAAGCAAAGTTAAATTTTATTTTTTGTTTTGTCAAGTAATCTTAATAGCAGTCTTCAAAAAATTTAATGGTGGGGGAATATTATTTTAAATCATTTGAATAACTTATTTCTAATACTAATCTATTTTAAAAGTCTAATTAATTGCCAATTCTTTTTCATAGTCAAAGAAATAAAATTTATTCTTATCTAAATAAATATGTACTTTTTCCCCTTTTCTATAAATTTCATTTGAATAAACTTTCCCGATAAATTGATTTTCATCAACTTTAAAGTATATGAAAATCTCATTCCCCATTGGTTCAACTAAATCGAGAATACTTACAAATTCATGTCTATTTTCATGTTTCTGTAAACTTATATTTTCAGGTCGTATACCTAAATAAATTTTTTTATCAATATATTTCCCAAGTTTTAATTTTTGTTCACCTGTCAAATTTATCATTAGTGAACCATTTAAGCTTCTAAATTGTAAATCTTCTCCCTGTATTATAATGCCTTCTATAAAATTCATGGATGGACTTCCAATAAATCCAGCAACAAATTTGTTAACAGGATTCTTATATAAATTCATAGGAGTATCAATTTGCTGGATTTCACCATCTTTAAGAACAATAATTCTATCGCCCATTGTCATTGCTTCTACTTGATCATGAGTTACATAAATCATTGTTGCTTTTAACTGCTGATGTAATTTTGTAATTTCTGCTCTCATCTGAACTCTCATCTTTGCATCGAGATTGCTTAGAGGCTCATCGAACAAAAATACTTTTGGGTTTCGAACAATCGCTCTGCCAACTGCAACCCGTTGTTTTTGTCCACCCGAAAGCTGTTTGGGTTTTTTATCAAGTAATTCTTCAATACCTAAAATTTTTGCTGCGATAATTACTCTTGTCTTAATTTCTTCTTTCGGATATTTTCTTAATTTTAATCCAAAAGCCATATTTTCAAATACAGTCATATGAGGATACAATGCATAATTCTGAAATACCATTGCAATATCTCTTTGTGCTGGCAATACATCATTCATCAATTTATTATCAATAAAAAGTTCTCCTTCTGATATATCTTCAAGTCCTGCTATCATTCTCAAAATTGTAGATTTACCACATCCTGTAGGACCAACAAGCACAACAAATTCATTATCATTTACAGTGAAGCTAACATTTTTAACTGCTTTATTATCAGAATCATAAATTTTTGAAACGTTTACTAATTTTACTTCTGCCATAATAATCCTCTTTTATTTCATTAAAATTAGTTTTTTGATTTTCATATTTTGGTTCGTCCTTAAAATACAAAAGTAAATTCCAGATGGGACAACATTTCCATAATTATTTTTACCATCCCATTTTATTTCAAAAATACCTGGTGATTGCGTTTCGTCAAATAGCAGTTTTATTTCCTTACCAAGTATATCATAAATTTTTAATTGAACTCTCGTTAGTTCTAATATTTGATAAATTATAACTGTATTTGAATTAAACGGATTCGGGAAATTGTAAAGAAATATTTCATTAGAATTAATTAAAGAACTATACTCCTTTACTGAACTTGGTATATCATTTAACTTATAAATCTCATCGGGCATAAGAGCATAATCATAAATTCTTACATCATCAATAATTCCTTTGAAGTTATAATTAGAGTTTGCAGGAAGCATTTGAGCAATGGTTAAATCAATATCTGATAATTGCAATTTGCCTGTCCACGAAGCAAATGAATTTAGCTCGCCATTAATCCACAACTCTGCATCTTTCCCATTATAATTTACTATACAATGAATAAATTTATTTAGAACAAGTTGACTTTCACTATCAAGGTCTAAAATGCCATTACCCGTTTTGTCAGTTTTAATAGTCCATCTTAATTTTTTATTTGCAATAGAAACTTTATAACGCTTATCATAACTGCCATGAGAAATTATGTAAGATTCTTTTTCACTTAGTTCATCTAATTTAATCCAGAAGCTAATTGTTATTGCATTTTGAAAATTCAATGAAGGAGAATTTTTTATCAATATATAATCATTAATTCCATCAAATTGTAATGCTGAGTTTGACTTCCCAAAACGGTCATTCACAAAAATTGCTCCATAAATTATTCCGTTATTGCCATTTCCGCTTTCATCGTTTCCATTTCCATTAAAGGGCAAATACATTATTAATTTTCCAAAAGTACTTTCACTAAAATTTCTTACCATAATTTTCAAACTATCTCTGGCTATCCCCCCTTTTCCATCTCTTACTGTGCATATAACGTAATAATCTCCTTCAATATCTGGGGCTGTCCACATAGCAGAATCTGATGTTTGATTTATATAACCAAATTTTGAATTCCAATTAAAACTCAGACTGTCATTATCAATATCTTCAGCATAACAAATTAATTTTGCTTTTTCTCCTAAATTAATTTTTCTTGGAATTGCTTTGATGTACTTAATATCTGGTGAATGATTAATATTACTTACAATATCTATTGATAATGAAGCTGAATCTTTCTCTCCAAATGTATCTTCCACTATTACTTTGATAATGGCTGTTGTAGATTTATTTGGAGCAACGAAATCAACATAAGAACCCCCGCCTAATATACTGCCTTCACTTACTTGCCAATAATATTTAAGTTGATCATTATCTTTATCAACAGCAGTGCAATAAATTTTTGTTGATCTATTTTGTATCAATTTTTCTGAAACAGCGGCAAGACTTTTTATTCTTGGCTGATGATTACTAACTTGTTGATTAACATTATAATCTACAACTACTCCATCTATTAATAATTTGTTCATTTTATATTCTATTTTACCATTCGAAGGGGTTAGAACAATTATTATTGCAGAATTTGCTGGAATTAAAACATCAAAATCATTCGAAATATTTTTTGCAAGAAATGAATTATTAATTGTTTCATAAATATCAAAAATTCCATCTGGTAAATTTATTCTTACTGATTTTGATTCTTCATAAGGATTAAATAAAAGAAAAGTTGGATAAGAATTTTTCTGGAAGAAATCTGTTTTGTTCAAATTGAGTTTTAAAATTTTGGAAACATTAGTAGTATCTACAATTGAAGCAAGATAACCGACAGAAGATGAACTGTAGAGAGATAAATTTGTCTTTGCCCAGCCGCCTTTAATTGCATCACCAGTAGCTTCTGGCCAATTAGAATTTGATTTTAATAATGCTTCATAAGCAATATATGAATTAGGATCATATTTATGAGCCCAGTCTTCACTATCTTGCCGAATGTCATCTAAATATTTACTGTAAAATAATCTTAATGAATTAGCTGCATTCAGAACCCATTTACCAATTGCACGAGCAAATCTTTCATCATATCTTGCAACAGGAACTAAAGCACCAATTTGTTGAAATGTGTTCATTGAGAATGCGTATTGTCTATCAAAGTCTTCACCAATCAAACCATTAATATCATAAATACCCCATTTGCCTAATAATACATTCCATTTTCTAAGATTAGTAAAACTAAAACACCAGTTGAACATTTTTTCAATGTCATAATCAGTTCCAATTTCTGCGTTCATCCTAACAGCTGTATAAACACCATAAGGAAGTTGAATTTCATAAGCTGGATTTATTGTTAACGAATTCAAAAATTCTAAACACCATTCTGCACCAATTAAATATTTCTTATCTCTAGTTGTTACATAAGCATTATAAAGAATATAAGCAATTGCACCAGCTGCTTCGGGTTCTTCAACTCCAATTTTATAAGATTTTTTATTTATAAAGTCCCAACCACGATAATTGAAGTTGGGATATTGCCAGGGAGTTGTACTTCCGCCACTTAATTTTGCTACTTCAAGAAATCTATCAGCAATAATTCTAAATTGATAATCATAATCTTCAACATCTGTATATAATGAATATAATTGATAGAAAAAAACATTCGGCATTGTTTCATACCACCAGTCATCATAAGTATCATTATGAGGAGAATTTTTATAGACATTCATTTCAGGTCTTTTGTTAAAATATTCTCTGCTCATCTTAACCCAATCAAAGCCATTCTGATTTCTTTTATCAATCCCAATGAGTGTTGCACTTATAATTGATGGAAGAACATTTATTGCTTCGCTGTTATTTGGGCTATTAGTGCCCACATAAGAATGCAAACCAAAGCTAATTTCATCAGGATAATTAATTGAACTGTTAAATAAAAATATTAATGGCAGATATTCACCATTAGCATTCAAATTATAAATTAATGAATCATAACCACGAGCAACGGCTTTCCAATCTCTCATTTCATAAGGTGAAGGAATATTTGGCATTTTTTCAATTCGTTCAATTTCGATTTGTTGTGAGTAACAGTTGAAAAACAAAATTAAATTAATGATGAAAAGTTTTTTAATTCTTAAAAACATTTTTAATCACATAGAAATTGATTAAGGCAATAAATTTCAATATCGTCTTCTATTAACTCTGTATTTTTTTGAGCCTTTATTAATACTTTTTCATCAGGCAATAAAATAAATCCTCTATCAGAAAATATTGCTTTAGAAGAAATTAAATCGACAAAGATTGAAAGCTTATTTGAAGTAACTTCTAAAAATTTTTCTTCATCTTTTGGAATTAACTTTAATTTAATTTCTGGCTTCGGAAGTTTTATATGTTTCCACTCTTGAAATGCATATACATCTCTAAAAATTTGAATTCCATTTTCATCATAAATTGTTAAAATAATTATTGAAGAAGAACCAAAATTATTTTTAATCGTAATTAAATTACTGATTGAATTGCTTTTGATTATTATTGATTTATTTTTTTCATAAAGAATTTCACTGCTGCTCGATTCAACAATAAATAATTTTAATATCCCCATGAAATTCTTTTCTTTCTGATTTAACCCTAAGATAAATATTCCTTTTTCATTTACATCAATTTTAGTGACAACATCTGCAAAAATTTTTTTTACAAAATAGTAAGACAACTTCGGTTTAAGTTCACTATCAATTAAAGACCAGCTTACAACAGGCCAGGTATCATTGATTTGCCAGATTATGCTTCCATTTGTTCCTGGTTGATTGAAACGCCAGTGTTCAAGACAAGTTTTAAGCGCCAAGCCTTGATTAAGTTGTGTTAAATAAATGAATTCATCCCACTTAGTACTTAACGGAAGATGAGCACTCAAAAATTTTATTAATCTTTCCGTTCCTTCGATTTGTTTATTATGAAACTCAAATATTTTACTATTGATTTTTCTTTCTTCAACAGGAATTACTTTTTCAAGAGTTGATTTATTAGCTGGTCCTTGAAATCCAAATTCTGTAACAAACAAACTGTTATCATTTTTTACTTCAGAATAATCAATCCATCTGCTCCATATATCCCATTGATGGCGATTGCCGCTGTATTGTGAATTCGGGTCTTCATCAAAACCAAATGGCGACGATTCCCAATATGGTCTTAATGGATCAACTTCTTTCAGAATAGATGGAATTATTTTACTAAATATTTTATAGCCAGGCATTTTTTTATAACTCTTCTTCTGTTCCTGATACCAAATCCATTCATTCTCATTATTACCGCACCATATTGCTATTGATGGATGATATTGTAATCTGTTTACATTATAAGAAACTTCTTTTTTAACATTTTGAATAAATTCTGAATGTTCGGGATATGAACCGCATGCAAACATAAAATCCTGCCAGATTAATAATCCAAGCTCGTCACATATTTCATAGAAAATATCATTTTCATAAATTCCGCCGCCCCATACACGAACGAAGTTCATATTTGCGTCTTTAGCATAAGTAAGTAACTTACGATATTTATCTTCTGTTACTCTCGTCAAAAATGCATCAGCAGGAATCCAGTTTGCTCCCTTTGCAAAAATTTTTTTACCATTAACAATAAATCCAAATGAATTCTTATTTTTTTCTTTTAATTGCAATTCAATTTTTCTAATGCCTACTTTTTTATTTAATGAATCCAAAACATTTTTATTTTTATTGAGCAGTTTAATTTCCAAATCATACAAATTTTGTTTGCCATAACCATTAGGCATCCACAATTCGCAATTTTCAATTTTGAATTTAATCTTATTTTTGCCTTTAATTACTTCAATTAATTTATTTGTTGAATAATTCTCGTTGTTAATTTTTATCGCTGCTAATATTTTTTCATTTGTATTTTTCTTTACATCAAATATTACCTCGACAACTGCATAATTGTTTTTTATTTCAATTGTATTAAAAAGAAAATTTTCTATTTCTGCTTCGCTTTCTTTTTTGAGATAAACATTCTTCCAGATTCCGATAGTTGGAAAAGATGGTCCCCAATCCCAGCCAAAAGAGTATTGTGCTTTTCTGATGTAAACTCGATATGAATTTAATGCGACTGGAAGTTTGCCGTATTTCTTTTCTTGTTTTATTGCATAATTAACTGGCGATTCGAAATATAATTTTAATTCATTGTTTTTTGGTTTAAGCAGTTTTGTCACATCATATTCATATTTCAAAAACATATTAGATGTTGTCCCTAATTGAATATCGTTCAAATAAATATTTGCAACCGTATCAATACCTTCAAAGATTAATTTTATTGGTGAAGAATTTTTATAATCAAAGGGTGAATCAAAAATTGTTTTATAAATCCAATCTGATTCAGAAATCCAGTTAAGTCGTTTTTCATTATCCGAGTAAAATGGTTCTTCAATTAAATTGTTTGATAAAAGGTCTGTATGAACAGTGCCAGGAATCTCAGCTTTTATGCTCTTTATTTTTTTTATTTCATTCGGTGTCGATGATGAATAATTGTTTCCTAATTTCAATTCCCAATTTTTATTAAGGATGAACTTTTCTTTCATAAATATTACTCTCCCAAATAATGATTATGTCAAAATTGAACTGTGAGTCTTTCTAATTTTTCTTGATGTGTAAAGCTGATATTTATTATCCATTCATTTTTGTTTTGATGAATCGAATAATCAACGGTATGATTTCGATTTAATTTTATTTCTTTTGGCAAATGTTTTGAGATAATTATGGTTTTGTTTTTGTGTCCCTTAAAAGCTTTTAAGTGAATATCCATTTTATTTTTATCATAAGTAAATTCTTCAAGAATTGAATTAGTACTTTTCAGAAAAGCATTTTTTAGTTCACCAATTGAAAAATTTATTTGGTTTACATGAAATAACTTTTCCGGGATAACAAATGAATTAATTTCTTTCTTATCAATTTTATTTTGTAAAAATTTATTTCTTACCAAATTCACATTTGCTAAACGACCATTAATATAAAGATTAAATAAACATTCACTTTGTTCATACAATAAAAAGGGATTAAGTTCAATATTCCATTCATTGTTATTAATTCCGAAAAGATGATAGAGAGTATAAAGGTACCAACCAGCTGCCCACATAAATTGCGGTTTATCAATAGTTCCGTAAATTTTTAGATTATTATAATCACCATTTCTTACTTCATACATTGCTGGCTGTCCATTTGGTCCATTTATAATTCCATCAATTGTCATAACATTCTTAATGAATTCTCCGGCTTTATTTTTCTTTCCGATTGAAATTAGAGCTAATGCATACCAGGCATTTGAGTGAAACCAAATTCCACCATTTAGATAATAAAATTTTTCTCCAGCTTCGTTTCCTGCAAAATGCCAATAATCTCTAAGTTGTGTAAAATCCATTGGATAAACTGTATAAACCCCAACTTTTTTATCAATAAGAAATTCTTCTGCAGTTTTAATCATTCGTAAATTTTTAGAAGAATCAATCAATCCAAAGTGAGCAGCTAAAAGTGAACCGCTGTAATAATGTTCATCAATTACATTTAGTTCTGAACAATTCATTAAGTAATTAAAATTATCTAACCACAATTTTTCATTTAAGCTTTTTTCCATTCTATCCGATAGGTTTTCATATTCACTAAGTTTATCTTCATTTTTTTCAATTACAGTTGATAGATAAATGTATGAACGAATTGCTTGGATTGCTAAAATTGTCATGTAGCTTCTCTGTCCATATAGTTTGCCAATGTCCCACCAATCAGGACGATATGATAACATTAAATTATCTTCACCTTTTGTTTTAAGAGCATTGGATAGTGATTTTTCTAAATAAGGATAAATTTGCTCAATAAATTTTTTATCCTTTGAATATTTCAAATACTCTGAAGCAACAATAATAAACCAGAAATTATTCCAGTTATCATAATCAGCATATTCAGTAACATAAGCTGTATCTTTCCAGTAGTAAGCATGAGGAATTATTTTTTCTTTATTAGCATGTTTTATTATAAACATTAAATCATTTTTAACTCTTAGTAAATCAAATTTCACTGCAGCAAAATCTGTCATTAAAACATCATGAGTGAAGTAAAAATTATATTCAGCAGGACAGGGCATAGGAACAATATCGCCGTCAATATAATGTTTGTTTACTTCGAGAATTGCTTTTGCCCAGTTGACAGTTTTATCAAAAGTATCATCTCCGCTTTTAATTACATCTGTTTTATTAATTCTTGATAGAATGAAATTCTCAAAATTTTTTATTTCTTTTTTATAATTTTTTCTTAAATAATTGACTAATTGATTCCCTTCGTAAATTTTGCACGTTCCTAGAATTTGAGTGACAATCAATTTTTCTTTTGGCTTGAGTATTTTTTTGTAAATAAAATTTGCAGAAGGTTCGTCAATAAGATTTTTATTTGAAGCATATTTTTGAAAATTAATTTTATTTGACAAAGATTCATTGAGCACAATATCGAAAGGCTTTTCTGTTACATTCACAATAAACACACGTGAATTTTGTGTTTCTTTAGCCAAATTATTTGCGAAAATTATTTCTCCATTATTCATCGAAGAAATATTGATTTCTTTCTTTATTTCGAAAGTATGACTGGTTCTAAGTGCAAGTGCCAATCTAATAAATAACTCAACTTCTTTCTTTTCATTCGAATTATTTGTTATTGAATATGTAATTACAACAGTGGGTTTTGTTTTAGTAAATTGATATGAAATCTCAAATGACTTATCACTTTCATATTTATAAAATTTTACTGAATACGGCGTAAGCTCATATTTATATGATTGATTATTAAGCCATTGGAATTCATCATCAAATTTCAGTGCTGTGTTCATAATATAAGTCGTATCTCGATGCCAGTAGTCGCTGCTAAGGTCGATACTATTTGCAACAGGATAATAAAAACTAAATCTTTGCGGAATTGGACAGCTGTGATGAAATTCTGCTCCAGCAAAGTAACTTCCTACTTCTATTTTTGCATCACCTTGATAATTAATCTTCTCAAAACGTTTTATTTGAGAAAAAGTTTGCAATGTTAATAAAGCTGAAATAATAATTACTGTAGTTTTCATTTTTCATTTAATAATTTATTCAACAAATCATTTACATTGACATAAGCAAAACTGCTAACATAATCCGACATTGCATAAGGGAACACAAGATAATTACCATTAATTACTCCTCCACAGGAATAAACTACATTCGGCACATAACCATTTCTTTCATGTTCTTTTGCTTCAAGGAGTGGTTCTCTAAGTCTTCCTATTAATTTTGTTGGGTCATTTTTATCAAGCAGAAAAGCTCCAATTGAATAACGCCGGGCTGGTCCAACTCCATGGCTCAAACATAACCATCCTTTTTCTGTTTCGATAGGTGAGCCGCAATTCCCAATCTGAAAAAATTCCCATGTATATTTTGGTTCCATCAGCAATTGTTTATAATCCCATTGATACAAATTATCCGAAAACATTATAAAATTATTTTCGTTATCCTGACGTGAAAGCATTACATATTTACCATTAATTTTTCTTGGGAAAAGAGCCATACCTTTGTTTTGAACTTCAGCACCTTTCAACTTAGAAATTGTAAAATTCATAAAATCTTTTGTTCTCAAAAGCTGCATTGAAATATTATGTCCATCATATGCACAGTAAGTAGCATAATAATTTTTCACCCCATTGTCTTCAGTAAAAAGAACAAAGCGTGCATCTTCCATCCCATTCATTTCAGTATCTAATTGAGGGAATAATGTTCTTTCAGAAATATCCATATCTTCAAAATTAGCTTCGTACATATCATCAGAAATTAATTTGATTGACGGCATTTCCGCATAAATTGATGCTTCGTCAAGTTCAATATTATTTTGTAAGTCAATTACACCACTTCGAAATACAATTGAAGAAACATGTCCTTCGCCGGTTGCTCTTAGGCTAATAATAAACCGCTTTTTATCATTTGGTAAATTCGATTGGTCTGGATGCCATACCATTGAAGGATTAAATAGTGCTGTACTTTCAAGTGAATACTCGTTTGAAAAGTATGAACCAATTAATAATTTTTTAATTTCAGGGATATTGTCATTTAATGAACTATATTTTTTTACTTCATTATATCTCTTAATAAAAAATTTTTCGATGTTTTTGTGACGCAAAGAATATAAACTTTTTACACTTTCATATTCTTGAATGACATCTTCTTCTGACAAATTATTAATTCTATCAATAATTTTTTTAATTCTTTCCTTATTCATCGGCTCAAAAGGTCTAAGTATTACACGATTATTATTAGGTCTTATAACAACTGAGGAATAATAGACTTTCATTTTGCACCTTTTAATTGTCTGTAATTTCTGAATAATAATTTTTTTGATTCATTGTATTTATAAACTTCAAGTAAAGAAAGTAATGCTTCAATCGTTGATTCCGCCCCGGAATTTTTATTGATTTTGTTTTTACTTATAATTCCGTCATAACAAATTCCAGATTCTAACAAATACATTTTTTTCTTTGCATCATTATGACCAAAAAACCATTTCAATAATCTATATGACAAGTTATAATATTTTTTTTCTTGTGTTATCTCTGCAGCTTTTATTGATGCATAAATCATCGGTCGAATGATATAAGCTATTTGAGGATATTTTTTAATGTCATCAATAATTATTCTGTTTTCCTTTTTACTAATGCTGAATTCTGATAAGAATTTTTTCCTCAATAAATATTCATAAAAATTATCAATTTCATTTAATGCGGCTTTTAGCAATTTATTATCATTAAGAATTGTGTAAGCATTTAGCAAAGCAAAAGATTGCAAATTTCCCCAGCCATGCCATGAATTTTCCCAGCCTAGAAATGCATAATATGGGAATTCATTTTTATTTCCGGCTTGCATCAACATTATACCATCACAATAATTTTTTATTATATCAATAACAGTAGAGTCATTAAAAGATTTGAAATAATTTGAAAGAGCAATCACAATTAAAGCTGCCTGGTCAGATGCATATTTATATGGAAGCCATGCAGGCTTTTCAATTCCATTTAATGTGATTATTGTTTTATCAAGATTAGAAAATGCCTTAATTGCTGAAATTGTTTTTCTAATAGCCGAACTTATTTGTAAAGAAAAATCTTTATCATCTTTGAATTTATCATAAGCAATAGTTAAAGACCACAAAGCCCGCCAGCTCCACCAATTTGGCTCTGCAATACTGTTTTGATGGGTTTTGTTTATTTGCCCTTTTTCAAAAATAAAATTGTAAAAGAATCCATTATCGGCTTGCATGAAAAGAATGAACTCTATCAGATTTTTTGCTTTTCTTTTACTTTCGTTGTCATGAAATAAATCAGAATAATTTAGGTAAACAACAGCAGCGCGGGAAGCATCGTCTATACAAGCAATTCCTTCATCTTCATCTCCTACCCATTTATAATCCGGATATTCACTATAAATATGAATTATGCCCAATGTTTTTCCATAAACATTTATTTCTTCATAAAGATTATTCAAATGAGAAAGATTAATTAAAAGAGAATCGGAATTCGCATAAGCAATAAATTGAACAACAAAAAAAATTATTAGTATAAATTTCTTCTTCATTAATAATTCTGCCTCAAATTATTGATTATCCAGTTTTGCTCTTTTTGAAATCACATTATTTGCAAACAGCTAAAAGCTCATCAACTGTTGTTTCTGCTAGACAAATGTTTGTATCTGCCCCAGAATAATAAATTTTAATTTTGCCATCAGGTTCTGCAATCCATCCACAAGAAAAAACCACATTTGGCACATCACCAATTCTTTCATAATCGAACTCTGGAGATAAAATTGGTTCTTTTGTTTTGGCGATAACTATCCAAGGATTGTGTAAATCGAGCAATAAAGCACCAAGCTTATAAAGACTTGAAATTCCAAAACCTCTTACTCCATGATAAAGCAAAAGCCAGCCTTTATCAGTTCTGATTGGTGGCGAGGATAATCCAATTTTATCATTTTCCCATGTGCCTTTTTCTGGTTCCATTAAAATTCTGTAGCCTCCCCAATGAATTAAATCTGGACTTTTACTAATCCACATATCTTTTCTTTCTTCTGCCGATGGTCTGTCAATCTTCCAATAATAACTATCAATTTTTTCCGGAAAAATTGCGCAATCTTTATTTGATGGTTCACTTATAGGTCCATGAATTTGAAATTTCTCAAAGTCTTTTGTAACTGCTAACATAACCAATGGCATATACTTTGAATAACCAGTATAAGTTATGTAATATGTTTCATTGAATTTTGTAATTCTTGCATCTTCAATTCCCCACTCACAATACTTAAAAAATTCATGATGGTCTTCGGGAGTTAAAATTGGTTTATCATCTACTTGAAAATCATATCCATCATCACTCAAAGCTTTTACGAAAGAAGATCTACCGTTAGGCATCTCAACTCTGCAAAGAAGTAAGTATTTATTATTGAACTTTGTAACACCGGGATTAAAAATACTGTTTACTTTAAATGGGACATCATTTTTTGTAAGTATTGGATTTTTAGTATATCTAATTAAGTGCATAATAATTCAACCTCTCTTTAATTAACAATAAATATTTATATGAATAATTATTCTTTCAATCCAGAAGAAGTCATACTTTGAATAAAATATTTTTGGAATATCAGATAAGCTAAAACAATTGGTAATGCTAACATTGCAGCTGCTGCAAGTTTTAATCCAAGCTGAGACTCTGCGCGTCCACCAACAGCAAATAAAGTAACTAATTGAGGCATTGTCATTTTAGTTTCATCTCTTATCACAATCAAGGGCCAAAGAACCTCATTCCATGATGTCATAAATGTAATTATTCCAACTGTAATTAAAGCTGGTATTGAATTTGGCCAGAGAATCCCAAAAATAATTCTTAATTCACTGCAGCCATCTATTCTTGCAGCATCAATTAAGTCTTGTGGAATTGACTTGAAATATTGCCTGAACATTATAATTGCAAATGCATTCATTAAATAAGGGACAATTAAACCAGCATAAGAATCAATCCAGCCAAATTTTACAATCAAAATGTATTGTGGAATCAAAGTAATTTGAAAGGGCAATGTCATTGTAAAAACAATTACATAAAAAATTAAATTCTTTCCTATAAACTCAAGTTTTGATAGTGCATATCCAACCATTGAACCAAATATTAAAACACCAACAGTAATAGTTCCAGAAACTATTAAACTATTTATGAATGCTTTAGCGATTGGAATTTTATCTAATATAACCAGGTAATTATTAAAATTAATTTTCGAAGGAAGAAAAATTAAGTTACCAATTTCATTTTCTGGAGAAACAGAAGCAGATAACATCCATATGAAAGGATACAAAAATATTAATGAACCTAAAATTAAAACTGTATATAAAATTGTTTTCTTCATACTCAATTTTCTTTTTCAACAAATTTTTTTTGAATAAAAACAACAAAGAGAATAAGAAGAGCAAAGAAAAATCCAAGTGTAGCTGCATAACCCATATGATAATAAAAGAATCCTTGTTTATAGATATAAAGCACTGCAGAAAGAGTGCTGTTTAGCGGTCCGCCACCTGTCATTACATATGGCTCAATGAACAACGAGAATCCTCCAATTGTAGATAAAACAACAACCATAAAAATTGTTGGATTAATCATCGGCAGTGTTATTTTGAAAAATTTTTGTAAATGATTTGCTCCTTCAAGTTCTGCAGCCTCATAATATTGCTGAGGAACTGTCTGAAGTCCAACTAAAAAGAGAACTACATACAAACCGACATTTTTCCATGTAGCCATAATTGCAATTGAAGGCATTGCCCAATTTGGGTCTGTTAACCAACCAATTTTGTTTAGACCAATTTTAATCAACAGTCGATTTAATAATCCGCTTTCAAAACCATAAAGCTGCTGCCATAAAATTGTAATTACAACACCAGATATAATAACAGGCATAAAATAAGCAGCTCTAAAAAAACCTTTCAATTTTATTTTTTGATTTAATAGCTCTGCTAAAAAAAGTGCAACAATGATTTGAAGCGGTATATGAATTAAAAGAAAAATAACCGTGTTCCTTAGTGATTTCCAGAAAAGCTGGTCATAGAGTAATCTTTTATAGTTTGCTAATCCAACATATTCCATTGGTGCAATAATATTCCAATCATGAAAAGTTAGATAAATTGAGAATCCAATCGGAAACCCAATAAATAAAATAAAATGTATTATGTATGGCGAAACAAATAAATATGGCAATATTTTTTTCTTCATAACTTCATTTAAGAAATAATAGATTAACAGATTTTTCTGCATCACTTAATGCTTGCTCAGGCGATTTAACTCCATATATAACACAAGCTTCATATTCTGATGAAATTATATCAAAAACTTCTTTGAGAACCGGTGACTGGTCAGTTCCTTTTACAAACTTTGCTTGTTCAGCAAAAATTTTCATCTTAGGATTTTTTTTAAAATAATTCTGATACAAATAATTTTTATCAATATTTTTTCTGCGAGGAAGTTGATTTGTGATTTCAAGTAATTTCAAATCATTTTCCTCGCTAAGGAAATATTTCAAAAATTTCCATGCAAGATTTGGATTAGGACAAGTCTTGAAGATTACAATATTTTTTGGGTCACCATAAGTATAAATTGGTCCTTTGTGGTCATCCGGAACAGGGATTGTACTGAAATTATATTCAAATCCTTCTGGTTTATACTTTTCTGCATGAGAAATTTCCCACGGGCCAGTAAATCGCGTAGCAATTATTCCATCTAAGAACACATCCTGACGAGATGATAATCTTTCTTTCGGGAAATAATTTTTCTTATATAATTCACGTAAAAATTTGAACACTTTTATTGCAGCTTTATTATTAAAAACAGCTTTGTTGTTCTTAACAAGCGAACCTCCATTCGAAGCTGCAAGATAAAGAGGATAAAAATCAAAAAATCTCTGCCACCATGTAACTATTGTTTCTGTATATCCAAACCAACGATCTACATAGCCATCACCATCAGTATCTTTTTGAAATTTTTTTGCAGCATCAAAAAATTCTGAATATGTCTTTGGTGCATGTTTTAGCGACAATGATTTTATAATATTTTCATTATAAATCATCATCACTGGATTTATTTTCCATGGGATTTGATAAATATGACCATCAGAAGACCTAACTTCTTCAATGACTGAACTATCACATCGTTCATATAAAAATTCCATGAATCCTTTTAATGTATCTAAAGCTACTAAAATGCCAGCGCGAGCATAACCTTCAACATCACCTTCCCACATGTTTGAATAAATATCTGGTGTAGTTTTTCCTACAATTGCAGCTAAGATTACTTCTTCGCTCGATTGTCCTTCTGGAACAGGCTGAAATTTTACTTTCATGTTTGGATTTTCTTTATTCCATTTTTCAACTATATATCTTGCAAATTCAATTTCTTCTGTATTATTTGATGACCAATAAATAATTTCATTATTGAATTTTCTTTCGTTTTGACTGCATGAAACAGTTAATAAAAAAATTATTAAACAAATGAAAATATTTTTCTTAAATAAAATCATTGCCAGCGAGCCCAATAATTATCAATAGTTGGAAAAGGTGTTCGGGGAATTAATCCACCTCTTTTTACAACGTACAAATCGAGTGCTTTTACATTATTCTCTTCACTTACTTTAATTGATTTTAATAAATCTTCATTGATTGTTATGGCATATTTATTCTTCAGCTCATTTATTTTACGAAATATTTTTTTTGTTAATTCATCTTCAATGAATTCAGTGTAAGACTTATCGTTAATATTTTTATTTGTATCATCTACTTCTTTCTTTTCAAGAAGTATTGAATTCATCAATTCATTCTTAACAGTGCTGTAAATAATTTTATCTTTCCACCATTTTGACTGTTCTTTAACAACTCTTCTTTCAAAGTAACCTTTTTTTCTTGCTTCCTCTGTTAATAATTTATCACGAACCATTCTCCAGATTATATTTTCTAGTGAACGGGAATAACTTGCAAAACTTCGTTTATCGAATTTAATGTACTCATCTCTTGCACGATACCAATTAATAAAATCACTCAAAGAAATTTTTCCATAATTTAATTCAACAAGTGTAATGTCATTTATATTTTTTTGATTAATTAAATTAAATGAATTCAATGCTTCTCTTAAAATTTCAGAAAGTCTCCATTTATCATAAGTTTCTTTTGGCAGTTCAAATTGAGCAAGATATGAGCGTAGAACTTGAAATGCTTTCCTTTTAATAACTGGATTTGATTTCATCATTAGCGAATTTACATAAACATCTGAAAGCTGGTCCATTTTCCTTTTTATCAAAGCTGTTTCTGCTTCCTTCATAATTTTATTCTGTTCAGATTCATTTACAATCAAAGGATAATTAATATTCATAAGCTTAACAATATACCAACCGTCATTTGCTTTTATTGGTTTTGAAAATGTATTTACTTTTATTGTGTCAATAATTTTAGCAAGTTCATAATTTTTCAATCCAAGAACATATCTGCTCGATTTCAAATACCTGTCTTCATAATAAATTGAATCATTCAATTGTTTATTAAACAATTTTTGAAAATCAATACCGGCAAATAGAGAATCATAAATTTTTCTTATCTCGTCTTCTGATGATGAATAAATCCATTGAAGTTCAACTTCAATTAATTTTTGCTTAGCTACAGTATCAATTTCTTCTTTTGTGTAAGAAATTTTTTTAAGAATTTCATCTTTGAATAATTCTTCAGTTGCAATATCACTTTCAAATTCGTTAAAGATATTTTTAACTTCGGACAATGTATCAAGACCTCTGCTATAACCATCAAGAGCAAGTAATTTTTCATTAATAAGATGATTAAGAAATACTTTCTTAGAATCTTTTACTTTTTTGTAAAAAGCAGGTCCATATTCATAACAATTAATAAATTCATTAACTGTTATTTTAATGTTTCCAACTTTTGCAACAATTGAATCTTGAAAATGATTTTGAATTACTTGAGAAAAATTTTCTGATGAGATAAATAAAATAAAAGACAGAAAATAAACCTTAGCACTGTCAAAAATATTTTTAGAAAGAATACTCAATTTATTTTCCTTATTCGCAGCATTAGAAAATTAAATTAATAGAAAAAGAATGAATACTTTGAAGTCTTCCAAAATCTCTGAAAGCATAATCGAATTTAATTAATGCATTCGAGAGAATTAATTTAGAATTAATTCCAAATCCCAATGATAATCCACCTTCAGAATATTTATTAAATGCTGATTGATATCCGCCTCTAAAGAATAAAAATTCTTTGAAAGCAGTTTCAAAACCAAAGTTCATACTTTCATAATCATTATTTGGATGAATTGCATCAGCTGCCACAGTCAATCTATAAGTTTGATTCTGGAACAAATTAGTTGATACACCAATTTGAAATGTAAGCGGTAAATCCCAGGAATTCATTTCGATGTTTGTTGGTATCTGGTCATTTGAACCTTGTTTATTCGGGTCCACTCTTATAAAATATCTTGAATCTCTTCCACTCATTTGCATCGAGGTTCCAAAATTATAAATCGATGCGCCAATTACCATTCCACCAAATAAATCAGTTCTAAATTTTGTTCCGGCATCAATAGCAAAAGCATAAGCTGACATATGCCAGATTTTTTGTTGAATATATTTACCTGTAAACCCAATTGAAAATCTATCTGTTAAATTACGAGCATAAGAAATTCCAATTGAGATGTCACCGGCACTAAAATATTCACCAGTTCCTTCGGGTTGTTCTACGGTTCTCACTTTCATATCATCCATTGAAAGAGAAGTGAAGCTAAATCCAATATTACCAAAATCGCCCAATGGAATAATAAGTCCTACAAAATCAAAACTTGTATTTGCAATCCAGTTAGTATGATTCAAAACTGCTTCATAGTTCTCATGAGTACTAATGCCCGAAGGGTTCCAGAATAAAGATGTAGCATCATTAGAAATACTCACAAAAGCCCCGCCCATGCCAATGGCATTTGCTCCAACTGGAATTTCTAAAAATGCCGCCGCAGTAGTTCCTGTCTTTGAAACACTTTGAGCAAAGCAAATCGATGAATAGAAAATTACCAATAAAATTTTCTGAAAAACTTTACGCATAAAAACCTCACCAAAATTTTTATACACAATTTTATAATTCATGAAAATTTGTGTAATTCATCTATTATTTTATCACAGCAAATTTGTCAATTTTTTCTCCTATGCCAGGGGCATCAACATGATAAATATAAACTCCATATGAAATATCCATTCCATCTTTTGAGATTAAGTTCCAAGCTTCCTGGCCATCATCTAAATTGCTGTTATGTTCTATAGTTTTAACATGCTTTCCGCTTATCGTATAAATTCTAATCGTACATTGACGAGGAAGATTTATGAAGTAAATTCTTCTTTCACCTCTTCCAACTTCAACAGTTGCCGGTTCCCACGATGCAGCTCCTACGTAAGGATTTGGAACAACTGCAATTTTATCTAAATCATTTTTTGCTTTAGCTTGATCATATTGAGGAGCTTTAGTTGTGAATTCAAAATATTCTCCTTTTCTGAAAGGTTTTTTTGTAACAAGTTTATAAACATCCCCAAACTGTGGAGGTCTTTGATTTGCTTCTGCAATTGTTGTGTCTTTAATTAATGTAACTGACCATGATACTCTTAAATTTGAAAATGATGTAGCCGTTTTGCCCGCTGAATCACCAAGAACAATAAAAATTGCATCTCCATCATCAAATATTTCATTTTGATTAACATCTCTAAATATGAATTGATATTTTTTATTCTCAGTAATATTTCGGACAATAACATTTGATTGGATAGGTTTACTAAATGTCGATGCTGGAAAAGATAAATCACCTTTTCCGGGTTCAGTAAGTTCAATTTCAAAATCGGCTGGATAGTCAATTCGTTTTGCATTATATGCTGCTGCAAATCGAGAATCAAAGCCTAATTGAACTATATAATTACTTTTCCCTTTTTTCCATCCACTCTTGTTATAATCAACTTGAACAACATTGTCGTTGTTAATTGTCATTGAAAATCCATGAATTACCTTTGAAGTGTATGTATTTTTTTCCATTAATGTAGGTTTAATCAAAGTATCTAATGATGTATAATCAACAATCTGAAACTTAGGTATTGATTCATTATTGAACTTTGTATTTTCAATAAATTCAACTCGATAAGTGTGATTATTTTTTATTGAATCTGGGTCAAGAATTTCAACAGAAAGATTACCGGTTCCAGGACCGCTTGCATAAAAATTATTTACAGCAGGTGGAATATAACCTGCAGCTGGTGGACGAGGAGTAACAACTGCTGTATTGACATCTGTAATTATATTTCCATTTATGTCTTTCTTTATAATTGTTGTAGTTTCTGATGGTGGAATTCCTTCAAATTTGCCTTCGACAGTTGTAGTTGTAAATCCCTGGTCATAAGCTGCAACTGCATAATAATAAGTTTGACCATTTTGAACTGTAGTATCAATAAAAGAATGCTGCAAGCCTGAATCATTTCCTAAATAAAACAATGCACCATTGACATCAATTGGATGTAATCCTTTTACTCCATCAACTAAATCAAATTGAGCAATTGGTTTTCTAAAAGTCGGTTTCCCGTATGCATCGGTTATAACTTTACTTTCAAGAAAGTTTGGTTCTGTTGAGCGATAAATTCTATAACCTTCAAAATTATATTTTTGATAGAAAGCATCAAAAGTTTTTTCTGCACGATCATCCCAATAAAGGGTTACTTTATTATCTCCAGGTATTGCTTTAACTATTGGCTTTTCAGGTGGTTTTGCAAATCTATAACTTGCATTATAAATCTGTTGAACAGTTTTTTTTCTTCTGAACAAATCATCTTTATCAATTCCAAAAATTAAAGACATTGAAAATCTTTCTGTTTCACCAGTTTCTTGTATTCTGCCAGTAATTTGAGAATATTTTTCTCTACCCCACATATGAAACAAATAACTCGAAAAATAATTTGCAAGATTAACACCCACCAAAGATTGTCCATGTGGCGAAGGCAAACCGGAAAGAACCTGCCAATTTTCTTCATCTCGATTTAACTCATAACGATGAACAGGGAAAATAGCAAAACCAGTCAAACCCAATTGGTCAGATTCATCTTTGTCGAGTATTCCAAAATTTGGTTCGCCCTGGTCTGGTTTGCCATTCCCTTCAGTTCCATCTGGATCAGGTCTAGTATATCCTTCATCAAAAGGTCCAATGCCATCAGTTCCAACATCATCATTCAAAGGTTCATCTTTATCCCACTTTCCATTGCCATTTTGGTCTGTAAAAGAACGCCAATTCCCATTTTCATCGGCATCCCAGTGAGGACGCCATGAATAGCCATAAAAGTTTTTAAAGTTGACCGTATCTCTTGCTGGGACTAAAATAAATGGGTCATCAAAGGGAGATGAAATAAATCGTTGAGCTGAATTATTTCTTTTTTCATCAGTCAAACCATCCAGGTCATTATCTTTTCTATCATCAGAAATTCCAGGACTTTCAAGAAAAGCATATCCGGCCAATCCTACCGGACTCCAATTACCCGGGCTTCCAGTTGGAACAGTAGACCATGCATAAGAAATATCAAGCAAATCATCATAATCACCAGCATTGTTAGATGAATTATCGTGTCCTCCAATTCCCCAATCAATATATTGAGCAAATAATGTTTTATCATAATCGGTAGTGCTCATGTTAGTAATTTCATAATACCAGAAAATAACATCTTCAGCTAAAACTTGAGACCACTGAAAACCGCGAGCTTTAACCTGCATTCCTAAACCACCACGAGTTGGGTCATCTGCATCTGGAGTAAAATTATTTTTTATTAGATATTCTCTATCTTCGTTATCATCAAAAACGAAGTAAGTTTCAACATCAGCATTTTTAATTCCTTTGCCAAAGAATCCATTCCAAACACCATTCCAGTCAGAAGTTCTATCGGGCCATTTAGCTGGCCAGCTTGACGGGTCATCGCTTCTTGCTGGAATTCTTGAATACGGAGCTGCATAACCCGGCAAAGGCCACCAACCATATGTTACTCCAGTTGAAGGGTCATAACGAGTAAATTCATAATAATTTGTTTCAAGTGGATGAATTAATTTCCCAGTTGGGTCTTTTGCTTCTGCTTGAACAATTACTGCAACACCATCAACATAAGTATGATTAGTACCTTTAGGCCAAACACCACTTCTGCTTGGTTCATTTAACCAATCTGCAATCTGTCCAAAATTATAATAAACTGTTGCTGCTAAATTTCCATCCATATACCCTTTACGGGTTTGATTATGGTCCCCTTTATTTTTATCTACTATTATTTGTGCATTAACAACATTGAATAAGAAAATTATTAATAGTACGATTATCAATTTTGTTCTTTTAATTGAGAACACTTTTCCTCCTCACTAAAAACTTATAGATGCACCAATTATTATTTGTCTTGGTGAAGAATAAAAATCTGGTCTTGTAAAATATTCTTCGAGTGTGTTAACACCTCTTGGAGCTTCTTGAGCTCGTGTCAGTTCAAGTGTGTAACCTGCTCGCCCTGTATCAGTAAAAACTTCAATTTCATTTGCAGTATCGAACAAATTATAAATTTTAGCATAGATAGAAAATTGTTTACCAAACAGTTTAATGTATTTTGTTAGATATAAATCCACATTGAAAAAAGCAGGTCTGTTTTCGCTGTTTTCTAAACCTGTTCTTTGATTTTGAAATGATGGAGTATAAGGTAATCCAGAACCAAGTCTTCCAATAAAACTTGCAATAAAATCATTTGGGGTACCTGCTGTTAAAGTAAAATTAATTGAATGTCTTCTATCCCAATTTAATGGAACCATTTGTTTGTTTGCTTCAATTGGAGGATTAGCTTGTGCTTTGTTATATGCATCATTCGGGTCTGATGCATTCCCTTTTGCTATCTGAAATGTATAATCCAAAGTAGCACCTATACCATCACTAAATCTTTTTTCAAAGGAAATTGTAAATCCTTTTACAGAACCATAATCTCGATTAATTAATTTGCTGAATTTTCTAAATTCATTTTTGATATGAATTTCTGTGCCAAGCAAATTTCTTATATCTTTATAATAACCAGTTACTGTAATTCCCAAATTAGGGGCTAATTCTTGCTGAAGACCAATTTCATACATAACAGTTTGTTGAGCATCAAGATCAGCATTGCCAATTGTATTTCCAACATTTTCCGGAAAATCACCTGTTAATGGAATTCTAAAATTTGGATTACGATATAAATACTCAAATGGAGGAATCTGGAAAAAGTGGCCATATGAAATATGAATGGCTCCTTTATCTGTTATAGGATAAGAAATTCCAACTCTTGGACTAATCTGATATTTTGATTTTGCTTTTTGTAAAAGTGAATCCGGATAAGGAGGCTGAAGTTGATCAAGTATTGAAACTTTATTCGCATCTTTTAAGTAATTTCCATCTGGTTCAAAAAAGTCGAATCGTACACCAACATTTACAATTAGATATTCCAGTTCAATTTTATCTTGAAGATACGCAGCTAATTGATATGGGTTTGTTTCATAAACATTATAATTAAATGAACCAGGTTGTGGTAAAGCAGGCTTATAATTTGTTGTTGCATCAATTACAATTTGAAAATCTTTGTATTCGAGATTATGATATTTATATTCTATGCCGCTCTTAATTTGATGAATATGATTTATCTGCCAGGTAAAATCAACTTTACCGGTATATGTTGTAGTTGTATGATAAAAATGCCAGTTTTCTGTTCCTCCAGTTAAAAAAGCATTGCCACTTACATCTCTCATTCTTTCTGGTTTAACATAACGTTCATCAAGAGGATTTTCAAATACATACTGTTTATATTTTGTTGTAAAACTTGAAGCCATAAAATCGATGAATGCAGAATTACTTAGAACGTAAGTATAACTTAAACTCGTCAAAAAGCTTTCTTGAAATTTTTTATAATCACCATCAGGGTTTAATTTAAATCGATGATTGTAATCTCTCCACTGTTGATTTTGATAAAGTGAATTAATTACAAGACCTTTGCCTTTCCCGCTTAAGTCAATTGAAAGTTTACCTTGTAAAGTGTAACGTTTATTATAATTCATTGGAACGAATTTATTATCACCGGTTGCACCGACATACCAATCTTTAGGATCATTAGCAGAAAAATTAGATGAATCGGAAGGATTGAACATTCTTCTGCCGTAAAGGTAACCATCATCTTTAAAGTATCGACCACTAATATAAAACTTAAGAATATTTTTCATTCCAGGGACAGGACCGCTTAAATTGCCCTGGAAATTATAAATATCTTGTGGTGATATTTGTGAAATATTTTGATATAGATTTTTTCTTGTTGTAAAATAATCACCTGTATAAACAGAGAAATCGCCTTCTAATTTATCACTTGCAATTTTGGTTACCTGATTAACAACACCTGATAATGCTTCTCCATATTCAGCGTTAAATGTGCCAGTAAGCACTTGAAGTTCTTGAATACTATTTATTTCTGCTTCAAGAGCAGAAGAACCTGAATAAGCATCATTAACAGAAATTCCATCGATCAAATATTTTACTTCATTACTTCTCCCGCCGCGAAAGTGACCATCAACTACACCAGCCTGAAGATTTATTACAGATTGAACATTTTCTAAAGGCAGCATTGAAATTTGTTCGCCACTTACTTTTGCTTCAGTGGAAGTCAAATCTTTTTGAACGATAGGTTTTTGTGCAGTTACCACAATATCATTAATTGATATAGCTTCTTCTTTCATTACAATATCGACTCTTGTAGTTTGATCTACCGAAACTCGTATATTTTTTATAATTACTGTTGAATAACCTACAAGTGATGCTTTAATCTCATAAATGCCAGGCGGTATATTAATAATGAAATAATTTCCATCTATATCAGTTGCGGCTCCCATAGATGTTCCACTAATCACAACATTTACACCAATTAATGGTTCTCCAGTACCTGCATCTACTACTCTTCCTGCAATTTTACCGGTAGTTCCAGCATAAAGGTTAAGAACAAATGTCATCAGTAAAAATATCGTGTTAATAAATTTTTGTGCACAATTTCTCTCAGTGAACATAAAATTCACCCGATTATTTTTTTTATAATTTTAAATGCTTATTAAAAATAATTCTTATTAATCTATTAGTCAGTTATAATCTATATAATCAACTTTTTGAAAAAATAGAACACAAAAAAAATCATCCTCATCTGCAAAGTCTTTGTGTTAATTAAAGGGCTGACTAAATTTATAGCCAGCCCCATACATTTATTAATTATTTAAGAAGAATCATCTTTTTAGCTTGAACAAAATCACCTGCTTCAATTCTGTAAATATAAGTTCCAGCAGCTACACGATTACCAATATTGTTTGTTCCATTCCATTCAATTTTATATACACCAGGAGCTTGTTCTGAATTTAACAATGTTTTTACTTCTCTTCCTAAAATATCATAAATCTTAATTGTTACCATGCTTTGTTTTGGTAAAGCGTAACTTATAATTGTAGAAGGATTAAATGGATTCGGATAATTCTGGAATAAATTAAATTGTGTTGGTATAGCTTCAGTGGTTTCAACACCAACCAAATCTAATTTTCTAATTTCAAGTAAGTCACAATAGACAGTACCTTTAAATCTTCCAAGTGGGTGAAGTCTTACTGAAAGTGATTTTGCACCTTGTTGAACTGGAATGTCAACATAAAATTGCATCCATCCAAACTCATTTGCTACCGGGAATTTTAATGGAATATCGCGTGACCAGAATTCTCCCCACCCTTCATTATTTCCATATGTGTTGTGGAATATCGGCGTAATTGCAAAACTTGCTTGATCACCAATTTGAGCCATTTCTTCAGGATTTAATCCTTTTGCTTTTAACCAAACTGAAATTCTAATCATATCACCAGGATTAACATCTTTAAGAGAAGTTATATCGTAAACTCCTGGAACAATTTTTCCTGATGCTGCTGAACTTCCTATCAAATATCTTCTTGTCCCTACAAATCCATCATGTGTCCCAGGTAAATTCTCAAACTTTAAACTGTATCTTCCAT
>NZ_JAYKGK010000014.1:0-63397 GCF_036860675.1 Rosettibacter primus
ATAACAACGGTCTTGTTAAGTCTACTAAAAATCGCCGCCCCCTTGAACTTATTTATCTTGAAGAATTTATTTCAAAAAAAGATGCTTTACTAAGAGAAAAATTTCTCAAATCTACAGGTGTGAGAGCTTACTTGTTTCTTTTAAGCTATTAAAAAATATCCACAGTTCTGTTAAATAAGCTTTTTAAGTAATTGTATTAAAATTATAAATAACCCTTTTGAAAATAATTTCAATTATTCTTTAATATCTTATCATTAATAATCTCAAAATAATGTTCTACTTTTTCATGTTGTTCTTTTGTCAATTTCATTTTTTCTAATTCATATAAATCAGTAGCAGCTTCATTAAATAACTGAAGTTCTATCATAAGATTAACAAAAAATAATCTATCGTCAATCCTTGATTTTGTTTCGGGGTATTTTCTATAAGTTTCCTTTGCAAGTAATATTGCTGATTCTCTGTATCCATTAATTGCAAGCTGTTTAGCCCCATTCAATTTTTTTATACCTAAATCACTTACTAAGCTTTTATTAGGAGATACATTTGACACTTTTTCACCATAGACTGCTGTGTTTCTTCTCGAATTGTTCTCCTTAAAGTTTGGAACATTTCTAATTTCTTCCATTGCTAATGCTAATAATAATTCATTTAATGAAATTTTTTTTATGTTATTAATGCTTAATGCCGAATTGCTTTGAAGAATAAATCTATTTCCATTGTTATTTAACTGAATTAGTGATTTTTCTCCTGTAGAAATTAAATCAGTTCCCTTTAATATCTGTCCAACTTTTACTTTAGTCCATTCTTCGTTAAATCCAATTAATGCTAGAACATTTCCATCAATTTTTTCAACGACAAAAGATTGTGCATATATTGATAATGTTAATGACATAATAATTAAAAAACTCTTTTTCATACTCACCTCCTAATAAATGTCAATAATTGTTACTTTGCCATTAGATAAGCCATATTCCTCGATTGCTTCTTTATAGAATTTTTCTGCGGCAATATTCCATGCTTTATCAAAACCTTGTAAGCAAGTTGTTTCTATAGGAATCCAGATTTCATCTTTTCCATCATTATTTTTTCTGATAACAACTTTTGCATCATTGTTTGTAATTAAATTTATATTGGAGGGATTAAGATTTGTATTAACTAATAAATTAACATGACTAACTCCATCGGTATTTTTGTAGTCAACAAAAGCAGTTTGAATCCCTATACTTTCGAGTAACGAAGCAAAACATACACTCAAATCATCACAATCGCCTCCTTTTAATTTTAAAGTCTCATTTGGAAATTGAACATGTTCTACACTTGCGCGTGGGTCGGCTACATAACTCATACCTTTTATGAAATTTTCAAAAATAATTTTTATCTGATTGAATATTAAAAGTTCAGGAACAAGTGAATCCAATTGCTTCTTATAAGATTGCAAAAGATTTTTAGAATAATTGCTTGAGAATTCAAAATCCCTTCTTACAAAGTAAATAAGATTAAAAACATTTCCATCCCAACTGTTTTTATCATTTATTAAAACTGGCTTTTGAATTTTATCATCTGGTTCTAAATCATCAACACTCACAAAAAATTCCGCTTGTGATATTTCTCTTTTTGTAATTGAGAAATTATTTATAAAGATATAATAAGGAACTTCAACTGTATCATATGGTGGAATTTTTACATTAGGAGAATAAATTATATCTTCATTAACATTTTTTATTAAACAAGAAGGTCTAACTTCTATTATCTTGTCGGTAAGATTTGCAACTTTCCCAATGGCAAATGGTTTCTGCATAAATATATCGCTAAGTGTAGGATAAATATCATTTTTAATATCAATATCAATAATTTTAACCTGTTTTTCTTTCGTTAAACTCAATGAGAAATTTAGAGTTAAAAATAATTTATCATCGCTGTAAGAATTATTCGAAATGCTGTGAATTCCCCTTTTTATCATATCATCAATAGATTGAATTGTGCTTCTATTAGAAAAATATTTCATACCGCTTAATGTAATACTGAAAAAATTAGTTGAATAATTTAATGAAGGCATCAAGCCTGCAAAAAACGGTTCCTGATATCTGTCATGAAAAATTAAACCGCCAATTGTTAAAAATCCTTTCAATAATTTAGTAGTAAAATTCAATCCAGTATAGAAAGAATTAGATGTTTCATATACTGCTGTTATATTGAATTGCTCGGCAGGTGAAATAAAAAGTTTTGCTGTTAATCCCTTTTCTCGTTTTAAGGAATAAAGATCTGTCAAATAATTTTGAGCTGATTCCTGTGAAAAAAATAAATTATTTGAAAAAATTGTAATTAAAAAATCAGGATTCGGCGAAAATGTTAATCCAATATCACCGACCCAAAAATTACTTTGAGTAATTTCATCTTTTATAGAAATATAATTTACAGAATCAGTATAAAATAAAACTGGTTTTTCTTCAGTAAATACTTGAGAAAAATATCGAACAGAAAACCCGACTGTAAAAAATCGAGAAAAATTAAAGGCATATCCCAACCCAAATTTTTCATCATAATTAAGTTTTGTTTTTAGTTGTGCAACGCTATCTGGAAGTTGAATATTCGTTCCGCTTTTTATTATAAATTGTTGAAATATGCCAGGCGAATATCTAATATAAAAATAATGTGAATTGATTTTCTTGGAAAATGAAATTGAATAAAGATTACTTTTTAATCTTCCTTCATAAATGCTGCTAAATGTTGCACTAAGTTCTATATCTTTTGTAAAATTAAAATTAGATACATTGCTTTCAAAACTATTTAAACGAAAATGTAAGTTATTTTTTGAATAAGTGTTCCCAAAATAATCCATGGAAATCTGGCTCTTTGCAGAATCAGCGAATATCAAACTTAATATCATAATTATAATAAGAGGTTTATGGTATTTCAATTTTGATATTATGAATACTTTGAGTAACAATATAAGTATCATCAAGAATATTGTGATTTATTAGTTTCTCATATTTTCTTACAAAACTAATAATTAAAAACTTATTTTGATCTGTAATAATATTTTCCAGGATGTTGAACGGTAATTTTATTTTACCGATTTCATTACCTTTTAATTTCAACAAAGGTTCTGCATCACTGGAACTTTGTCTAAACCTTGCAATTATTATTTCAACATTGTCTTCTGATTTTTTATTCCATTCTAAAATAATATTCAGATTTTTTCTTAGTCGGTTACCTTCTAAACTAACTTTACCAATAATTTCGGGTGGAGTGAATACATCAATTTGAGCAAAAGAGTTTCTATCGACAACAACCTTAACATTTACCTTAGAAAAAAATGGGAAGTCATGCATCTGTCCATTCTGCATCATCCTTTGTTTAAAAAAGTATTTTATTCCTAAGGTTGTATCTTTAACCATCATTCTATCAACATAATGAATTACATGTGGAATTTTGACAGCTTCATAATTATTAAATTTTACTGAAGAAATGTTCTTGGATTTATAACCAATCAATTTCCCATTTTTAACTTTTACTGGTTTAGATTTATCATTAAATATCGCATAATAATATCCTTCGTTCTGAACAATTCCATAGTTTGTATTTCTGACACCTGTTATATTTATAATTGTACTTTTACTTAAAAACGGATTAAATATACCTGTAGTGTCATAACCGGAAGAGTTTAGATTTGCATCATTATCATTTAGTGCCGGTTCAATTTGAATAGTATTTTCTGACTTATTATAAAAAATTAATTCAGTCGGCGAAGGTTCACCACATGAAATAACAATAATTATAATTATGCAAAACAAAAATATTTTTCTCATTTTTTTCATAAGAATTATTATTAAAAGGCGGAAATAAAAATCCCGCCCTTTTATTTAATTACGTATGGTAAACCCCATGTTTTTTCTTCTACAGGATAATCTGTATCTGTAACAGATTTATCAGGCAATAAATTAATTACTGCATGTATAAATCCCGGGTGTAAATGAGTCAACCATGTTTTTTCATAGGTTCTAATGTAATATGTTCCATCAAACTGAGTATCTTTTAACTCAAATTTTTCTTTTGTTCTATACATACCTGCACTAACCATAGCTCCATGTGTAATGGTAACAAAGTCTGGTTTTTCATAAATGCTTTTAACTTCCAGCGTTATTGTAACAGGTTGCTTTCTACCAAAAAATGGCATTAAATCGTTGATCTTGACTTTAATTCTATTATTCAGCCCCTGTCTATTATTTTTTGATGTATCAATTCCTGCTGCATATCCTCTTCTTCCAAAATCAAAGAAAAATTCATTTGGAGAAGTAATAGTCACAGATTTGCCATCCAGTGTTGTTAGTGTCAACTTCGTAATTTCAATATTGTTAGTTTCTGTTCCACCTTCAGCAAGTGATGAACCAATAATTTTCCAATCTACAAGATTATCACCAGTGCTGTCAACTTTAGCATATTTAATTATTCTGGCTATTATTGATGTAAATGGTTTTTTAACTATAGTATCCGGGATTATACGTTTATCATTAAAAGAACCCATAATAATTAATTCACCTTCAAATTTGAGTGTCAGTTTACCAACAGCTGTATCTGCTCCATATTCAATTTGCAAATTACGGTCTACAAGTTTAACTACCTGACCAATTTTAATCGGGTAAAGAGTTTTGCTTAATTGGCCTGTCAGGCTCATTGCTTGTTCTTCATTATAATTTGGAACAAAAGAATTTAATATTTCGTCCGAATAAGTAATTTTTTCTAAAGCAGATTTTATTGATGCCGATGAGTCCGGCTCAGTTATAAAATTTTTATCTTCACATGCAATAATTAGAGTAAAGATTAAAATTAATGAAAAAAAACTAAGTGATGATTTTAACAGTCTCATAATACCTCCATTGTAATTAATGTAATAAATGGAGTTTCATTTTTTATGCCAGTTAAATTCCCTTAAAAAATATAGATTATTGCATATTTTACTTTATTTAAATGCATGGAAAATATTTCTAAATGCCTGGGAAAAATTATGTTCAGTCATTTAACTCTTTGATAAAATATTTAATAATTTCATCCAAATAAGAATGATACCTAACTGGTAAATTTTTGTATTTGGATGCAAGTTTAATTTTAATTGTTGAAAAATTATGATTTTTAATAGTCAGCAAATCTTTTTTAATATTTTCCAGATAAGTAGAAACTTTCGACATTACTTTTTCTTGAACATTTTTATCATCAGTTTGAGCGATTAATTTTACAGCTTCCTCAAGATTGAAATTTGCATTGACATAAATTTTAAAAAAAATGCCTCTAAAATTTTCAGATACTATTGTTCTACTTAAATTACCTAATTCCTTTGCTGTTTGAACAATTGAGGAATGAGAAAATTTTTTCTCTCTCAAAGTATCCAAAATAATATTCTCAAAATCAAATTTTTCAATATTGCGATATTCTTCAGGCAAATCTTTTAATGTAATAATAGTTCTATTTTCTGATTTCGCAAATATTGCCATTCTCTTAATTATTGATTCAAGTTCTCTTACATTTCCTTTCCATTCATTACGCACCAAACATTCCATTACAGCTTTTGAGATTTTTAAAGAATCATTTTCCCGTTGAACAAAGTAATTAGCCAGTACTACAATATCTTCTTTCCTTTCTCTCAAAGGAGGAATGTTAATCCTAATTACATTCAAGCGGTAGAAAAGGTCTTCTCTAAATTTTTTTTGCTTTACTAATTCATCAATATTTTTATTAGTAGCAGCAATTATTCTCACATCTGTATGTTTAGTTACCGACGAGCCAACACTTTCAAAATCTCCAAATTGAATAACTCTTAAAAGTTTTGCTTGGAAATTTTCATTTGTTTCGGCAATTTCATCAAGAAAAATTGTACCACCATCTGCAATTTCAAATCTTCCTTTCTTATCTTGATATGCATTCGTAAAAGCACCTTTCACATGACCAAATAATTCACTTTCAAGCAATGATTCAGATAATGCTGCACAATTTACAGCTACAAATTTATTGTTCCTTCTATTACTTAAGTTATGAATAGCACGTGCTACCAATTCTTTTCCACTTCCACTTTCGCCAAGTATTAATACCGTTGCATCAGTTGGTGCTATTTTTTCAATCAATCTGACAATTTTTTCCATTTCTTGACTTGCATAAACTATGCCTTCAAAAATTTTCATCTCCTTTTCAGTGTATTCCACTTCTTCATCATCACTATATTTTTTAAGTAATTTAATTTCTTCTTTGAGTTTATTTATCTTATCAATCAATTGAGCATCTGAACTACTTTGAAATTTTTCTTTTTCATTTTGAAGTTCAGACAATAATTGTTCTTTGTTTTTCAATGCAAATCTTAGTGCAGTAATTTCTTTTGATGTTTCATCAAGTTCGATTTTGCTTTTAATGAAATAAAATAGTCCCTCAGTTAAGAATAAAAATAATGTAGGTATCATAACAACGGCATAATTATTTTCTACAAAATAAAAATTGAATAATACATAAGAGAATAAAAGATAAACCATTAATGCTATAAACTCGATTTTTACCTGAGACTTCTTTAAATTTATTTGAGAAACAATTATAAAAATCAAAATAAAAATTACCGAGATGAAAACAGCTTTCTGGTAGATTAACATTCGTCCTGTTAAGATGTTATCAAGTACAATTGCATGAAAGCCTACGCCCGGCAATTCATCATCATAAAATGTTGACATTGTTTTTGCAACAGTTGGGTCACTTACTCCCACAATTACAATTTTATCATTAAAATTTTCTGAAAAATTTTTATCACTTTCTGCTAATTCAAAAAATTCAATTAATGAATATGATTTGAAATTTTTCCATGATGTATAAAAATTAACCTTTACCAAATCTTTTTTATAATAATAGTTTTCTCCTGCAAGTTGAAAAGCAAATGCCTTTTCTCTTTTACTATTAATATGAATTTCTGATGGAACATAAATTCCATCTTTAACTATGTAATTTAAATGTCCTGATAATAATTGAGGCAAGTCAATTTTAGGTTGAGAATAAATTAAAGTATCCCCTTCATAAAATTCACCTGTTTTACTTTGATTAGTAATAATTGATGAAAGAACAACTTTGCCTGATTTTAACAATTCTTCCTCTAACAAATCATTATAAATTGACTGAATGGCTAAATTATTCGAGAATAATACTTCTATTCCAATTTTTTTTACATTGAATTTTGTTAGTTCATTTATCAATAGTGCATAATAACTTCGCTTAAGGGGCCATCCACCTAATCTTTCTATATCGTTATTACTTATATGAATAATTACGATTGAACTATCTGTGTTTTTTACTCCACTAAACAACCTCATTAAATTTTCTACTTGATAATTTAGATTATCTCTCAAAGAATTTAATAAAATTATAAAAATCAATCCTGTTATTATTGCTAGAAGCCTTGTGTGTTTTTCATAAAAAAGAATTTTTTGAATCTTTCTCATAATAAATATAACTTTTGATATGTAAGTGTTCTTAATTTACAAAAAATTAAGTAAAGGTATTGTTATGAAACTTACAATCAATGGTTTATCAGTAAATACATTCGGCAATCCTGAAAATAAATCCATTATTTTCATTCATGGCTTTCCTTATGATTACACAATGTGGCAAAATCAAATTGATGCACTAAAAGATAATTATTACTGCATTGCATACGATGTTCGCGGCTTAGGAGAAAGTTATGTTGGTGATGGACAATACACAATGGAATTTTATGTTGAAGATTTATTTTCAATAATCAAAGAATTAAAACTACAGAAACCTGTTTTATGCGGCTTGTCGATGGGTGGTTACATTGCTTTAAGAGCAATTGAAAGAAATCAGGAATTGTTTGGTGCATTAATATTATGCGACACAAGAACCGAAGCAGATGATAATGCCGGAAAATTAAAACGCTCTTCTAATATCAATATGATTAACACAGAAGGTCTAAAAAAATTTGTTGATTATTTTGTGCCAACCTGTTTAGCAGATGAAACAATTGAAGAACAAAAAGAATTGTTTTCAGCCATATTAAATAAATCTTATCAACACAATCCAATAGGCGTTAAAGGAGCAATTATAGCAATAATGAGCCGAACAGATACATCTTCTTACTTGCCGCAAATAAAAATTCCAACATTAATATTATGTGGTTCATTTGATAAACTTACTCCACCACATGTTATGCGCACAATATCAGAAAAAATTCCCAATTCTGAGTTTGCAATAATACCAAGAGCAGGTCATCTTTCTCCACTTGAAAATCCGGATGCAGTAAACGATTTGATTAAAGGTTTTTTGAAAAGAAAATTGTAATGCGTTCAGATAATTTTTAATTACAAACAAAAAGTAAAATAAAATTATATTTTTTAGATAACTAATAAAATTTTACATTATAGCTTTTTAATGTTCCATTTTCATAAATAAATTTTGCACTAAAAAATTTATCCTGAAATAACCATGGGATAAAAATTTTATCACCTTCCCATAAATTCAGTTCTAAAAGTTTATCATTTGGAATCCACTTTAAGAAACCTTCGTGTGAATCAATTAAATTTCCTTCAAACTCTCTTGCTGTAAAGAGAAAAACATACCAATCTTTTTTTCCATCAAACATTGGGAAAGTGATAAATCCATGAAGTTTAGGATTTTTAATTAACAAGCCTGATTCTTCTTTAACTTCTCTGATTACACATTCTTCTGGTGTTTCACCATGTTCGAATTTTCCACCAAGTCCATTCCATTTTCCTTCATGAACATCATTTTTTTTCTTTATACGATGTAGCATTAAAGTTTTATCTTTATCAATAACATAACACAAAGTAGCAAGCTGCATAATTTATCCTGAAATTTTTGATTTGTTATTTATGAAATTGTTTCGGCAAGAATAGTAGAAATTTCATCAAGTTCATCGAGAAACCATTTTACTTTTTCCGGATTTGCTCTCTTGCTGTCTCTTACAAGAGCCAGCCATAATTTACATTCATTTGCAAATTTAAGAGATGCAATTGTGTAATTGTTCAAATCTTTTTTTGTTGTTGCTGCAGTAGCTTCAATATAATTGCTTATTACACTTGTGCCGCTGCTAAAAAGTTCATCACCAATTCTTTGTGATACATTGTCCTTAGGAAGCTGGTCAATAAATTCTATTAATTTAAGAGTGAAAAAGTAAAGTCGTTTTCTAAATTCCCCTTTTGAAAATTCTTTTGTCAAATTAACACCACTAGATTTTTTTAATTAGTGTTCATTGCAAGATAAGGATTTTTTAGCAGGTAATTTTTAACATAATCCTCAACACCTTGTTGAACATTCATTATTGGTTTATCGTAACCTGCAGCTCTAAGTTTTTCCAAATTCGCTTGTGTGAAATATTGATATTTATCGCGTATCTCCATTGGCATATCAATAAATTCTATATTTACAGGTTTATCCAATGCATTAAACAACGCAGTAACAAGTTCTATCCATGTTTGAGCTTTTCCTGTTCCAACATTGTATATTCCATTTTTATCTTTATGTTCAAGAAAAAATAGCGTAATATCAACAGCATCTTTAACATAAATGAAATCTCTTTTTTGCTCACCATCTTTATAATCACTTCTGTAAGATTTGAATAATTTTACTTTCCCAGTATCTCTAATCTGTTCAAAAGCTTTGTGAACAACACTTCTCATATCACCTTTGTGGTATTCATTTGGTCCATATACATTGAAATATTTTAGTCCTACAACTTTATTAAGCAACCCATTTCTCTTAACCCACAAATCAAAAAGATGCTTGGAATATCCATACATATTTAGAGGTCTTAATTTTTCGAGTTGTGTTTCATCGTCATTGTAACTTTGCGAGCCATCACCATAAGTAGCAGCAGAAGATGCATAAATAAATCTTATTTCGTTTTCAAGGGAATATAAAGCAAGTTCTTGTGAATAATGAAAATTGTTATCCATAAGATAATCTGCATCTCTTTCAGTAGTAGATGAACAAGCTCCCAGATGTATAATTGCCGAAATTTTAAACGGTACGGCACGTTGCAGTACTAACCCGATAAAATCATCTTTATGAAAAAAATCTGCGTACTTTAATCCATTAAGGTTTTTCCATTTATCATCAGTGCCAAGTTCATCAACAATAATAATTTTATCAATTCCCATTTTATTTAATTTCCATACTACTGCGCTGCCAATAAATCCAGCGCCACCAGTAACTACTATCATAAACTTCTCATTAATTTATTATATTTGAACGAAAATTAATCATAATCATTGATTAATAAAAATATTCCTTGACTCAATTATAAAGAAAGGATTATATGGATACTCTAAGGCAGCTAACAAAAATATTAAATGAAAGAATCATGGTCCTTGATGGTGCAATGGGGACAATGATTCAACGATATAAATTAAGCGAGAATGATTTTAAAGGGGATAAATTCAAAAATCATCCTGTAGATTTAAAAGGTAACAACGATATTCTTGTTCTAACTCAACCAGAAATTATTAAAGAAATTCACAGATTATACCTTGAAGCTGAAGCAGATATAATAGAAACTAACACTTTTAATGCTACAAAAATTTCGCAATCTGATTACAAAACAGAAGATTTAATTTATGAAATTAATTTTAATGCAGCTCGAATTGCTAAAGAAGTAGCCTTAGAGTTTACAAAAATGAATCCTGACAAACCTCGATTTGTAGCAGGTGCACTTGGTCCTACAAACAAAACATTATCAATATCACCTGATGTAAACGACCCGAGTTTTCGTGCTGTAACATTTGATGAAGTAAAAGATGCTTACAAAGAACAAGCACGCGGATTAATTGACGGAGGTGCGGATATCCTTTTGCTTGAAACCATATTTGATACTCTTAACGCTAAAGCAGCTCTTTTTGGGATTATGGAATTGTGTGATGAATTAAATCTTCAGATTCCTATTATGATTTCCGGAACAATAGTCGATATGAGCGGAAGAACTTTATCAGGACAAACAACAGAAGCATTCTGGATTTCAATTTCTCACACAAAAAATTTATTAAGTGTGGGATTAAATTGCTCTTTAGGACCTGCTCAAATGCGGCCTTTCATTTCTGAACTTTCTCAAATAGCAAATGCATTTGTAAGTTTATATCCTAACGCTGGATTACCTAATGAATTTGGAGAATATGATGAATCACCTGAATCAATGGCAAAAGTTATTGAAGAATTTGCCAAAGAAGGATTTTTCAATATTGTTGGTGGTTGCTGTGGAACAACTCCAGCTCACATTAAAGCTTTTTCAGAAATTGCAAAAAAATATCCTCCTCGAAAAATTCCTTCTGTTGAACCTTATTTAAGATTAAGCGGATTGGAACCTTTAATCTTCAGACCTGAAACAAACTTCGTCAATATTGGAGAAAGAACTAATGTAACAGGCTCGAAAAAATTTGCCCGGCTCATAAAAGAAAATAAATACGAAGAAGCTTTATCGGTTGCAAGAGAACAAGTTGAAAATGGAGCTCAAATGCTTGATATCAACATGGACGAAGCAATGATTAATTCAGAAGAAGCTATGACTAAATTCTTAAAATACATTGCATCAGAACCTGATATTGCAAAGGTTCCGATTATGATTGATTCATCAAAATGGAGTGTTATTGAAGCAGGGCTAAAATGTCTTCAAGGAAAAGGTGTTGTTAATTCAATTTCATTAAAAGAAGGTGAAGAAGTTTTTAAAGAACGCGCAAAAAAAATTTTAAGATATGGTGCAGCTGTTATTGTTATGGCTTTTGATGAACAAGGCCAAGCAGATACATTTGAAAGAAAAATTAACATTTGTAAAAGAGCTTATAAAATTTTAACCGAAGAAGTTGGTTTTCCACCGCAGGATATAATTTTTGACCCAAATATTTTTGCTATTGCAACAGGGATAGAAGAACATAATCAATATGCAATAAATTTTATTGAAGCTACAAGATGGATTAAAAAGAATCTTCCCCTCTGCAAAGTCAGCGGGGGTGTAAGCAATATTTCATTTTCATTCAGAGGAAATGATGTTATAAGAGAAGCAATTCATTCTGCATTTCTTTATCATGCTATCGAAGCAGGCATGGATATGGGAATTGTTAACGCTGGACAATTAACTGTTTATGAAGAAATTCCAAAAGATTTATTAGAACTAGTTGAAGATGTATTATTCAACAGAAGACCCGATGCAACCGAAAGATTAATTGAATATGCAAATTCTATAAACAAAGATTCAAAAAAAGAAATTATTAATGAAGGCTGGAGAACTTCTTCGGTAGAAGAACGATTGAAACACTCAATAATAAATGGGATTGTAGATTTTATTGAAATTGATATTGAAGAAGCAAGAAAAAAATATTCTAATCCTCTTGAAATTATTGAAGGACCCCTAATGGAAGGAATGAATATAGTTGGAGATTTATTTGGTTCAGGCAAAATGTTTCTGCCTCAGGTGGTAAAAAGTGCACGAGTAATGAAAAAAGCTGTTGCTATTTTAATCCCTTATATTGAACAAAGCAGAATTAATTTATCTGAAGATAAAAATTCCGGCACAATATTATTAGCAACTGTAAAAGGCGATGTTCATGATATCGGGAAAAATATTGTTGGCGTGGTTCTGAGCTGCAATAATTATACTGTAATAGATTTAGGAGTAATGGTTCCATCCGATAAAATTTTATCCACTGCAGTAGAAAAAAATGTTGACATTATTGGATTGAGCGGATTAATTACTCCTTCTCTTGATGAAATGGTTCATGTTGCAAAGGAAATGGAACGAATGGGTTTGAAAATTCCATTGTTGATTGGCGGTGCAACTACATCGAGAATTCATACTGCAGTTAAAATTGCTCCAAACTATTCAAATCCAACAATTCATGTTCTCGATGCATCCCGAAGTGTTGGTGTAGTAAGCAATTTATTAAATAAAGAAATAAAAGATAAATTTATAGAAGAAATCAAAATTGAATATGAAAGATTACGAGAAGCACATAACAAAAGACAAATTGAAAAAGAATTTCTGACAATTGAACAGGCAAGAAAAAATAAGCTTATTCTGGACTGGAAAAACTATAATGTAAAAAAACCAAACAAATTAGGAATTACAATTTTCAAAAATTATCCTCTCAATGAAATAAAAAACTATATTGATTGGACTCCCTTTTTTCAAGTCTGGGAACTTAAAGGTCGTTATCCCAAAATTTTTGAGAATGCAGATTATGGTAACGAAGCAAAAAAAATATTTGATGATGCCAATAAACTTCTAAATAAAATAATTACAGAAAATTTATTGACTGCTAACGGAATTGTTGGTTTATTCCCCGCTAATTCATTAGATGATGATATTGAAATTTACACTGATGATTCAAGAACAGGAATTCTTGCTATACTCCATACATTAAGACAACAAACAATCAAATCACAAGGGATTCCCAATCTTGCTCTTGCAGATTTTATTGCACCCAAAGAAACTGAAGTCAAAGATTACATAGGAGCCTTTGCCGTTACTGCAGGATTAGGAATTGAAAGTTTAATTGAACGATTTACAAATGAACATGATGAATATAATATAATTATGGTCAAAGCATTAGCAGATAGACTTGCAGAAGCTTTTGCTGAATTATTGCATGAAAAAGTACGTAAAGAATTATGGGGATATTCTCCTGATGAAAAATTTTCAAATGAAGATTTAATTGAAGAAAAATATCAGGGTATTCGTCCTGCACCAGGTTATCCTGCTCAACCTGATCATACAGAAAAGATTACCATCTGGAAAATTCTTAATGTAAAAGAAAATATTCAGATTAAATTAACGGAAAGCTTGGCAATGTACCCTGCTGCTTCGGTTTGCGGTTTATATATTGCACATCCAAATGCAAAGTATTTCAATGTTGGGAAAATTGGTAAAGACCAGGTTTACGATTATCATAAACGAAAAGGAATTAGTTTGAAAGAAGCAGAAAAATGGCTGCGCCCAATTTTAAATTATTCAGAATCTGATGAGTAAAATAGAGGTAATAATGAATTTCAAAAATGAGCTTATAAAATTATTTCAAAATTGGTCACATCAAAAAGTAAAATCATTTACCGAAATTACAGGTTCAGGTTCAAATAGAAAATATTATAGAATTACTGGAGAAAGTAAAACTGCAATTGGTGTATATAATAAAAATAAAAAGGAAAATAGGGCTTTCATTTATCTTACAAAACATTTTGCCAAACACAATTTAAATGTACCAAGAATTTTATCTTCAAAATTAAGTATTGACATTTACCTGCTCGAAGACCTTGGTGATACTACTTTGTTCTCATATCTCAATTCTAAACGAAACCAAAATAAATTTCCCGATGATGTTATTGTTTATTACAAAAAAGCAATTGAAGAACTCCCAAAATTTCAAATTAGTGGCCGTGTTAACTTAGATTTTTCCATTTGCTATCCCCGTCCTGCTTTTGATGAACAATCTATAATGTGGGATTTAAATTATTTCAAATACTACTTTGCAAAAGCATTTGAAATTAATTTTGATGAACAAAAACTTGAAGATGATTTTCATACATTAACAAAATTTCTTCTTTCAGCAGATTCAAATTATTTTATGTATCGCGACTTTAATTCCCGCAATATAATGGTAAAAAATGATGAACTTTACTTTATTGATTATCAGGGAGGCAGAAAAGGATCTCTTCAATATGATATTGCTTCATTACTTTTCGATTCAAAAGCAAATATTCCGGTAAAACTTCGTGAAGAACTTCTCGATTACTATTTAACTTCTGTAAATCAAATTAAAAAAATCAACAACAAAGAATTTCTTAAATATTATGATGCATTTGTTCTAATCAGACTTTTACAAATGCTTGGAGCCTATGGTTATCGCGGTTTGTTTGAAGGTAAATCCCATTTCATTCAAAGTATTCCTTATGCAATAAAAAATGTTGAGTATGTTTTAAGCAAAATTAAAACAAAAATAAAAATATTAGAATTGTTTTCTGTCTTAAATCAATTAATAAAATTAAATGAAATAAAAAATTTTGAATGGAAAAAACCTGATAAACTTAATGTTCGTATAAACAGTTTTTCTTACAGAGAAAAAATTCCTGTAGATGCTTCTGGAAACGGCGGCGGATATGTTTTTGATTGCCGTGCAGTTCCAAATCCAGGAAAATTAGAAGAGTTCAAAAATCTTACTGGATTAGATAAAGCAGTAAAAGATTTTCTAGATTCAATGCCAGAAGCACAAAAATTTTTGAATAATGTAATTAACATTGTATCTCAGTCAATTGAGAATTACATTTCAAGAGACTGGAAAGATTTAATGATAAATTTTGGCTGTACTGGAGGCCAACATCGTTCGGTCTATTTTGCAGAAAAATTAGCAGAATATCTTAGAACTCAATATGATATTCAAGTAAAGGTAAATCATTCGCAGCTTTTTAAAACCAACAACAACTAATCATGAAAGCATTTATACTTGCAGCTGGACTTGGAACAAGATTAAGACCTTTAACAGATTCAACACCTAAAGCATTGATTAAAATAAATGGCATTCCATTACTCGAAATCATAATAAAAAGATTAATTAAGTTCGGCTTTAATAAAATAACTATTAATGTTCATCATTTAGCAGAACAAATAATTGATTTTATTGAAAAGAATAAATTTGATGCTGACATTTTCATTTCTGATGAAAGAAATTTACTGCTCGATACAGGAGGAGGACTAAAAAAAGCATCATCTTTTTTTGATGATGGATTTCCCTTTCTCATTCACAATGTCGATGTACTAAGTGACATTAACTTAATAGATTTTTATGAGTATCATAAAAATCAAGATGCCATTGCTACAATTGCAGTTCAAAAAAGAAACTCATCAAGATATTTTCTTTTCGATAATGAAAATAATTTATGCGGGTGGAAAAATTCTAAAACTTCGGAAACAAAAATAGTTCGAGCATCATCAACTCCATTGAATGAATATGCTTTTAGTGGAATTCATATTGTGAATCCGGATATTTTCAATCATTTCCCGCGTGATGATGTTTTTTCAATAATTGATTTTTATCTTGCAGTTGCAGTAGAAAAAAGAATAACATTTTATGACCATAGCAAAAACTTTTTTTTCGACCTGGGCAAAAAAGAAAATTTACAACAAGCTGAAATATTTTTATCATCATCAAATTTTCTTAAGGAGCTGAGATGAAAAAAAGATTATTACTTTTATTTATTTTTATTTTTTCTCTTTTAAATGCACAAGGCATCGAATGGATAAAAGAAAATTATTCGAAGAAAGAATATAGAATACCAATGCGCGATGGAATTAAACTTTTTACTGCTGTTTACACACCAAAAGATACAACAAAAAATTATCCTATCTTAATGGTAAGAACTCCATACAGTGTTTCACCTTACGGCGAGGATAATTATCCACAAATTCTTGGACCAAACGAAGATTTTGCAAAAGACGGATATATTTTTGTTTATCAGGATGTTCGTGGAAAATTTATGAGTGAAGGTGAGTATGAAAACATGCGTCCATACTTACCAGATAAAAAAAGTAATAATGATGTAGATGAAACAACAGATGCTTATGATACTATTGACTGGTTAATCAAAAATCTTAAACATAATAATGGTAATGTTGGAATCTGGGGAATTTCTTATCCGGGATTTTATGCCGCTATGAGTTTAATTGATTCCCATCCAGCATTAAAAGCTGTATCACCTCAGGCTCCAATTGCAGATTGGTTTATTGGTGATGACATGCATCACAATGGTGCTCTAACTTTATCAATGTCGTTTAACTTTTTCAAATCATTTGACCAGCCAAGAGAAAGTTTAACAACAAAATGGAAAACAATCGAGCCTTATGATTCTCCCGATATGTATAATTTTTTTCTAAAACTTGGACCAATCAAAAATATTAATGAAAAATTTTTTCACAACAAACTTCCATTCTGGAATTCAATTCTTCAGCACGGCACTTATGATGAATTCTGGAAAAGCAGAAATAATCTTCCACACTTTAAAAATATCAAATCAGCTGTTCTAATTGTTGGCGGCTGGTATGATTCAGAAGATTTATATGGACCTTTGAACATTTACAAATCCATTGAAGAAAAAAATTCTTTGAACAATTGTCATTTGATAATGGGACCCTGGAGTCATGGAGGCTGGGCAAGAAGCAATGGAAACTTTTTTGGTGATTTTACATTTCCGGAAAATACAAGCGAGTATTACAACAAAAATATTCTTACTCCTTTCTTCAAATATTATCTTAAAAATGAAGGTGAATTAAATTTACCAGAAGTTATAACATATAGAACTGGAATAAACGAATGGAAATACTATGATGAGTGGCCGCCAAAAAATTCTGAAACAAAATTTTTATATCTATCACCCAAAGGAAAATTAAGTCAGGAAAAACCTTCGAACAAAAAAATATTATTTGATGAATTTATTAGCGACCCAAATAAACCTGTCCCTTACACAGCTAAATTTTATGATTCAAAACAAATGTATTTAAGAACATATATGAGTGAAGACCAAAGATTTGCTGCATCAAGACCAGATGTGTTAGTTTATGAAACAGAACCATTGGAAAATGATGTTACAATTGCAGGACCAATTTATGCAAATTTATATGTATCAACAACTGGAACCGATGCCGATTGGGTTGTAAAGATAATTGATGTATATCCAGATGGAGAAGAGAATCCTGAGCCTAATCCAAATAATATAGAATATGGTGGTTATCAAAGATTAATTCGATATGAAATTATGAGAGGAAAATTTAGAAACAGCTACGAAAAACCTGAGCCATTCATACCAAATAAAATTACAGAAGTAAAAATTAAATTAAATGATATTGACCATACATTTCTAAAAGGCCATAAAATAATGGTACAAATACAAAGCAGCTTTTTCCCATTTTTCGATCGTAATCCACAAAAATTTGTTGATATTTATTCTGCGAAAGAAAAAGATTTTCAAAAAGCTATTCATAAAGTTTATTTTTCAAAAGATTATCCTTCTCACATTAAATTTAATATCATAAAATAATATCCGCGGAGGCTTTATGTTGAAGAAAACAGTGCTATTACTTTTTGTAACAATTTTTTCATTTGCTTCTTTGAAAGCTCAAACTATAGCTATTGGTCCACAGTTAGGTTATCACAAATCAGAAGATGCAGAAGGTTCTTTACTACTTGGGGCAATGGGAAGAATTTATCTTGCAAACAGCTTAGCTCTCGAAGCTTCAATCAACTACAGATCTGAAGATTACGAAAATGGTGGTGTTAAAACAAAAATGTATCCGGTTATGGTAAGTGGTTTGTTGTACTTTTTCCCCTTGCTTTACGGAACTATAGGGGCAGGCTGGTATAACACAAAAATTGATTACTCTAATAGTCTCAACTCGTTGGGATTCAAAGATGAAACAAAAAGTGAATTTGGTTATCACCTCGGAATAGGTGCAGAACTTGGTCTGGGCAATTTAATTTTAACCGGTGATGTTCGTTATGTTTTTCTTAATTTGAAATTGGATAGATTACCTGGAGTAAAAGAATTAAAAAATAATTTTTATGTTATAACAGCCGGTGTTTTATTTGAATTATAATTTCTTAATTTACAATCAGGAAATTCACTTTAAGGAGAACATTATGATTTTTGATCAACTAAAAAATGCTCATCTTTACTTTCCTCTTGGAAAAAGAATTCAAACCGCATTTGAATATCTGCAGAATAATGATTTAACTTCTCTTGAGCCCGGCAAATATGAAATAGAAGGCGAGAATATTTATGCTGTAGTGCAAAATTACGATACAAAACCAATAACTGCAGGCAAATGGGAAGCACACAAAAAATATATTGACATTCAATATATAGTTTCTGGCAAAGAAAAGATGGGCTACTCAAATCCAGTAAAAATGATTGTAACAGAAGAATATAATTCTGAAAAAGATGTAATGTTTTTAAAAGGGAACGGAAATTTTTTGATTGCAGAAGAAGGTTATTTCGCTTTATTCTTTCCAACAGATGTTCATATGCCGGGCATTGCAGTAAACTTATCAATTCCTGTTAAAAAAGTTGTGGTTAAAGTTAAAACAGAAACTGAAGAAATAACTCAACAATCAACTGATATTGAATCACAAACCTGATTAAATAATTGGGGGTGACTAAAAAGTAACTTAGTAATCTGCAAAAAATCAGTTCAAATCAGTCTCATCTGTGTTCTTTTATTTAATCTTACTTTTTAGACACCTCCTCTCATTTTTATTCATTCTTGTTCTTATAATCTTCGAGATTCAAAATTTGAGAACATAATTTTAAGTCATCCAATTCATTTGAAGCAATAACAATAAGATTTTCTTCTCCTTCTTTCGAAATCAATTCATAAACTTTATCTTTTCCAAAATTATCAAGATTCGAAGTAGGTTCATCAAGAATAATTAATCTGGGTTTATGAAGTAAAGCAAAAATAAACTTCAATCTTTGTTTCATTCCAGATGAATAACCACGAACTAAATCATTTCTTCTATCAATTAAATTCATTTGCAATAGAAGGTAATCTGAATAATCTTTATTGAAATTAATTCCACGAATTTTTGAAAAATAAATTAAATTCTCTTCCGCTGTAAATTCATCATAAAGAAAAAGGTAAGGAGAAACAAATCCAATATAATTATGAAGTTTTTCGCCGGTTATAATTTCATCTTCATTTTTATGAGTTACTTTACCTCGTGTTGGAGAAATTAAGTTGGCAATAATTTTTACAAATGTTGATTTACCAGAGCCATTTGGACCTGCAATGCCATAAATATTTTTAGACTTAAAAGAAGCATTGATTCCGTTGAAAACCAATCTTCTTCCAAAATATTTAACAAGATTTTCTATTTGTAACGAATACTCAGTCATTATAGATAACAAATTTTCCCTTTTTGATATTATCTCCAGAATTTACAATATAAATATAAATTCCTGTTGAAAGTTTTTTCATTTCATTATTTCGCACATCCCATTTTATTACAGTTTTATCTGATGAGTAAATTTTATGTTCACCTGAATAAACTAAATCCATATCAATTGAATAAACATATAAATTAGCATAACCAGACTTGGTTCTTTCTGCAGGGAAATAAATATACTCATCAGTAGAATACCTGAATGGTTGTGGAAAAGCATAATTAACTTCTTCGGTAATTATTTGACCATCATTAATTAATTTATTATTCAAAATATTTGATTCGGTCAAAAGAAAAGAATTATCACATTCAATTTTTGAAAAATAATTATCAATAATATGTTTATAACCAGTCCCGCTCTGATTAGCAAGAATGTATTTTAATAATAATGTACTGGACGGATTACTTATTGCTTGATTTATATCTGAATTTGAAATAATTGAAACAAAAGTATCAGGAACAGATTTGGCATTATTAACAAAAGCAAAATAATTTGTTGAGACCGGTTCAGATGAAATATCTATTGAAGAAGAAGGAGGAGTAAAATTGACAGTCATAGAAGATTTTACTAAAGGATAATTTTCTGCTTCCTTAAAATATTTATTTGGGATTGCTCTATAGTTTGTAAAGAAAATCCATTGACCAAATAAGGCAAATTCATTTTTGAAAGTTGAACCCTGTTCGGCAATTGCATCTGCAATAGCATTAAGCGCTCGTTCGTTTGGCATGAGTTCCCAAATTCTTTTAATTATGTCAACTCCAAAACGTTCTTTCAAAAAAATATTCCAGATTGCAAGATTATAACCGTCATTATAAGGAAATGTTTTTTGAGGATTTCTAAAAAATGAGGGCATATAAGCATAGTAATCATTGATACTATCGAAAACAAATTCTTCCATAGCTGTAGAAGTAATTTCATGATAAAACTGGTCTGCATTTCTATAAACATAATTTCCAACCTGAATTGCATGATGAAGTTCGTGTGCAACAGAAACCTTTGCGCCATTAATTCCTTTTGTATAAGTATCTGAATAATCATTATCAATCACAGTGTAACTTGTAAATTTATTTTCACCAATTTGAGTTTCAATTTCAGTATATCCGTATAAACCACCTGAAAGATTTTGAATATAAATATCATACTTATCATCCCCGCCTTCGCCGAAATCTGCTGGCGGTGGTGGATATTTCAAAATATTTACTTCAAAGTCATAAGCTGAATCGGCTGCAAGAGCTAATTCTTTTAAATCATATTTGGGTGAATGAATACCTGTTTTATTAAAGTGAATTCTAAATTTACCGGAAGGTGTCACAATACTTGTATCTGTAACTGGTCTGGTTGCTAATTGAGCAATTTTAGCTTTTTCTTTTGTTTTGAATCGATTGATATTCAACTTTACTGAATTTACAATTCCAAAACCGCATTTTGAATGCTGACTATCAGATAAAGCAACAGCAATTTTTTCATTGCTTTGGATTCCTTTGATATATAAAAATTTGGAATAAAGAGAATCAAGGTTTTGTGCTACTGACAAGTTGATAAATATCAAATTTATTGCAATAAAAAATTTTTTCATTATCGAATATATTTAAACCTTATTAGATTATTTGATGAATCTGTATAAATAATCATATCAATATTATTTCTTAATTGATTTGCAATATAACTATTGATGTTTTTGTATTCAAAAACATTATCAATTTTATATGTCAAATAGTTTTTAGAAAATGAGATTCTTTTCATTATACCTCTTAATCTGTCATACAACAATAAATTATTTGTTCCATCGGACTCGTAGAAATTAAGATAATCTTTCGTATGAGAAAAATCAGGGAGCGTAATTGTTCTAAAATGACCTTTGAAAAAAACTGTTAAATTTGTTTTACTGCTGTCGCCGATTAAACCAATAACAGGTTTGTCAATGTTATTTTGACTGCTGTATCCTTGTATTTCTATAGAGTAATATTGAGATTTATCAAGCACAGTTGCAGCAATATTTATTGGACTTCCTGCTTTTTTATCATAAAGAGATTTATTGAGATAAAAAACATTATTAAATCTTGTAAAGAAATAAATTTCTTTATTTATACCGTAAGAAAGTGTAGCTTCCTCGACATTACGAGAAATTTCTTCGAGTCCAGATTTGACATACCTGAAATCTCTATACTCAAATGATTCAATAAAAAGAGTTCTCTCCTTTTCTGACAGAACAAAAATTGTTTGCCGTTTATTTTGAGTGTCACTTATAATTTTCAGTTCTAAAATATTTCCACTTGCATATAAGATTCTTCTTGTGATATCATTTTTTTCAAAATTTATTTTGATTATTTCAATTACAGAATTATTTGGTGAATAAAAATAAAATGTTCTGCTTTCTATATCAGTTTCATCAACAAACACTTTTTTATATGCTTCGGACAATGGAATTTTAAAATATCTTTCAAAATAATTTCCTCTACCTCCGAGTAAAACATTTAAGCTCAATTCTTCTTCATCAAGAAAGAATAATCCACGCATTGTTTGATACATATAACTAAAACTTCCGATAGTTCCTAATTTTGATTGAAGTGAAATTGCTAAATCATCATTTAAGGAAATAACTTTATCAATCAAATAAACTTTTCCATATTGGTCTAAAACTACAAGTTTTCTTCCACCACGGTCTACAAAACCTTCTAAGTCAATAATACCATTTCGCTTCAAATAAAGAACCGGATAATAAAAAGACTCGGTATTCTTGGAATAAATAATGTAAAGAGTTCCTGAATCTCTATTGATAAAAGCAATATCGTTATAGCCATCTGCATTAAAATCAAAAATTATATATTTATCGGGAGGGACAGGGCACTTGATAAAAACTTTTTTGCTGAAAGATGAAACAGAATCACCTTTAAGAATTACAAATTGATTCCCGTCAACAAACATCAAATCATTAAATCCATCTGAATTTACATCAGCAACTTTAAATTGTTTAATATCACTAAAAATATTCAAAGTTCTGCTTTCCTTAAAATTGCCAGCTCGATTATTATAAAAAAAGATTATTGAATTTGTAAATAAATCAACAGCAGCTATATCGTTAAAACCATCATAATCAAGGTCAATAAATGATGCATAAGAAAAGATTCGATTGGCATTAATTTTTTTTTCAATCAAAATATTTTTTGATTCATTAAAAATTGATAATCCTTCATAAGCACCTCCATAAACTAATATTTCACTAATTCCATCATTATCTATGTCCTGCATGTCAAAATCTGAAGCGAATCCTGTCAATTTCACTTTTGAATTGATTAACATATTTCCTGTAGAAGAAAAAGAAGATGTACCAAGTAGTCGTTCTTTTCTCGAAAGGTAAACATACTTTTTAGTAACTTTAGCTTGAGCACTTTTTAGTTTCAAATCATAAAGAGAGAAATTTAAAAATCTCTCTGATGGATTTGAAAATTTTTCTTTAGCCCAGATTTGAACATTATAATTTTTACTTTGATTGGAAAAAGTAATTAAATCACGCCAGCCGTCATTATTTACATCAACTGCAATAATATTTGAAACATTGGCTTTTGTAGAAAATTCACGAAATCTGCAAAAACCATTTAATGGAATTTGAGCATAAATATTAAGTGAAATGAATAAAAATAATAAGGTGAATTTACCCTGCATTAAGTCTCTTTTGTCTTCTTTGCAGTGCTTCTTCAAATCTTCTTTTTTCATCTTCAGTTTCTGGAATAATTTCAAATGTTTCTACTGGTTTACCATTATTATCAACGCTTACAAATGTTAAGAAAGCAGAATTAGTATGAACTCTTGTGCCCTCTGTGTGTGATTCTGCATAAACATCTACTTCCACTTCCATAGATGTTCTAAAAGCACGATTGACTCGTGCAGTTATAGTCACAACCTGTCCAACTTTAATTGGGTGATGAAAATCAATTTTATCAACAGAAGCAGTAACACATACTCTTTGAGAATGCTTTGAAGCTGAAAGTGCAGCACAAATATCAATCCATTGCATTAATTGCCCTCCAAGCAAATTTCCAAGCTGATTTGTATGATTAGGCAAAACCAGCTCTGTCATTGTAACAATAGAATCTTTTACCTTTTTACTTTTTCTCTGTTGTGAGTTCATTGTGTTTATTAGTCAATTCAGTTTCTAACTTTCTAATTTCATTTGCATTGACATCATCAGGATATCTACTTAAAAAAATGCTGATATCAGCGAGTGCTTCGTTTATTAAACCTTTCCTTACCTCAATTTTAATTTTATTATATAATGCAATAGGGGCATATTTTGTATCATGATATGTTTCGAAAACCTGCTCATAATATTTCATTGCTGCTCTGTCATATTCCATTTTTTCATAAATCAATGCACTTTGAAAATCTTTCTGAGCAAGTTTATTGTTCAACTCTTTTATTTTTCTTTCAGCTTCTTCGACTTTTGGATTCGATGGAAAAATATCTATAAAAGCCTGAAATTCTTCAATTGCTTTTTTGGTATAAGATTGGTCAAGCTGATATGGTGGAGATAACCTATAATAAGATTCTGCAAGCATAAATTGAGCATCAGGTACATATGGACTTGTTGCATAGTTCTGAATCAATTTGCTAAATTCATAAGCGGCAAGCAGATATTGTTCTTTTTTGAAATATGTCATTCCAAGATAATATTGAGCATCATCATTAATTGTACTGCCAGTAAATTGCATCAAAATATTCTGGAATTCTATCACAGCTTGTTCATAATCTTCTTTGTTAAAAAGTTCTAATGCATACTTAAAATATTCCTCGGCGCTAAACTTTGAAGTATCAACGGTTCCAGAGCATGCTGCAATTAATAATACTATTATGAAAAAAAGAAATATTCTTCTTACCAAGACAACTCCGAATTTTAAATTGATTCAAGTGTAAAGATAACTAAATCATTTATGCTAAAAAAATTAGAAGGACTACTTACTTCTTACTGTAAAAAATAAAATTACTGTCGATATTAACACTCCAACAATTATTATTGGTTGAATTAAATTTTTTAATAACGGCTGTTCAGGAATTTTTCCTTGAGTAAATTTTAGAATTTTGTTTTCGAGTGATTCTATATCATTATATTTAACTGTATCTGAATAATTATAATAAAATTTATAAGGCTCTTGCGATTTATTAATAAAAATTGCTGAACCACTTATCGAAATTTCTCTAATCAATTCATCATCACCAAAAAAACTAAGTCGATTAAAATTATTGTAACTAACATTAATATCAGTTAAGGCATAAATTAGATTTACCTTTGAAGAATCCTTCAACAAATTAAATCCATTACTTAAAAATGAATTTATAATATATGGTCTTAATTCCTCGTAAGAAGATGGCAGAATGATATCAAGTTTAATTGCATCATCATTTTTATTTAATAAAGAATCTATACTTTTTATGGACTTATTAATTAATTGACAGCATATTTCAAAATTTGTTTGAGAAAACAATACTGAATAATTAACAAAAATAAATCCTAAAAGTATCAGATATTTTTTTTTCATTAAACAACTATTAATTAAATAAAATATTCAAGATTAATACTGACTATAAACTTACTTTATCTTCTTCCGCTTGCAATTTCTTTGAGTCTTGCAATTCTTTCTTCCACCGGTGGATGAGTAGAAAATAATTTAACAAAAGATTTACCACTCAAAGGATTTACAATAAACATGTGTGCAGAAGAAGCTCCCGCATTATGCATTGGAATCATTTCATTTGCTTGAGATAATTTATTCAAAGCAGAGGCCAGGCCAAGAGGTTTTCCAGAAATTAATGCACCACCTTCATCTGCCATAAATTCACGCGAACGCGAAATTGCCAGTTGAATTAACATTGCAGCTATTGGTGCAATAATTATGAGAGCTAATTCATAAAAAATATTTCCATTGTCTCTGTCATCTCTATTGCTTCCTCCAAACATTGCAGCCCAACCTGCCATGCGGGCAATAAATGTAATAGTTCCAACAAGTGTTGCGGCTATTGTACTTACAAGAATATCTCTGTTTTTAATATGAGTTAATTCATGAGCAATTACTCCTTCGAGTTCATCACTATTAAGAATTTTCATTATTCCAGTTGTTACTGCGACTGCCCCATTTTGTGGATTACGACCTGTCGCAAATGCATTTGGTGTTGGGCTATCAATCACATAAACTTTTGGCATTGGCAAATTAGCTTTTGAAGATAGCTTTTCTACAATATTAAATAATTCTGGAAATTCACTTCTCGTAACTTCATGTGCTCTATACATTGCTAATACAATTTTATCTGAAAACCAATATGAACCAAAGTTTAATGCAAGTGAAATTATAAATGCAATCATCATTCCTGATTGACCGCCAATTAAATTCCCCACTAAAATAAATAATACCATCATAGCAGTCATTAGAATTACAGTTTTAACGCTGTTCATTTTATCTCCTTTCCTTTATTTCATTATTAATAAAAACTTTTGCATTTCTAACAGAATTAGATTTCTTATTGTTCCGCAAGATTCAAAAAGTTTTTTATTACCTTGCCTTTATAAATGATTATCTTTAAAATCGTGCATCAAAAATAGAGAATTATGACAAAAGCAAAAATAATATTTGTATTTCTTTTAACAACAACTATTTCTTTCTCACAAAGTGTTTACAAATTCTTAGAACTTGATTTAAGTCCCCGTGCTGCTGCACTTGCGGGAAGTTTTGTTGCTAACAACGACGACCCTAATGTTGTTTTTTATAATCCTGCCGGAATAAATTTTTTAGAAAGTAATCAATCTTCATTTTCTTTTTTGAAACATTTGGTTGATATTAATTCCGCTTCATTTGTTATTTCAAAAGAATTTGAAACCATTGGGAAATTTAGTGCAGCTGTTAAATACATTAACTATGGTAATTTTACAAAGGCTGACCCTCTTGGATTAAAACTTGGTCATTTTGGCGCAAGTGATGTTGCCTTATTAATTGGTTATGGAAATCATCTTGATAAAAATTTTTACTATGGAATTAATGTCAAGTTCATTTACTCTGGAATTGAAAATTATTCTTCTACTGCTGCTGCAGTTGACTTAGGAATGCATTATGAAATTCCAGAACATTTATGGAATTTTGGTTTTTCAATTTTGAATCTCGGCTCACAATTGAATTCTTATTTTAATACAAAAGAAGATTTACCATTAGACATTAGACTTGGATTTTCAAAACAACTTTCAAGAGTTCCTTTAAGATTCTACTGGTCGTTTAATAATCTTAATGAAAAACAGGATAACTTTTTTTCTAGATTCAAACAAATAACATTCGGAAGTGAAATTCAACTTGGACAGAGCTTTAAATTGCGCATAGGTTATGACAGTGAAAAAAGAAGAGAACTAAAAATTGGCACAACAGCAGGATTGGCAGGTTTCAGCCTTGGTTTTGGCTTCAAGGCTTCAAGTTATTTTATTGATTATGCATACTCGTCATTAGGTTCAATTGGTTCACTTCACAGATTTGGAATTACAACAAGATTATAGTTTTCATTTTCTATATGGAACTTTAAGATACATTCTTGCAAGTTCATGAGAATTATTTCTGTCTCTCATTCTAAGGACTTCATTATAATAACTAATTGCTTTATCTCTCTGTCCTTTCTGGTCATATAACATTGCAAGATACAAAACCGTATTGATTAAAAATCCAGATTCAGTTTTTTTATCAATTTCTCTTGAAAGTTTTTCGCATATCTCAAAATAATATATAGCAGAATCGACTTTTTCACTTATCTTATAATCCATGCCGAGGTAATAACTTGCTTCTCGTTTAAATCTTTTGTTGTAGCCTTGAAAACCTTTTTCACACTTTTTGTAGATATCTCTAAAAATTTTTGCTGCTTCTTTGTAATCATTTTCCTTAACAAAAGTTAAACCATAATATTTCTGAAAGTTAGGATTATTAGGAAAATCTGAAAGAAGAAGTCTGCCCCATTTTCGTGCTTCGTCCATGTCATTTTCAAATTGAAAATTAAGTGTCATTAAAAAATATCTTGATTCTATTCTTGCGTATCTTCCATTCCATGCAACATTTTCAAGTTCTTTTAATCCTCTTTTCTTATCACCTTGAGGGAAAAAGACCATGAAAGGTTTAACAGCTGGATATCTTTGTGGAATTACCTCAGCATAATAATGATAAATACCAAAACCAAGTTGAACATCTACATTTTTTGGGTCTGCTTTGTATGCTCTATAAACAAGATCTAAACCTTCTTTTCCATCGAGTGCAGCCTTAATCCAGTTTTCACGAATTCCAAGTAATCTTCCCCTAAAACCAATAGAGCCGCCTTTGAAAAAAATAGCATCAATATTTTTAGGATTCTTATCAAGAATTTTATCACACATGTCAATTACTTCTTGCAACTGGTTATAAAATTTCTGGTCCATGCTTTCATCTTCTAAATTGAGTAAAATACGCCACCATGTAATCATTGCTTTGAAAAATTTTCCCGAAGGATGATTTGGATATTCTTTAATTACAATATCAAATGTTTTTTCTGCTTTGTCAAATTCAATACCATAAATTTGATTTACACCAGCCTTGACTAAAGAGTCGTGGCGAACCCAATCATAATTTTGAGCATGAACCAATGAGGTTAAAAGAAAGAAAAGGAAAATTTTAGTATTCATACATTTTTTTAAAATTGTGCAATCATTCAACAATCAAAGATGCAATAGGTTCTAAATCTACTTTCGTTTTGGTCTATATAAATCTGTAGCATGACCATAATATAATTCAGCTGCAAACATTAATGTTTCAGATAAAGTTGGATGTGGATGAATTGTTAATTCTAAATCTTTAACTGTTGCACCCATTTCAATTGCAAGTGTACCTTCAGCAATCATATCTCCAGCACCTACCCCAACAATAGCTACACCGATAATTCTTTCTGTTTCAGGTTCAATTATTAATTTTGTTAAACCATCATTTCTATCGAGAGTAGCAGCTCTACCACTTGCACCCCACGGAAATTTTACAACCTCATACTTAATGCCTTTTTGCTGAGCTTCTGTTTCTGTTATTCCAGTCCATGCAATTTCTGGATCTGTAAAGACTACCGCTGGTATTGCATTTGGTTCAAATACAACTTTGTGACCGAGAATAGCTTCAACAGCAGTGCGACCTTCTGCAGCTGCTTTATGTGCAAGCATTGGATTTCCTACAACATCACCAATTGCATAAATATTTGGGTCATCTGTTTTTAATTGTTTATCAACTATTATGAAACCTCGTTCATTTACTTTGACTTTTGTATTTTCCAATCCAAATCCTGATGTCACCGGTTTTCTTCCAATTGATATAAGAACTTTATCAAATGTCATCTCAGCTTTGTCTATATTTTTTCCTTCGAGCTTAACTTTTATTCCCTCTTCAGTTTCTTTTAACTCAATAACTTTAGTTTCAAGATAAATTGAATCTAATTTTGTTTTAATTCTTTTTTCGAGAACAGCAACTAAATCTCTGTCTGCACCCGGTAAAAGTCCAGGCATCATCTCTACAACTGTTACTTTACTTCCAAGAGTTGCATATACTGTGCTTAACTCCAATCCAATATAACCTCCACCAATAACAAGAAGTTTTTCTGGAATATCATTTAATTCTAAAGCTGCAGTAGAATCCATAATTCTTTGTGAATTAGTTAAAATACCTGGAATTGAAGCAGGCACAGAGCCCGTTGCTATTATTGCTTTTTCAAATATAATTTCTTCAACAGTTCCATCATTTTTTGTAACAGATAAAGCATTCGAATTAAGGAATGAAGCTTTGCCATTTATATAATTAACTTTTCGTTGTTTGGAAAGTTGACCAAGTCCGCCTGTTAATTTGTTTACAACACTATTTTTAAAATCACGAATTTTATTGATATCAATTTTGGGTTTGCCAAATTCAACTCCCCACTTTTTAGCTTCTTCTGCTTCATTAATTAATTTTACTACATGAAGCAATGCTTTTGATGGAATGCATCCACGATAAAGACAAACTCCACCTGGATTTTTTTCCATATCTATTAGTGTAACCTGCATTCCTAAATCTGCAGCTAAAAATGCAGCAGCATAACCGCCGGGTCCGGCTCCAATTACTGCTAATTGTGTTTTTGTTGACATATTTTTTAATCTCTTTTGTTATTCAATACACAAATAATTGATTGGTTTTTTTTAATTATTAAATTTTATTTCTATTTACTTTTTCAAAGAAAAAAATCAAAACAAAAATTATTCATTTATGAAATAAACATCGGTTTAATTTTCAGAAAACAATTTGTAATTAAATAATCAGCCTTCAAGAAAAATTAAGAGTGGATTTTCAAGAGCATTAACAATCCATCTTAGAAATCTAATTGCATCAGCACCATCTATAATTCTGTGGTCATACGACAATGAAAGAGGCAACATTAATCTTGGTTTAAATTCGCCATCTACATAAACTGGTTCAAAAACAGATTTAGATACACCAAGAATTGCTACTTCTGGTGTGTTTACAATTGGAGTGAAATAAGTTCCACCAATACCACCAAGATTTGAAATTGTAAAACATCCCCCCTGCATTTCTTCAAGAGACAATTTTTTATCGCGTGCTTTTCGAGAAATTTCCGAAAGTTCTATACTTAACTGTGTTATATTTTTCTTATCTACATCCTTAATTACTGGTACAAGCAACCCTTTTTCTGTATCAACTGCTACTCCGATGTTAATATATTTTTTATAGATAACTTCATTTTTCTCCATATCAACACTTGAGTTAAACTGAGGGAATATTTTAAGAGCCGATGCCACTACTTTTAGCAAAATTGCTGTTACAGTTAACTTGCCTCCTGCAGTTTCAACTTTATTGCTATACTGTTTTCTAAATTTTTCTACTTCTGAAATATCAGCTTTGTCGAATTGTGTAACATGAGGAACAGTATTCCATGCATAAGAAAGATGTTCCGCAGTTTTACGACGCACATTACTCATTGGCAAACGTTCTATCTCGCCCCATTTTGAAAAATCTGGTAAAGGTTCTTTAGAAATTCCAACTTGAACACCTGGAACTATTCCTCCTTTTTGAATTTGTTCATTTAATAATTTTGCATAAGCTTTAACATCATCAATTGTAATTCTTCCCTTTGGACCGCTTCCTCTTACTTGTGTTATATCAATTCCAATTTCACGGGCAAATCTTCTTACTGATGGAGCAGCAGGAACTATAGTTTTTACAATATCTTGAGGAATATCAATAACCTGAGGCATGTGAGTATGTTCTTTAACTACTTCTTTAATTTCAGAATGCAATGGACTTGATTCAGCTTTTGCTTTTTTATTTTCAATTTCAGCTGAAGTATGAGCTGTTTGAGAAGTTAACTGCACTTGCTCAGAAGTTGATTCTTCTGATACTTTTTCCAATTTATCAATTTTTGATTTATCCTCTTCAGCTACTTCAACAGATATTAATGGTTCACCAACTTTAGCTTTAGTTCCTTCTTTGACATGAACTTTTTTGATAATTCCACTTACCTCAGAAGGCACTTCAATTGTAGCTTTATCTGTCTCGATTTCTACAATAATCTGATCAATTTCAATTTTATCACCTTCTTTAACAAGAACCTTTATAATATCTGCTGAACTAATATTTTCTCCAAGATGAGGAAGTTTAAAGTCTACTATCATTTTAGAATTCCAATTTTGTTAAAAAATTTTTATGATTTTGCCGGATTTGGTTTATCCGGATTAATTCCAAGTTCATTTTGTGCTTTTTTAACAACATCAAGTTTAATTTTATTTTCTTTATATAAAGAATATAAAGTTGCATAAACAATGTGTTTAGCATCAACTTCAAAAAAGTCTCTTAAAGCAGCTCTGCTATCACTTCTTCCAAATCCATAAGTTCCAAGAGAATGAAGTGGACCTGGCAGCCATTTAGCCATTGCATCTTTAATAATTTGTACATAATCAGAAGCAGCTACGAATACACCAGATTCTCCTTTTGTAATTTCTGAGATGTATGGAAGCTTTGGTTGGTCAGGATGAAACATATTCCATCTTTCAATTTCTTGAGCATTAAGATGAAGATTTTTGTAACTTGTCACACTCCAAATATCAGTAGAAACTTTATAATTATTTTCCAGAATTTCTGCTGCTTTAATTACTTCATTTAGGATTGTACCACTTCCAAGTAAATGAGCCTTTAGTTTTTGATCTTTCATTTCGCTAACTTTGAATTTATACATACCTCTCAATATTCCATCTTTTACATCACCAGGCATCGGAGGTTGAACATAATTTTCGTTCATTATAGTTATATAGTAAAATATATCTTCCTGTTTTTCATACATTCGATAAATACCATCACGAATAATAACAGCAAGTTCATATGCAAAAGCTGGATCATAAGCTAAAAGATTTGGAACAGGATAAGCAAGAAGATGACTATGTCCATCTTGATGCTGCAGACCTTCTCCAGCAAGAGTTGTTCTGCCTGCTGTTGCACCAAGTAAAAATCCTCTGCAACGCATATCGCCCGCAGCCCAAATTAAATCTCCAACTCTTTGAAATCCAAACATTGAATAAAATGAAAAGAACGGGATAGTATTTATTCCATGCACCGAATAAGCTGTTCCAGCAGCAATGAAAGAAGACATAGCTCCTGCTTCTGTAATTCCTTCTTCAAGTATCTGACCATTTTTAGCTTCTTTGTAATATAGGAGTGTGTCTTTATCAACAGGTTCATATAACTGTCCCACATGAGAATAAATTCCCACCTGTCTAAATAGTGCTTCCATTCCAAATGTTCTTGCTTCATCTGGAACAATTGGAACAATCAAATGACCTATTTCTTTATCCTTTAATAGTTTAGAGAGAATTCTAACATAAACCATAGTTGTTGAAACTTCGTGTCCATCTGAACCTTTATAAAACTCTTCAAATAATTCTTCAGATGGTGTTTTCAAAGGAGCTGCTTTAATTATTCTTTTAGGAATATACCCACCAAGAGCTTTTCTTCTTTCTTTCAAGTATCGAATTTCCGGGGAATCCTCTGGAGGACGATAGAAAGGAGCATTAGAAACTTCTTCATCACTTATTGGAATTGAAAATCTGGTCCTAAATTCTCTTAATTCTTCTTCGTTTAATTTTTTTTGTTGATGAGTAATATTTTTACCTTCCCCAGCTTCTCCAAGCCCATAACCTTTTACAGTCTTTGCTAGAATTACTGTTGGTGCATCTTTATGTTCAACCGCTGCTTTATAAGCAGCATATACTTTTTCAGGGTCGTGACCTCCACGTTTCATTTTTTCTAATTGTTCATCAGTATAATGTTCAACGAGTTTTAATAATTCTGGATATTTACCGAAGAAATGTTGTCTTATATATTTTCCATCTCTTGTAACATAATTCTGTGATTCGCCGTCAATTGATTCGTTCATTCTCTTAATTAAAAGACCAGTTTTATCAGCTTCCAAGAGTGGGTCCCAATCACTACCCCAAACAACTTTTATCACATTCCAACCGGCACCTCGGAAAATTGCTTCGAGTTCTTGAATTATATTTCCATTGCCTCTTACAGGTCCATCAAGTCTTTGAAGATTACAATTAATTACAAAAATTAAGTTATCTAATTTTTCACGAGCTGCAAGTGTTATTGCTCCAAGTGTTTCTGGTTCATCTGTTTCGCCATCTCCTATAAAAGCCCACACTTTCTGGTCACTTGGTTTTTTCAAACCTCTGTCTTCAAGATATCTTATAAATCTTGCTCTATAAATTGCCTGAATAGGACCTAATCCCATTGAAACAGTGGGAAATTCCCAGAAATCTGGCATTAACCATGGATGAGGGTAAGAAGATAATCCTCCCCCTGGTTGTAATTCTCTTCTAAAATTTTCGAGTTGTTCTTTTGTTAATCTTCCTTCAAGAAATGCTCTTGCATAAACTCCTGGAGCTGCATGCCCCTGAAAATAAATTATGTCTCCTTCATGATTTCCATCTTTGCCACGGAAAAAATGATTAAAGCCAATTTCATACAAAGTAGCAAGTGAAGCATATGTTGAAATATGTCCCCCAATACCTGGTTCAATTTTATTAGCTCTTACAACCATAGCCATAGCATTCCAGCGAACCAGACTTTTAATACGTCTTTCAATTTCTCTTCCACCAGGAAATGGAGGCTGTTTTTCTTTTGGTATTGTATTTATATGAGGTGTATTTGCAGTAAATGGAATTTCAACACCTTTTTCATGTGCATATGTGTCTAAATTATGTAAGAGCTCTTTAACTTTTTCCGGTCCACCTGTTTGTAAAACATATTCAAGGGATTCAAGCCATTCTCTTAATTCAATATCATCAATTTGAGTATTCCTTAAATTATTTTCATTCATATTTATCTCCCAATTTTCAATAATTATTTTTTTGTTAATTTTATAAAATTAACACGCTCCTTTAACTTTTAGTTCATTTAATAAATGTCCCTAACAAATATAAAAATTAATAATAAAATACTATTTTTCATCAATTTCGTTATCTGGTTCAGCATGAACCATAACTTTTACATTTTTGATTTTAGAAACAATAGCTTCTTCAACTAAATGAGAAATTTCGTGTGCTTGTTCAATTGTCATTGATTTATTTACGTGAATATTAATATCAACAAACTTGTAAGGACCAGATTCTCTAACTTTTATGTCGTGAGATAACACAACTTCAGGAATTTTGCTAACAATAGCTACTACTTCTTCTTTTAATCCCAATGGTGCTTTATCAATTAATGCATCAAAAGATTTTTTTCCAAGGCGATAGCTCACTGTCATTACGATAAATGAAACTATTAATCCTGCAATTGCATCTGCATAATAAAAATTAAAATACGCACATATCAACCCAATTATTACTACAGTAGAACTCCATATATCAGTCGAAAAATGAAGAGCATCGGCTTCGAGTGCCTGGCTATTATATTCTCTTGCTGCTTTACTCAGTGCACGTGAACGTGTTAAATCTACAATAATTGATGTAATCATTACAGCAAATGCCCAAACTGATACTTCAATTTCAACTTCTTTTGTAATTAATCTTCTGATCGCTTCGTAAATTATCCAAATACATGTAATAAATAACAAAATTGTTTCGATAAGAGCTGAGTAGTTTTCAATTTTTCCGTGTCCGTAGTTGTGTCCTTCATCTGGAGGTTTATCAGAATATTTAACGGCAAAATATGTAATTCCTGCTGCAATCAAGTCCAATCCTGAATGAAGTGCTTCTGATAAAATACCCAGGCTGCCTGTAATTAAACCAATGATAAGCTTTAATGAAGTAAGAAATATTGCGGCAAAAGCTGAAGCTATAGCTACTTTTCTTTTTCCAATTATTCTTTCAGATATTTCTGATTCCATTGATATAAAAGATGTTTTAACGTAGTTATAATTTTTTATTTATCACAACTAAAAATAAATAATTCATATTTATTATTTTACTACTGAGAAATTTAAAAATAAACTTGACATAATAACTTATTAAATTTATCTTTGCACTGAAAATAAAAAATTAGCAGATGACACCAAAAAATATTTTTAGTAATTGTATTTGTAAAATGTTTATCAAATGTTCTGTGAAGGAGCGGAGATAAAATTATATTTATAAATTTAATCTCAAGAGCCCTTCACAGATTGAAGGGCTTTTTTGTTATTAGCAAGAATAAGAAAACGATAATCAAAAAATAGAAAGGGACTAAAGATGAATAACTTACTTAAAACGAAGCATCGAAGTATTAGAAGGTTTAATACTTCTGTTTATATTCAAACTAATTTCTCAATTAATTACATCCAAAATTCAAATAATACCTGTCTCTGTACCCACCGAATGTTCTGTTGTTGTTAATACTTTTCTTTTTTTAATCAACACTATACTAAATAAATAATTAACAATATTAAACTTTAGTCTTTTTAGAGACTAATAATAAACAATCCCCATTATCAATAAAAAGATGGGAAAAACATGCATGAGAAGTCATATCGAAGTTTAATAAAATCTATTACTTACAGAATCACTGGCAGCTTATATACTGCAATAATTTCTTACTTTTTTACTGGAAGTGTAAGAATAGCTTTATCGATAGGAGGTGTAGAAATATTTACCAAAATATTCATTTATTATCTTCATGAAAGAATATGGGATAAAATCAAATTTGGGAAAGAAACAAAATCTGACATTGAATACAACATTTGAGGAATGAAATGGAAAGAATCGAAGAATTAAATAATCAATTAAAAAGTAAAGATACATTCGAGGTAATACAATATTTTTCAGAAACTTTTGGGAAAAAAGCAGCTTTTTCAACAAGTCTGAGTATTGAAGACCAGGTAATTACTCACATGCTTTCTTCCATTAATTCAAAAGTAAAAATATTTACACTTGATACTGGCAGATTACCAAACGAAACATACAGTTTAATTGAAAGAACAAGAGAACAATACAACATAAAAATTCACATTTACTTTCCCAATTACAGATCAGTTGAAAAAATGGTAAGGGAAAAAGGAATAAATCTTTTTTATAACAGCATAGAAGACAGAAAAAGATGCTGTTATGTAAGAAAAATTGAACCATTGAAACGCGCACTAAAAAATATAGAAGTGTGGATTACTGGTTTGCGCAGAGAACAATCAATCACACGGCAAAATATTGAATTAATAGAATATGACTATAATTACAAATTAATAAAAGTAAATCCACTTTTTAATTGGACAGAAGCCCAAGTATGGGATTATATCAAAAAAAATAATATTCCATACAATAGTCTTTATGATAAAAATTATTTAAGCATCGGCTGTGCACCATGCACAAGGCCGGTTCAACCTGGCGAAGATATAAGAGCCGGCAGATGGTGGTGGGAAAATCCAAATACGAAAGAATGTGGTTTACACATTAAACAATAATGAGGTGGAATATGGATTACTTAGATAAATTAGAAGCACAAAGCATTTACATTTTTCGAGAAGCATACCGCGAGTTCAAACATTTAGCAATGTTATGGTCAATAGGAAAAGACAGCACTGTACTTTTGCATCTTGCCCGCAAAGCATTTTTTGATCATATCCCTTTTCCTTTAATACACATTGATACTTCATTTAAAATACCTGAAATGATTGAATACAGAAACAAATTAGCTAAAGAATTAAAATTAAATTTAATAGTTGGACAAAACAAAGAAGCATTGCGCACCAAACAAACTTTTCCTGATGGAAATGTTGATCGTATTACTTGCTGCAAATTATTAAAAACTGAAGCATTGAAAAATACTTTATCCGGAAATTTTACGCGATACAAATTTGACCATGAATTAGGCATTTTCGTTGAAGACCCAAATAAAGAAGCTTATACTGGTGTTATTGTTGGTGTTAGAGCCGACGAAGAAGGAAGCAGATCAAAAGAAAGATATTTTTCACCGAGAGATAAAAACAGTGACTGGGATATTGGTGATCAACCGCCGGAACTCTGGAATCAATTTAAAACTGAATTTGCACCTAATACTCATGTAAGAATTCATCCTTTACTTGATTGGACTGAACTAAATATCTGGGAATATATCGATAGAGAAAATATTCCAGTTGTATCACTTTATTTTGATAATGGCGATGGTAAAAGATACAGGTCATTAGGTTGCTATCCTTGTACTTTTCCAATCGAATCAACAGCAAAAAATGTTAAAGAAATTATTGAAGAATTAAAAAGTGGAAAATTAGTCAACATAGCAGAAAGGTCAGGACGTGCTCAAGATAAAGATGGCGGAGGAACTCTTGAAGAATTAAGAAGAGAAGGATATATGTAATAGATTTTTGCTTTTGTTCTTTATCATAATTTTTACGTTGTATTAAAATGTTGAAATATTTTTTAAAGGTCATTCTAAATAAATTAAAGATTTCAAATGGTGCTTTCTTAAAAGTAAAGTGTTTAAAAATGGCACACAGAAAACACAGATTCAGAGCGATTTACACAGATTTTAAAATTAAAAATTCTTTTTCGATAACTTCGAACAGGGATGAGGTAAGATGTTTTTTACACAATTTACTGACGAGATTGTTTGATAATAATTGTAAAGAAAAATTTATTTAGCAAATAATTATTGTGAAAACAGATTTTAACAAGTCAAATATATTTTGCATGATAGTTAGCATTTTAATACAGTCTCATAAATCTTAAAGAGTTTAAAATATAAATCATGATTTCAAAATAAATATCAATTTTAGAATTAAGTAACAAATTGGAGTTTTTCATGAAAGAAAGAATGAACATTGTAATTGTTGGACATGTAGACCACGGGAAAAGCACTTTGATTGGAAGATTATTAGCTGATACAAATTCATTGCCTATTGGTAAACTCGAACAGGTAAAAAGAACTTGCGAATTAAACTCAAAACCATTTGAATACGCATTTCTGCTTGATGCATTAGTTGATGAACAAGCTCAGGGAATCACAATTGATACTGCAAGAGTATTTTTCAAAACATCAAAGCGGGAATATATTATCATTGATGCACCTGGTCATATCGAATTCTTAAAAAATATGATAAGCGGAGCTGCACGTGCAGAAGCTGCAATTCTTTTAATAGATGCCCACGAAGGCATAGCAGAAAATTCTAAAAGACATGCTTATATGCTCTCATTACTAGGAATAAAACAAATTGCAGTTGCTATTAATAAAATGGACCTGGTTAATTACAGCGAATCAAAATTCAACGAAATAAAAAATGATTATGTCGTTTTCTTAAAAGAAATTGGAATTGAGCCTATTGCATTTGTACCAATCTCGGCAAGAAATGGATTTAATTTAATTGAACATTCCAATAATATGACCTGGTATAAAGGGAAAACTATATTAGAATTAATTGATTCTTTTGAAAAAGAAAAAGGAGATGAAGAAAAAAATTTCAGAATGTTTGTTCAGGGAGTTTATAAATTTACAGAAAATGGTGACAACAGAAGAATTATTGCTGGAACCATTAATTCGGGGACAATCAATGTGGGAGATGAAATAATCTTTTTGCCTTCTAATAAAAAATCTACAGTAAAAACTATTGAAATATACGGTAAAGAATCTCCTCTTTTTGCTTCGGTTGAACAGGCAATCGGACTGACATTAACAACTCAAGTTTATGTAAAGCCTGGCGATTTAATCTGCAGAACTGACCAGCAGCTGCCTTTTACTACAAATCGATTTAAAGCAAATATATTCTGGATGGGAAAAAATTTACTGAGCATTCACAAAAAATATAAATTAAAAATCGGTACAAATAAGGCTGGATTGAATATCGAAAAAATCATAACCGTAATGAATGCTTCTAATTTGGAAAGCACGATAAATCGAGAAGAAGTTCATCGCAACGAAGTAGCACAAATTATTTTTAAAACAGATAAACCAATTAGCTTTGACCTCTTTAATCAAATAAAAACTACAGGACGTTTTGTTATTGTCGATGAATATGACATTGCAGGCGGCGGTATAATTGTAGAAGCTCTTGAAGAAGAGGAAAAGCCAGCTAAAGTTGATTATTCTGAATTTGAAAAAGAATTATATCAATTAATTAAAAAATATTTTCCACACTGGGAAATAAAACCAATTTTTTAATCATGTTTTTAATTAATGAAAATAAAATATTATGAAAGAGATCAAAATGTATAAGATAAATTCATTACCGGTATTATTAAGGAACCCAAAAATTTTGATAATCGGCGGTGGGAAAGTAGCACTGCAAAAAATAAAAGTGCTTAAGGAAAATGAAATCAATTTTTTTGTAATATCAGAACATCTCTGCGACGAATTAAAGAATTATACTTTCCCTTATAAACTAAAGAAATTCGAAAAGCATGATGCTGATAACTACAATATTATTATTGATGCAACCGGTAATAAAGAGGTAAATTCTATACTTAAAGAAATTAAAAAAGAGAGATTCATTTTGCTTAATACAGTTGATGTACCAGATGAGTGCGATTTTTATTTTTCTTCATTATTAAAATACAAGAATCTTAAAATCGCAGTTTCGAGTGATGGTGCAAGTCCCACTATAACACAAATTGTTAGAGATAAAATAAAAGAATTTTTACCAGAGGGATTAGGCAACCTTGCAGAGAAAAAATTAAACGAAAGAATAAATGGTATTGTGAATATTGAAGAAACCAGAAAAGAAACTCTTCGATTATTTGGTAAGGTGTATATAATCGGCTGCGGAATTAGCGGAATAGATATGCTGACAATTAAAGCATTCAACACAATACAGAATTTAGATGTAGTGCTTTATGATCATCTCATTACAGATGATATATTAAATATTATTCCACCAAATATAGAAAAAATTTATGTGGGCAAATGCAAAGGCAAACATTCTATATCACAAAATGAAATCAACAATTTGATGCTTGCTTATGCATCGCAAGGATTTAAAGTGGGACGACTAAAAAATGGAGACCCATTTATATTTGGAAGAGGTGCTGAAGAAGCTGAATTTTTAGTAAGCCATAACATTGATGTAGAAATCATCCCTGGTATTTCATCGGCATTTTCTGCACCTTTATCTGCTGGAATACCACCTACCGCACGTGGTCATTCGTCTTCGGTTTCTATTGTTACGGGTCACTTAAATGGCAATGTATTCGATAGTTCATGGCTCGATTTATTAAAACGTAAAAATCATACTACAATTGTTCTTATGGGATTAACTCAGGTTGAGAACATTGTAAAGTTCGCTATAGAAATCGGAGTAGACAAAAATTTACCGGCAGCAATTATTTCAAATGCAGCAAGAAGTAATCAAAAAGTTTTAATAACAACGTTAGAAAATTTAATCACTATTTCAAAAGAAGCTGAATCACCTGCAGTTTTAATTTTTGGGAATGTTGTTAATTATTCCAACATACTTCCTCATATTAAAATTAATAACATTCAAAGTTCAGAAAAGCGGGATGCATATACTATTTATTCAGCCAAAGGTTAATATGCTTCTTGCTTAACTGTAAAAATAAATTAACAAAATAAATGAAAGGAGAATGAAAATGACACAGGTAACTATTTGGGAGCAGATAGACATTAATCGAGGGTATGATGTCTATAGTGAAATTAATGAATACGAAGAAATCATAAATAAATTAAAAGCCGGTGAAATTCATCCCGAGAGATTCAAAGGATATCGTCTTACTTTTGGAACTTATGGAGTAAGGCATCATGGCGAAGGAATTCACATGCAAAGAATTAAAATCCCAAGCGGATTTATTCTTTCAGAACAAATTCGACAAATTGCATCTATAACAGAAAAATATGTTGGTTCCGGTCATGCACATCTAACCACTCGTCAAGATATACAACTTCATTTTATTAAAATCGAAGATATACCTGTTATTCTCAGGATGCTTGCTGATGTTGGAATTACAACAAAAGAAGCATGCGGAAATTGTGTTAGAAACATTACTGCATCTTATTTATCTGGAATTAACCCTAATGAATATTTTGACATTTTACCTTATTCAATTTTTTGCACAAGATATTTTTTAAGGCATCCTTTAACTTCAACATTGCCAAGAAAATTCAAAATATCATTTTCAGAAAGTGAAGAAGATTTTGCCTTATCTCGAATTCATGATATTGGCTGCATTGCGCAAGTTAAAAACAATGGTAAGGAAGAATATGGATTTAGAATTTATGTTGGCGGCGGACTTGGTTCTGTTCCAATGACTTCTAATTTATTATTTGATTTTATACCTGTAACAGAATTTTATCCATTAGCAGAAGCAATACTAAGAGTATTTCATAAATATGGAACTGAAGAAAGAAACAACAGAAACAAAGCAAGAATGAAATTCTTAATTGCACGGATTGGATTTGATAATTTCAAAGAACTTGTTGCAAAAGAATTTGAAGTATTAAAAAAGTTCAGACAAATTGATGACGAATTAAAAGAATATGTAAATAATTTCCCGCTCCCAGCTCCAACAAAAAATGGGAAATCTGATGGACCGGAAAATACACGAAGATTAAAAAATCCAATTTATCAGAATCAAAATGTTGAAATTGATCCTCTATGGAAAACATTTCTTAATAAATACTTAATTAAACAAAAACAAACCGGGTATTATGCAATCTGGATAAAACCACCATTGGGAAATATTACTCCAGATAAACTCCGTCTAATTGCCGATTTTTCTGACCTTTACGGTGCTGGTTATATGAAAATTTCTCCAACTCAAAAATTACTGATACCATGGGTTGAAGAAAAATTTTTACAAGACACATTTCTATATCTCAAGGAAAATGGATTAATAGGTGGGACCACAGAAGCAATGCACGAAATTGTCTCTTGCCCAGGTGCTTTTTCTTGCCGACTTGCTGTTACCCATCCTTATAACTTTGCAGAATATATTGGCAAAAACATAGATGATCTTAATGGATTAAGAATACACATATCAGGCTGCCCTAATTCTTGTGGACAACATCACATTGGCGATTTAGGATTTTTTGGCGCATCTCTAAAAATAGATGGAAAGCTTTCACCTCATTATGTGGTTTTAATAGGCGGCAATGTTTTTCATCAAAGAACTCGTATTGGTCAAGTTATTGGTAAAGTACCTGCTGCAGCTGCTCCTTTGTTTGTAAAAGAAGTAATAGATTTTTGGAAAAATCAAAAACAAAACGGAGAACAATTTTTTGAATTTGTTGATAGAGTTGGAATCGATTCATTAAGAAGAATTCTTTCGAAATATTCAAAAGTGCCCCAAGATAATCCTGAATATTTCCATGAACCTTATATTGATGAAGAATTCAAAATGGAAGCAGAAACACGAGGAGAATGCGCAGGCAGTTTACTCGATATAATGGCAATCAATCTTTATGATTCAATGAGAAATATTTACGAAGCAGAAGATGACATTAAAGCAGAAAATTGGTCAGCTGTAAAATCTAAATGTTTCGATTCATTATTAAAATGCTCAAAAATGTACGTTTACTTAGAAGGAATTGAACCACAAAATGAAGAAGAAATTCTTACTGAATTTGTAAATAGAATTGTTCCAAAACATTGGTTGTGCAATGATTGGTCCAATATTAAAGATAATTATTTTATATGGAAACACTCGTCGGATGAAAAAGAAATTGCTCTAAGAATTTTCGATTATACAAAAAGATTTGTAGAAGATTCTGATAAATCATATTTACGACTTTTACCAAATTTGAAAATTATGGAATGTGCAAAAATTACAGGAGAAGAAGATGTCTGAGATCCAAATTAAACCAGACGAAACACTTGACCTTAAAGGTGTATCTTGTCCAATCAATTATGTAAGAACAAAACTAAAACTCGAGACAATGCTAATTGGACAAATCTTAGAAGTAATTTTAGATGATGGTCTACCAATAAAGAATGTTCCATTATCATTAAAACAAGATGGACACGAAATAATATTACAGGAAAAGATAAATGAAAAACATTGGAAAATTCTTGTAAAGAAAAATAATGATGATTAACACGCATCATTAATTATGGCAAAGGTCATGCTTTTAGAAGAAAATTAAAATCTATGGAATCTATTAATAAAATATCGACAGAATGAAATGATTGTCATACACATAATTGGTGAAATAATGCAGAATAATTGTCTCCATTTTCTGATTTAATAACAAAATAATCTCACTCCTGTTAGAGGTTCATAAAAAATTATTGACTGGATTTCAAAGATTGAAGGGATAGATACCTAAAAATTCTTCCAAAGTGACAGAGCCATTCTTTTGTGGGAATGGCTCTGTCTCTTTTGAATAATAGATGTTCAATTATGCTCAATTTGAACTTTAACATAAAAATCAGCTACATCATGAATTCAATGTTCTGAATTCTACATTAATAACAACTTCTATTTCACTTACATTTTTATCTTTATCAACTTTAAAGGCTCTAATTACATCTTCTGTTAATGAATAAATTAGGTAAACGATATTAGTATCGTTTGCTAATCTAATGTCCTCTTTTGACATTCTTGCTGGAGTAGCAGGGTGAGTATGATAAACGCCAATTAAATCTAAGCCTTTACTGCGGGCATATTTAAGTGCAGCAAACTGCTCTTTTGGATCGAATGTAAAATGTTCAGGTGAATTATCAATGTTTTTCATATAAATAACTTCCTTTGCAACATTATCATTGCCGGCTAAATAGCCGCATGCTTCAATAGGAGCTTCTTTTCGACCTTGCTCTTTTATTTTCTCAAGTAAATCTTTATTTATTTGGAAAAGAATTTTATCGCTCATTTTTCTATCACGATTTTATGAATTTTGTCTTTAATATGAGAAATTTCTATCACTTTATATCCTTGTTCTTTCACTGTCTTTGGAATATTATCAAGGGGTTCACCTTCAGTAACAAGGACTTCAAGACGGTCGCCAGCTTTTAACTTTTCCAATTCGAGTTTAGTTTTAACAAAAGTCATAGGGCAATGATCTGCAGTTATGTCAAGTTTATACATGTTCATATAAACAATACCTCCCCATTTTGTGAATACTCAAGGAATTTTGCAACGCCTAAAACTTCTTTTACTTCTGGAATAAAATCTTCTTTTTTCAATAATAGAATATGCATCGACATTTCACAGGCATAAAAATTAACAGACAATGCTTTTGCAGCTTCGATTAACGATTCAAGTGTTGCAACATTTCTTTTTTTCATAAGACCTGTCATAAGTTTTGGACTTATTCCGCAAAAATTTAATCTTGACAATGGAAGATTATTGAATCCTCCCATTAAAAAATTAAACATTTTTGTCAAGAATCCTTTACCAATTGCTTTTCTGCTTTTTGATTTTTTAATAACATTCAATCCCCAAAAAGTAAAAAACATATTTACTTCATAATTAACAGCAGCTGCACCAGTAGCAAGTGTAAAAGCTGCAATTGCTTTATCAAAATCGCCCGAGAAAAGAATCAGCGATAATTTTTTTCTATTTGTTTCCATATTCACCTCTCTTAGCTAAATTTTAAATCACAAACAGGCTGTTCATATTCTTTGAGTTCAGTAATTGTAGGATTGTCTCCGCAAATCAGGCAATTTTTATTTTTCTTTAAAGAAATTTCTCTAAACTTCATTTCAAAAGCATCGAAGGTTAATAATTTATTTATTAAAAGATTTCCGATTCCTAAAAGATATTTGAGTGCTTCTGTTGCTTGAATCGTACCAAGAACACCGGCAACAGAACCTAAAATACCTGCTTCACTGCAAGTAGGAATAAGACCTTTTGGTGGTGGTTCTTTGAAAATACATCTATAGCAGGTATTACCTGGAGTATATGTTATTGTTTGTCCATTAAATCGCAAAATACCAGCATGTGAAAATGGCTTTTTTATCATCACACAAGCATCATTAATTAAAAATTTTGTTGGGAAATTATCGGTTCCATCAATAATAAAATCGTAAGATTTAATAATGTCAATTATATTTTCTGCATTTAATCTTTCTTTGTATGTAATTACTTTTACATCAGGATTTAATTTCTCGATTTTTTCTTTTGCAGATTCAACTTTCGGTTTATTTACATCCGGAGTAAAGTGAATAATTTGACGTTGCAGATTTGTCAAATCAACAGCATCGCCATCAATAATACCAATTGTTCCAACACCTGCTGCTGCTAAATAAAGAGCTGCAGGAGAACCTAAACCGCCGGCTCCTACAATCAGAACTTTTCCGTTTAATAATTTTTGTTGCCCTATTCCACCAACATCTTTTAATATTATTTGCCGGCTATATCTTTCTATTTGTGATTCTGTGAATTCCATTTTTATTTCCTTTCTTATAGTTTTTCAAAAGCTTCCTTAAAGTCATTAATAATATCTTTAATATTTTCTATACCAACCGAAACTCTCAACAAATCATCAGTAACACCTGCAGCAAGTTTTTCTTCTTTACTAAAATCATGATAAATTGTGGAAGCAGGATGAATAATTAATGTTTTAGCATCTCCAAGATTAGCAAGATTTTTTGTTAGCTTTAAATTGTTAATAAGCTTAAAACACTCTTCTTTGCTGTTTAATTTGAAAGTTAATAGTCCACCAAATTTTTCATTAAACTGTTTTTTCGCAACAGTATGAAATGGATTAATTTTAAGACCTGGATAATTAACTTCTTTTACTTTTTTCTCATTCAATAAAAATTCTGAAAGTATTTGAGCATTAGTACAATGTTTTTCCATACGCAAGTATAAGGTTTCAAGACCAAGATTATGTAAAAATGCATTAAAAGGTGAAAGACAACTTCCAATATTTTGAACTATCTGTTTACGAGCAGCATAAAGGAAAGCAAAATGCCCAGCTTTTTTATGAAGTTGTTTAATCCTAAGAGATTTTGAATTTCCCCAATCATAATTTCCAAGGTCAGTTAATACTCCGCCAATTGCAATACCACTACCAGTTATGTATTTAGTAGATGAATGAACAGTAATGTTTGCACCAAACTTTTTTGCTTCAAAAATACAAGGGGGAGTTAAAGTACAATCCACAATTAAGGGAATGTTAAATTCTTTTGTAATTTTAGCAATATTTTCTATATCGGGCACATCGATTCGGGGGTTCCCGATTGTTTCTACAAAGACTAATTTGGTTTTTTCTGATATATTTTTCTTTAATGTTTCTAAATCTGTTAAATCAAGAAAAATAATATTTACACCAAATTTTTTTAATACCTCATTAAAAAATTGATAAGTGCCACCAAAAAGACTTTTAGACGAGATTATTTCGTCCCCTTGTTCAGTTAAAGCGAATATAACTGTAGAAATTGCTGCCATGCCAGATGCAACTGCAACCGAACCAATTCCATTTTCTAATGAACAAATTTTTTGTTCAAACACTGTAACAGTAGGATTAGCAATTCTTGAATAAATGTAACCAAATTTTTTTCCGCTGAATACTTCTTCTAAGTCTTCAGCAGTATTATATGCATACGAAGCAGTTTCATAAATTGGAATTGCAGTGGCTCCAAATCTTTCTTTTGAATCTATTCCAATATGAACTGCTTTTGTTTCAAATTCCATTTAACTTCCCCCGCCCATAAAATATAAAAAGTCGATTACATCGCCATCTTTCAGATAAATTTCTTGATAATTATTTTTTTCAACAAATTCTTCATTTAACTGAACTGAGACCATATCTGGCATTTCTACATTTTTTATTTTTAATAAATCCGAAATGGTGATTTTTTCTTGCTCAAGAATTTCTTCTTTTCCATTAATTATAAGTTTCATTTTTTCTCCCATTAGTTAGTCTGTAAAAACTGGTATACTTAAATATCTTTCACCAGTATCTGGAAATACAACAACTATTAATTTATTAGAGTTCTCTTCTCGATTAGCAATTTGCAGTGCCGCATGCATAGCAGCACCTGAAGAAATACCGGCTAAAATTCCTTCTTCTTTTATTATTCGTTTTGCCATTGATAATGCATCTTCGTTAGAAACTTTTATAATTTCGTCGATTATTTCAGTATTTAATACATCTGGAATAAATCCTGCACCTATGCCTTGAATCATATGCGGTCCTGGTTTATTACCAGATAATACAGCAGAAGATTCAGGTTCAACAGCTATTGCTTTGAATTGCGGTTTTCTTTTTTTAATAACTTCACTTACACCTGTAATAGTTCCACCAGTACCAACACCAGCAACAAGAATATCTACTTCACCATTTGTGTCATTCCATATCTCTTCTGCAGTAGTCATTCTATGAATTTCTGGATTAGCTGGATTTTTAAATTGTTGAGGTATAAAAGCGTTTTTATATTTTTTAAACAATTCTTCAGCCTTTTCAATTGAGCCTTTCATACCAAGATGCCCCGGCGTCAAAATAACTTCGGCACCGAATGCTTCTAATAATTTTTTCCTTTCTACACTCATTGTATCTGGCATGATAATAATCAACTTATACCCTCTGGCAGCACAAGTGAAAGCAAGCGCAATTCCAGTATTACCAGAAGTTGGTTCAATTATTACTGTATCCTTATTTATTAAACCTTTTTTTTCAGCCTCATTTATCATTGCTACACCAATTCTATCTTTAACGGAAGAACATGGATTAAAAAATTCAAGTTTAGCTACAACTTTTGCCTTAGAGCCATCCGTAATTTTATTTATTTTTACTAAAGGCGTATTACCAATCAATTTTGTAATATCTTCTGCAATGTTACTCATCTGATTCTACCCTACAAGTAATTAAATAATAAAATTATGAACTTCCGCATTATTTTTTTTCTTATGATTTTCTACTAAATCTTCCAAGGTAATTTTCTCTAAAGTATCCCTTATTACAGAATTAAGCTTAATCCATACATCTCTTGTAACGCATCCATCAATTTTTTTGCAAAAATTATCTTTATTAATACAATCAACAATTTCAATTCCCCCTTCTAAGACCTCCACAATTTCTCTCATCGAAATTTCGGAGGGTTTTTTTGCAAGAGTATAACCACCCTGAGAACCTCTAAAAGAACTAATTAAAGAAGCATTTTTTAGTAATATGACCAACTTGCTTAGATATTTCTCTGATATTTCCTGTTTTTTAGCTATGTCCTTAAGATAAATTGGACCATTGTTATAATTCTTCGCTAATTCAAACATAAATCTAGCGCCATAACGGCTGCGTGTTGAAAGTTTCATATTATCTTAAAAATTAATTACTACCAAAATGGTCTTCTTAGTAGCAATTATAAAAATAATTTTAATTCTTTTCAATAAAATTATTCTATTTATTTAACTTTATTTCTCGTTAAGTTTTTGTAAACAGGGGCTTAAAAAAACACTAATTTCTTTAATCAACTTTACTTAAATTCTGTGTAAATCTGTTTAATTTGAGTAATCTTTGTCTTTTTAATGATTATAAGAATTTTTAATTATTTAATAATAATTTTAGATACACATCACATAAAAAAAATTCATACGAAAAATTACTTGAATTAATAATCCTATTAGATTATAATTGTCTCAAAAGATTAATTTCGCTATGACAATTAATAATGCCAATACAATTAATCCTATCAATGAATTTATACATTCGAAGATTGATTTCAATAGTATTAAAAACATAAGTGAACTAAAGAAACAAATAGATTATGAATTCTTCATAAAATATTCATCTAATGAAAAGAAAAATTTATTTGTATCAGAGAAAGCTGATGATAATTCTAGTCAAAATAAAAGTGATTTAAGATTTCACGAAAATACTCCGATTGCTCGTCCACTTGAAAGTTCAACAATATTTAATGAAACAAAAAAGGTTCTCAATAAAAGAACAAGAAGAAATTTTAGTTCATATAATTATAGCGAGGATGCACCTCAAAAGACTGTTGAATCAAAAAATGAAAAGGGTTTTTATATAATTATTGATGGAATGGTTTTTCAACCAGCAGCAAAAAACGAAGACTTAAGTTACATTCAAAAAAGAATTAATAAAGTTTATCATATAAATTATACAAAAGACCCTGGTACACTTGTAAATGTAATTGCCTAATCACTATAACCTTTCTTTTTATAAAGTTTTGCGCCATAAATTCTTTGATTTCCAATCTGATTTACAATATAATGTTTCTCTGGTTTTCCATTTACTTCGAGAATTTCATAACCAACTACACCTCGTTTTATTAATTCACTTAACATTTTCAGGAATTCTTCTTTTTCTTTGTCGTTCAGGTCATCAATATCAAGTCTATTTGAGCGGCCAAGATTTAAAAACTTATCAAGTTTATCAAATACTTTGGCTGTATTTGAAATTTCAGCAGAATCCTTGAGTTTATATTCTTCTTTTAAAAAATCTTTTTTATCATAAATTTCTTTAAATATCGAACTTAAAAAGAAGTGTTCGTTTTTAATTGGTTCCATCACGCTCTCTTTTTTTATAATTATCGAAAAATTGTAAAAATTATTTAATGCATTTCAGTCAATTCAAATCAAACAATATAATTATCTCACAAAACTTTATTCAAAAAATTCACAATAATATTTACAACTTTTTGTTGCCAAGGATAAAAAAGCCAGAATGTATGAGGAGTATTCTCGATTGTATGAACTTCAAAATAAATATTATGCTTTTTCATAATTTCAATTGCTTCATCTCTTCCTGCATGAAATCTTGGTATTGAACTATTGATAAAAAGCATTGGCGGAGTATCTTTTCCAATGTAAGTTAAAGGTGAGGCTTCCAACCACAATTTCGGGTTCTCTTTATAAGTATAACCAAGCCACATTTTTGCAGCAGATGGTTTAGTAGGAATTGTATCTTTTCCACTTTCTGAAGGTGTTGTCATATCAAGAACTCCATCAATATCAATAATTGCTTTAACTTTAGATGAAAATTTTTTATTGCTCGGTTCATATTTTTTTTCTGATGTTGCACCAACCAATGCTGCAAGCTGTCCACCTGCAGATTGTCCCATTAAAACAATTTTATTAGTGTCAATATTATATTTTTTAGAATTTTCCTTTAGGAACAATATTGCTTGTTTAATATCATAAACTGAAGTTGGAAACAAAGCTTCGGTTGAAAGTCGATATTCAACTGTTGCAGTAATAAAATTTTTTGAAGCTAACTCAGAAGCAATAGGCCATTCCATTTCTTTATGACCCGAACGCCATCCACCACCGTGAATTATAATAATGCAGGGAAGTTTATTATCAATAATTCTAGGCATAAATAAATCAAGCTGCAGCTTACGTTTGCCCTCTTTGTAATAAACTATATTTTTTATTGATACTACATTTTCGTTCACTTTAGCAGGTTTAACAAATGGATAATCATTTTTTAATTTTTCATATGCTGAATAAATTGTAAATGAAGTATCTTGATTAACTTTATTTTGCGCATTAGGAATTGAATATAAAAGAAATAAAAGCAACCATACTTTTTTCATTTTTACTACCTCTTAAAATAAATTTAAGGGCTGTTCCAAATATTTGAACAGCCCTTAAGATGAGATTTTTACTTTAATAAAATCATTTTTTTTGCTTTTACAAAATCATCTGTTATAAGTTGATAGAAATAAACCCCGCTTGTTAGCATTGATGCATTGAATTGAATCTTATAGTATCCAGGATTTTGAAATTCATCAACAAGTGTAGCAACTTTTTGACCTACAATATTATAAACAATAAGTTTAACTTTCCCTGCTTTTGGCAATGTATAATTGATTGTGGTAGATGGATTAAAAGGATTAGGATAATTTTGAGATAAAGAATAATCAGCAGGAATTTCTTTAATATTAACTTCTCTTTCTTCTACAGAAGTGATAATATCTGGCATCCAATTGTATCCAAAATTTGGATTCGTATTTTTAGAGAAAATATTCTGAAGTGTATACTCTTTGGCTTCTTCATCAGTTAATTGTCTTGATATCGAAGTTAATCTTTTTGAAATATCAGAACCTGGTCCATAGCATTTATATTCTGCATAGAGTGCTGGAGTAACATTCCATGTTGACCATCCAGCTGGATTAAGAGATGCAGGTTCATAACAATTTATAAATACTGTTCTTGGTTTTGCTTGCCATGGTCTTCCAAGAAAAAAAGATGTTATTCTTCTGCCATCAAAACCAATTGAGTCGGCTGTAATTTTACAATCTCTGAACACATAACCAAATTTTGATTCTGCATCAGTGCTTGCAGCAGTTAATGTTCCTCCTTCTCTATTAATATGAATTTCACATGAATCAAATACAACTATATCTCTTCCGAAAATAAAATCAACTGAACCTTCAATGTAACAATTTTTCATATAAATTCTTCCAGCACCTCTGCCGCCCCATGTATAATAAGTATCCTGATAACCAAGAAGGCGACAATTAAAATACTGCTGTCTATCACCATTAACTCTTAATGCAACTGCTTGTTCACTGCTTCCGTGAGTTCCATCATTTTTAATTGTATTCTGGAAAGTAATATTCATTGCAGTAAAATCATCAGCATCAATAGCAACACTGTAAGAGCCTGAGGTTCCCAAGTTATTTTTGCCGGCATAATCATCATATGTAAGTATTGTACTATCTCTGTCCTCACCTTTTAATATTACATTTGTTTTAGTAGATGACAAAAGTAATTTTTCGTAATAAACTCCTTTTTTAACATAAATTGTATATGGTCCTGTATAATAATCCGGAACATCATTAAACGCTGCTTGTACAGATGTGTAATCCCCTGTTCCATCTTTTGCAACCACTTTTGTTACAGGGGGCATCATTTCTTGAGTTTTAAATGAAAATTCTTCTCCATATCCAGTTCCTTTACTATTTGTGGCATATGCACGAACATAATAAGTTGTATTGGGTTCTAATGGATATAAAATACTGGTAAATTTTCCTAATCCTTTTTCATTTTCAGTTTTAAAATCATTAATTGTAGGATTTCCTGTTTTATTCCAGCAAACACCTCTTACAATTACAGTATCACCACCCCAGCTTATAACTTCTCCTCCGCTTACTGCTGTTTTAGCTAAAATACTTGTTACAATATTTGTAGTAACAATAGGAACCGTCAGTGAATCAAGAGTAGAAAATTCTATCTGTTCACCATAAGAAATTCCAGCATCATTAATAGCGTAAGCACGAACAAAATATTTTGTACCTGGAGTTAATCCTGTCATTTTACTCTTGAAAGTACCAGAACCGCTCCCGTCATTAGTTTTATTATCTGATATTGTTGGACTTCCAGTAGTATTCCAGCAAACACCCCTTGAGGTAACAATTGCACCTCCATCATTTGGAATATTTCCGCCACTTGTTGCAAAAGTAGTTGAAATATCTGTCACGGCATTAGTAATTACAGCTGGGGGGTCTGCTGTAACACCAAGAACATTTCCAATTATTTGAACACTATCTACAGCAATTAATTTTGCCCATCCTTCTGCTTTTGTATTATGCGGATAAATTCTCAAATAGAATTTTTCTCCTGTATTAACTGTTTCTTCAAGCTTTGCACCATACTTATCAACTTTGTTCCCAACTAAAGAAGTATCTTTTATCAATAATGTTTTTGTTGCAAAAGTAGAATCTTTAGAATAATACACTGCTGCTCTTAAATTACTTGAAAACCATCCTCCCATATATAGAGAAACAGAATCAACATAAAAAGTTCCACCGTGTTTTGGTTTAGCGGTATACTGTATATAAAGTGTGTCTGTTGGATTAGGTTCAGCATACCATGCCTTCGAAACAGTTTGAATTGCACCGCATTTCAAATTATTACCTTTTGTATCCTGTAATTGAGTTGTTCCATAAAATTTCATAGTTGGACTGTATTTAACAGGTTCTGCTAAAATTGGTCCAGTAGTTTCATATTCTTCACCTGTTTCATAAGGCCACAAAACCTTTGATGCAACTGGACTGCCTTCAACTTCGCCCGCAATTACAATATTCTGCAGACACAAATATTTTCCTGTAGACACTGTTGAACTTTCGTGCCATGGGTAAAATCTCAAGTAAAATGTTTCACCTGATTTTACTGCAATGTTCTGGTCAAATTCAAAATGCTCTAATGCATTTGGATTTAGATAATTATGACCTGTCTGGTCACTTGTTTGATAAATCAACTTAATTGCATTGCTAAAATCTGCCTTTGTAGAAATCCATACATTAGCTTTAAATGTACTTGAGCTTTTTGCACCAATATCAAAAGAAATTTTATTAACATAAAGGGTATAACCTGATTTTGGAGATACTGAAAATTGAACATAGACAGAATCAATCTGGTCTGTCAATCCTGCAGGCCAAGTATTATTTGTTCCAGCCATTCTAATTCTCTGGCTGTTGTTTGGTCCGGTATATTGATTTATTTCAGTATTCTTGAAAAATTCATCCTGAGCTACAATTTGTCCAGTCGTAATTACTGAAAAACCTGTTCCTCCATCAGCAGGATTTGTCAAAGGCCATGTTGCAGATGTTTGATAAGTTTTCCCTTTTGTTGTTCCCCAAATTTTAACATCTTGAATATAAAGATATTTAGATGTTGAAGGTGAACCTTCATACCATGGATAAATTCTTACAAAAAGTGTATCACCATTATTCACCTGTGCATTGATTTTAAAAGCATACAATGAATCATTATTATTCCCAAGTATTAATGGATTGGAATTTAATTTCTGGGCATTAACAAAAGATGATCCAATTGAATACCAAATATTGACTCTCATATAACTTGTTCCACCGCCACCAAGCCACAATGAAATTGAATCTGCATGAAAACTATTTCCGGTTTTTGGCATTAAAGAAAATTGAACATAACGAGTTTCGACTTGACCAGTTTCATTTCCCCACGATATTGGATTAGTCCCATCAAATGGCCACCATCTTTGATTTGTGCCTAGTGGACCTGCATTAGTGCCGGTATAACTTCTTACAACAAAATTAGAACTTCCGATTTGAGGAAATCCAATTAAGTTACCTTGGACAACAGAAACTTTTTGACTATCGGGTGGAATACATTTCCACTCAACAAATGCTTTGTTTTGTGAATATAGATAATTCGTTAAAATAAGAAGAATAAACAACAATAGAATTTTCTTCATTGATGCCTCCGTTTATTGAATTATAATTTTCTTCATCTAAGCAAAGAAATTATGCCGTAATTAAATCTATGACGGATTTTTAGCATTTAGAATAAAATTTCTATGAGTTGAGTAATTTTTCGATAAGCAGCAATTTTGAAAGGATAAGCTGAGGCATTAAAATATGTTTCCAGATAATTTTCGAAAATTTTCCTTATAAGTTCTGCTCATTTTTAATTTCGTTCCATCTTTAAGAAACAATTCATAATCACCATGTTCATTTGATTTCAACTTTTCTACTTTTTCAATATTAACAATTGATGAGCGGTGAATTCTAATGAAAACTTCCGGGTTTAATTTATTCTCCAGGGAACTTAATGAATCATGCAAAAGAAATTTCTCATCTTTAACATGAAGATAAACATAATCTCCCTGAGCTTCTATCCAGTCAATTTCTGAAACAGGAATAATTTTAATTATATTTTTGTTTTTTACAGATATTCTGTTAATAAACTTACCCTCTTCAATATTTTTTTCTTTATTTGAAATTAAATTTAGATATTCATCTGCAAGTGCTTTTAGTTTTTCAGAATATAATTTTAATCTTCGGTTTTCTATTTCACTCATTGCAAAATTTATTGCTTTATTTAAACGATTTTTATCAATTGGCTTTAATAAGTAATCAACTGCATGAAATTCAAAAGCTTTAAGAGCATACTTGTCATAAGCAGTCACAAAAATTATCATAGGAATATTATCACTATTAAGATTTTTGAGAACTTCAAAACCATTCATCCCAGGCATTTGAATGTCAAGAAAAACTAAGTCAGGAGAAAATTTATTAATTTTTTCTACAGCTTCTATGCCAGAACTGCATTCAGCAACTATTGTAATTTCATCATAATCTTTCAAACGAATTTTTAGACCTTCTCTTGCATGTGGTTCATCGTCAATAATTATTGTTCGCACTTTCAAGCAATCACCTGCTCCATTTTTAGAATTTTTTTGGTACTCAGAATAATCGAATAACTATTTCCATTTTCAATTAGATAAACATTATCATTTTCTTTTATAAAATTATGAAGCATTTTTATTTCTTCATATTCAATACCTGCATTAAAAAAAATATTAAGAACTATAAATAATTCATTATTCGTTTCCTTAGCAGTTAATTCAACACAAATATCTTGGCTGATTATATTCAATAAATTTTTTACAATAAATAAAATTGAGAAAGATGAAATCATAAACTCATAAAGAGAATTATCTATTTTGTTTTTCAATTCTATTTTTTTCTTGGAGATTATTCTTTCTACTGATAAATATTTTTCTACAATATCAATTTCATCTTTAAGTGAAATAAAATCTTTTTCATTATAAAGTGATATTCTCAAAAAATCACTTATTGCTGTCAGTAAATTGTCTGCTTGACTGGTTTGTCGGTCTTTTACTAATTCTGAAATTTTTTCCAAAGATTTGTAAAGGAATGAAGGATTAATTTTACTTTTAAGTTCCTGCAGTCTTGCCAAAGATAATTTTTCTTTCAACTGATAACTAATCAGCTCATTTTCTTTTAATTGATTTTTATATTTAATCAAATAAAAACCAAGATAAAATAAAATTATCATTACAATATCAAGCCACACAAGTGGATTATTAAACATAAATTGATAAAAACTGTTATAGCTTTTTCGAATTAGAAACAAATTCTCTGAAGCATAAAAAAGAAGCTGATGAATTACAATCAAAGAAAAAATAACCAGAATATCTTTCGATATCTTAAATAAAATATTTTTATTTTGACTATTTACCAGAATTAAAATAATTAAAGCAATCACTATGAAATACCAGTTGTAAATCAATTTAGTAAATAATAAAAGCAAAAAAGGATTTATGGTTTTCCGGTAAATAAAATAGTTTTGCAATGAATTTACCAAACCCACAAAACTCAGCACGATAAAAAGTGAAATAAACAATTTGAGGTCAATTATTTTTTTCAATTGTATCAACACTTCACGCTGATTTTACATTTTTTTAATTATGGGTATTTTCATCAAAACCTTTAATCCGCCAAGATTTGATTTCATCAGTTCGAAATCATATTTGTTTTCATAATAATATTCAAGCTGCTTTCTGATGATTTTTAATCCTAATCCTTTTTCAATTTTATTATCATCAATTCCTTTCCCATTATCTTCTACAGAAATCACCAGATGATTATTTTCTTCAATAATATTTATTTGAATAATCCCACTTTCAGGATTTTTTGCAATTCCATGACGAACTGAGTTTTCAACCAGCGGCTGAAGAATAAAATTCGGTATTAACACATTTTCAATGCTTATATAATTGTTAATTTCAAAGGAAAGTTTTTCGCCAAATCTCAATTTTTCAATTTCAAGATAATTCTTTACAAATTCTAATTCTTCGCTTATTGATATAAGTGAATTGTTATTCTCTTTAATTGACCTTGAAAGTAATTCTTTTATGCTATTTATCAATCTTAATGTTGTTTGCCTGTCCTCTTTCAATATCAAGGTTGAAAGTGTATTAAATGTGTTAAATAAAAAATGCGGGTGAATTTGACTTCGCAATATATTTATTTGTGTTTCTGTGATACTGTTATTTAACTGAGATAATTTTATTTCTTCTTTTTTATTTCCTTCGATATTTTCTACTACATCAATCCCTATTTCTATGATAAAATAAATAACAATATCAACCCACAACCACTGATTTCGAAGAATCCTTCTATAAATCAATGTTTCAATATCGAGATAATCAAGTATAAGATTTATTACAACTGCAGATACAATTTGATGAATGCTAACGAGTATCAGGGGTGCAATAAAATAAAGAATAAAGTAATCAAGAAATTTATTTTTATTATACTTTTTTACTATCATAAAAATTAATGGCGCAATAAAAAACCAGTATAGCCAGTAAAAAATATTGAATGGAATATGCCACAATAAGCTATAATGTTGATTGGAATTATGTTCAATTATAAAATAATGTTGAAGTGCTACTGTTAGAGCTATAAATAGCAAAGCAACAAAAAGTATTAATTGCAAATGATAATAACTGCTTTTCTTATTAAAATAAATATTCTTAAAAGCTAATGAATGCATTATAAATTTCTAATTAAATGCTTTTCAATCAATTCAAAAATAATATAGGTTGATTTAGCAACATTCCATTTTGAAGTATTGACAATTACTAAATTTAATGCAGGGATAACAATTAAAAATTGACCACCCCATCCTGCAGCGAGATATGAATTATACTTCCCAAATTTTCTTGTATGCCAGTGATACCCATAACCGCCAATCTGAGAAAAACCATCAAAGTATTTTTTTGTCGATTTATCAATCCACTGCCTGCTAATAATATTTTTACTTTTCCATCTTCCATCATTTAGCATCATTAAACCTATTTTTGCGAGGTCTTTGGGTTTAAGCCATAGTTCAGAATTACCTCGTTCATTTCCATCTGAAGCTTTTTCCCACTTTACTTCTTCAATGCTTAGAGGTTTAAATAAATTCATCTTTGCATATTCAAGTGAATTTACACCAGAACATTTTTTTACGATGCCAGACAACAAATGTGAAAGTCCACTGTTATAATTCCAAATTTCACCCGGTTTGTTTTTTAATGGAACTTTTTCAATCAAGTATTTATTTGGGTCTTTCGAATTATCCCATCCACTTCGCCATTTGCCCCCAAAATTATTCCATTCAAAACCTGCGCTCATTGTTAATAGATGACGGATTGTAATTTCTTTTTTCTTTTCATCAGTAACTTTATCAAAGAGTTCGGGCATTATCTCAATTAGTTTCTGATTTTCATGTTTAATCATCCCTTTTTCAATTGCAATTCCAATTAAAAGTGATGTTACACTTTTGGTTACAGACTTAAGATTGGCAAGTTTCGTCTCATTAAAGCCATTATAATATTTTTCGAAAAGAAGTTCATCATCTTTGTATATCAATAAACTATGTGTAACAGGATTTGTTTTATTATAATTTATTAATAACGAATCAACTTTTAGAATATTTTGCATAAGGTTTCCATCAGTTTGCTGAGAACTCTTTTGGGTTTCAAGTAAATTGTATACCAACAAGAAAAGCATAATGAAATAATTAAAAAAGTAATTGAACATTTTATTTACCAGATGCCCATTTTCTTATTTTTTCTTTTTTTGTAAAATCCATTTTGGAATTTGGATGTAAATAAGTATAAACAGGTAATGGCATATCTTCTTTTTCAACTTCTTCTAAGATTTCTTTTTTTAATTTGAGTTTTTTTACTTCATCATATTTTCCCCATTCAGAAAAATTAAGTTTTTCTCTTCCCTCCTTTACATCATCAATTATTAAAAAAGAAATCGGCGCAACATAGCTGTACCAGGGCCATTTAGTTTCATTAGAATGACAATCATAACAAGAAGTCTTTAATATACTTTTTATATCATCCGGGACAATAATTTCTGCCGTAACTGGTGGATTTGTTTTTTCTTCTTGTGCAAATTGAAGACCAATTAAAAATCCAGTAAGAAATCCGAGAATAATTTTGATAATTTTTTTAATCATAACTATATCCTTATTAAAAAATTTATAACATTCAATAAGTTAAAAATTTTGTTATAATTCAAAAAAACATTATTTATTCTCAACAAAGATCAACCCTTTTAATTAACTGGGTTTAACTTTTCTTCAGAAATTATATTTGTCATTTGTTTACATAGTTCAATCAAAAATTCAAGTATTTTTTCCGGTTCATCTGAGTTATTTATAATTTCAAGTTTGAGTGTTTCATTTTGCTGAATAAATTTTATTGACTTAGAGTAATTGTCATAAATAAAATTCAGCAATGGAATAAATTTATTCTGATAATAATCTTCTCGATTTCCCTTTGGCAAAATAATAATTGTTTTTTTTCTTTGAATAATAATTCTTTCGAGCAGAGCAAAAGAAGCATAAAAACGAAGTGATGCTACAAGCATTAATCTTTCAACTACTTGAGGAAGTTTTCCAAATCTATCAATCATTTCTTCTTTTATTTCTTCAACTTCATCTATTTTCAACATAGAGAATAATGCGGTGTAAAAACCAAGTCTATCAGACTGGTCAGGCATATAATTTTGAGGGATTCCGATTTCAAAGAATGAATCAATTGTTGGTTCAGACCTTTCGATTTGTTTAGGCAAATCTTTGAAAACTTCTCTGAATTCACTTTGTCGAAGTTCCTCAACAGCTTCGTCAACTAATTTCAAATACATATCGAAGCCCACGGAATCGATAAACCCACTTTGTTCTGTACCAAGCAAATTACCCGCACCGCGAATTTCAAGGTCTCTCATTGAAATATTAAATCCTTCTCCTAAATCTGTATATTCCTCTATTGCTTGCAATCGTTTCACTGCTTTTTTAGTAACAGAATCAATAGAAGGAACAAGCAAATATGCATAAGCTTGTTTATCACTTCTTCCAACTCTTCCGCGAAGTTGATGAAGTTCTGCAAGTCCAAATCTATCTGCACGATTGATAATTATTGTATTAACGCTTGGAATATCAATTCCTGATTCAATTATTTTTGTAGAGATGAGAACATCAAATCTTTTATTCAAAAAATCATGAATTACTTTTTCCAGTTGTGATGCTTTCATCTGCCCGTGAGCAATTCCAATTTTAACTTCTGGAACATGCTTTTGAACATAAGCTGCAATTTTATCTATTGATTGAATTCTATCATGAATAAAGTAAACCTGGCCACCTCTATTTACTTCAAACAAAATCCATTGACGAATTTTAAAAATATCAAATGTATCTACCTTAGTATAAATTGGCTGACGATTTGGAGGCGGAGTTGCAATAATTGATAAATCACGAGCTCCTAACAAAGAAAGATTTAATGTCCTTGGGATTGGTGTTGCAGTTAAAGTAAGCGTATCTACATTTGCTTTGAACGAACGAAGTTTTTCTTTTGCCATTACACCAAATCGATGCTCTTCATCAATAATTAAAAGTCCTAAATCTTTGAACTGAACATCATTTGATAATAATCTATGGGTTCCAATTATTATATCAATTTCTCCTTTGGCAAGTTTTTCAATAATTTCTTTTTGTTCTTTTGGAGAACGAAATCTTGAAAGCATTTCAATTCTAACAGGAAATTGTGCAAGTCTGTCTTTAAAAGTATTAAAATGTTGCTCTGCAAGAATTGTAGTTGGAACAAGAAGAGCTGCCTGTTTACTATCGTTAACTGCTTTAAATGCGGCACGGACTGCAATTTCTGTTTTTCCAAAACCTACATCTCCACATACAAGTCTATCCATTGGATTTTCACTTTCCATATCATTTTTTACTTCTTCTGTTACACGCATCTGGTCAGGAGTATCTTCATAAAAGAATGAAGCCTCAAGTTCTTTTTGCCATATTGTATCAGGACTAAAAGCAAAGCCTTTTGTTAATTTTCTTTTTGCATATAATGTAATTAACTCCCGTGCTGCATCTTTAATTTTTGATTTAACTTTTTTCTTTGTTCTTGTCCACTCGCCACTTCCAAGTTTTGTAAGTTTTGGTTGAACATTATCTTTCGAAGAAAATTTTTTTACAAGAGAAAGATAATTGAGATTCACATAGACAACATCACCATCAGCATACAAAATTTTTATCGATTCTTGCTCAACATCACCAATTTTTATTGTTTCAAGTCCTGCATATTGTCCAATGCCATAAATTTCATGAACAACAAAGTCTCCTTTTTTTATTGATGCAAAATCCTTAGTTCTGGATTTTTTAAATTTTAGTCTGGCAGGAATTTTTGTGCGATATGGCTTATTAAAAATTTGATAATCTGTTAATACTACAATTTTATCATTTCTTGAAACGAATCCTGCCTTTATTGGGAACGAAATAATTTTGATTTTTCCTTCTTCAATAAAATTGGCAAGTCCTGTATCAAATTCTGTTATTAACTCACTTAATCTTTTACTCTGAAGTTCATTTTCTGCGGTAACAATTATTTTGTTTCCTTTATCTAAATAATTCTTAAGAATTGTAATAAGTAGCTCAAAATTTGAGTTAATAGCCGGAGGTTCCGATAATTCCAGGTTTAATTTATTATTATAAATATTCAGTGTATCTTCAATTACCCAGCGTGCATTTTGATTAAATAAATTTTCTAAATAAATTACTTTTGATTCTATTTCATTCTTAAATGTATCAAAAATTTTTTTTTGAGAATTTATCGATTTACTTTCAAAAAGTTCTTCTATTAAATCTTCATCGAGGTCATTATTTCCAATTACGTTTTCAATTGGTTCTTTATCCAAAGAACAATTAGTTAGCTCTTTTAATTTATAATCTGTTGCAAATACAACTGGATTATTCAAATATGAAAAAATATTTTCAGTAAATATCAATGAATCATTTAATAATGGAGCAATTGTAACAAAATCAACTTTTGTAGTTGAGCGTTGACTTTCGGGGTCAAAGTGACGAATGGACTCAATAAAATCTCCATCAAATTCTAAGCGGCATGGATGTTTTTCGCTGTAAGACCAGAAATCAATAATTGAACCTCTTATAGCAAAGTCTCCCTGTTTATCTACAAACCTTTCCTGATTATAATTTAATAGATTAAGATATTCTATAACTTCATTATAAGAGATATTACTTCCTGTTGTAATTTGAGTAATATTATCTTTAAATGATTTATTTGAAGGAAATTTATGAGTTAATAATTCATAAACAGAAATCAAAATAAAATTTTCTCGTGTTGTTAAATCTGTTAATTTTTCCTGAACAGATTCTGTATCAAATTCATCTATTACAACAATTTTATCACCCAAACCAAGCAGGTCGAGCTCAACTCTTGATTCATTTAATGATTGTAAATCCTCACACAATAGAAAAATTTGTTTTTCTTTGTTGAATAAATGTGCAACAAAAAGATTTCGGGAGGAGCCTGCAAAATTTGAAACGAAAAGCTGTGCTCCGGGATTTAATTCGACTATATTTTTTTTCAGTGATTCAAAAAATGAAAACGAGCTTTTGAATGTTTCATAAACTGATTTCATAATGTCCATTAATAATTTTAAAATACATAATAATTCCTCTCCTCAAATAGAGACTGTGTGAAAATATCAATTGTAATGCAAGATTTAGCTCGCTTATTACAAAAAATAATAATTTACAGTATGGTTTAGCGAAATAAATTTCGTTTTACAATTTTCACACAATCTCAAATAATGAGAGTGAATTAAAATAATGAACACCAACAATATTCGAATTCGTTATTGTTGGTGTTCAGATAGATTTATATTTCAAAATTATGCAGAAAAAAAATTAAGAATTATTGTTTTGTAAATTCCATAATTACACGCATATTTCCCATACCGGTAATGCCAAGCTCACTTAAATCCATTTGTAATGTAATTCTAAGCTTATTGCCTGAAATTTCATAATCAAATGTTTGAGTATCGCCTGAACTGCTTTTCATAGTTATTTTTCCATTTGAAATACTCCATGTTCCTGTATCTGTATCAGATCCTTCTGCATCTGTAAAAGTAACTTCAAATGTGTGGTCACTTTTCATTTTGAATGTTGCGCTAATACCTGCCTGTTGTGGAGTAATTTCCATATTCCCGTAATCAGGCAAAATAAGTTTTGTTAATACCCATGTTCCTACAATATCATTTTCAGGACTAACTGGATTATCATCTTTATTGCATGCAGACACAAAAATTACTAAAGTAATTAAATATAATGTAAAAAGTTTTTTTCTTATCATTGCTCACCTCATTTATTAGTTAAATTCTTAATTCCGACATAGAAAAATAAAAGGGACTGTTTAAAGAGCTAAAAAAGGGA
>NZ_JAYKGK010000015.1:0-45542 GCF_036860675.1 Rosettibacter primus
GAAAATATTCAGAAACAAAAAAGATGATATTGCTTAGATAAGAGCGCCATATAACACGCAACTCAAAGCGACTGCTTTAAAGTTGCGGCATTATGCAAGTTATTGGCATTCGTTGAAAAAGGTAATTGCTCTTTAAGTTTTGTGAACAAAATAAATTTATAAATAATTATTGGCGTTGGTTTTTCAGTGTTGCATTTTTGTTATGGGCAGCGCTTTAATTGCAGCGCCGTTATTCTTACACAGAAAAATATGATGTTAAAAACATAGATATTCTTTGTGTGGATTACAAAATGATACTCGGTAAATAACTTGAGGACACTATGAAAAACTTATTAATTATTATCAGCATATTAATAGTAACCATAATAAATGCACAAGAAAAACCAGACCCAGCAAGTTTCTTCCCTTCTGCTGTTGGAAATGTTTGGGAGTATAGCACCGACCATGGATTTGTACGACAAATGATTTATAGCGACTCACTAGGAAATGATGGAAGTAAATTTTTATTTACTGATTATCAAACAAATCCACTGTTCAAAATAGATACTTTCAGCATTGTATACTACCTTCCATTTTCTCTTAACTGGAAACTCTATAAGCTGGAAGCAGATTCGGGTACAACGTGTGGAGAGTAAGAACAGACCCGCCGGGAACATTTGCTAGAGTAGATAAAATTTATTCCGCTAATATTTTTGGGCAAGAACGATATGTAAAAGAAATTGGATTTTATAGACCGCCCTACCCGTTTACAGATACTACAATAACGGAAGAAACTGTTTACGAACGTTATGTGTTGCTTGTAAGCGGCATAGGTGAATATTATGAATACAATTATGAAAGCGGTCCTGTAAGAATTTTACAAGGATGCATTATTGACGGTATTACTTACGGAACAGTTGATGTTGAAGAAGAAACAGAGACGCTCCCTTCAGAACTAATACTTTATCAAAATTATCCTAATCCTTTTAATCCAATTACAAAAATTAGTTTTACAATTCCAAGTAGTGGCCATGTCTCTTTGAAAGTATATGATATACTTGGTCGAGAAGTTGCTTTGTTGGCAAATGGAGTATTTGCAGCTGGCAGATATGAGTTGGATTTTAATGCAAGTAATCTTCCTAGTGGAACTTATATTTATAGATTTACAGCAGATAAACAGCAAATTATAAAGAAGTTGCAATTAGTCAAATAGTTATCATTTCATGAAGGCAGATTATTATAGTTCTGCTTTCCCTTTTTTAAGGCGTAAATATAACATGCGGGTCAACATTGACAGCATTTTCATCACGGTATTTTTCAAGTTTGTTGCGAAAGGTTAGCATAGATTGTAAAATTGTTTTAATAAAATAAATTGTAAAAGTTATATTATCACTCTTCTATTATTTTTGTGAAAAAACAATTGAGTTAATTGACTAAACAGTTATTATGGAATTAGACAAAGAAATATTAGCTGAACAATTGGATGATAAAAATAGTAATGCTTCAACAGAAAAATTAAACTGTATAGATGAACATTTTAATCATATAATTATATTAAGAGGGGAACAGTAACTTTATAATCGCCATATATGAATTCTCGTGATTTTAGAACTGAAGATATGCTTAAAAGAACCGATACAAATTATCAGCAAGTAATTGTAACTTTTGATTTATCGAGTAATGTCCCGTAACAATGTGGAATGATTAAATAAGATTTGTAGAATGAGAGAATTTGGAAATAACTTTTGATGATATATAAAACAATATAATAGCTGTATCAGTATTTCAAGATGAAATTTCATAAATAAAAAATTTCCTAAAAGTTCAAAAATGAAAATTGATTTAGTTAAAGAAAGGGAAACATTTTATTTCCGGATTTTCATTTTAATTACGCTTATCCTTAGTTTTTTACTATGGCTTGCAGAAAATAAAATGCTCTTTATTATTATTCCGCTCATACAGCTTATTCCATTATTAATATCACCTAATTTCTTATATAAAAAAATAGGAACAGTTGAATTAAATGAAAATGAAATTATTATTCTTCCGAATAATTCAGAAGTACTAAAAATTAAAATTGACCAGAAAATTAGAATGAAATTATTTTTATACGAAGCAAGTAGTCAAGTTTATAAAGGAATATTCTCTAAAGGATTTTTAATTAGAATACAAATGGAAACAGAAGATAATTTTTTGGGTGAGTATAAAATTCTAATTAAGAAAAAACAGATTGAAGAATTTAAAAATGTCCTTGAAGGTTTTTATGAAAAAGGGATTAATATTAAAGAGCGAGATTCATTCGGTGCAAAATATTTTTTGTTGGAAGGTAATTTATCATATAGCAAAATTCAGGAAATAAAGTCAAGATATAATATTGTTTGGTAGAAGTAACTAGTTTCACAATTATGACTGATTATATTTTTCAAAATAAAGTTATGATGATAGTATCACTGACGATAAATGATTTGATAAAAATTTACTATGTAATTTTTAATTCAAAGTCGATAAATAGGACAAAATTGGATTGACTTAAATCTGAAATTTATTTAGAAATATTATTTATATATCCAAGCAAAGAAATAATAAAAAATACTTTCGTAAATAAATATCTTACCGTATGTCACTCTCACCCGGATTGTATCGGTGTAAAGATCAGAATAGTTCTACTCACTAATCAATGAATTCCTATTTGTACATAGGTGACAGATTGAATTATTTTAGAAATCTCAAAAATAAGTTTCTCAAATCCACTCAAATCAAAAAATATATTTTGATTTTTAACTGATATTAATCGAACAATTTTTTTCAATCCCTAAAATATTCTCTTTTCTTATAAATTAAATTTCAAACCAACCACTAACGATTGTTCTAATTGACGCTTATTACCTAATTCTTTATCATAAACTATGCGATTGCTATATTCAAAACTAATTAATCCAATATTTAAGCTGCCTAGCAAGAGTGAGCTAAATCTTGAATTACTTGTACTTTTAATAAAATCTTTTTTAGCAAGGAATAAAGAGTTGAATAAAAAATTAAAACTAATGTTCTCACTTATACTTTTGGAAAAATTCAAATTAAAAACCGCAGCAGGTCCATCTGCAAATTCTGCATTATTGTTTGGAGTTGTTTCACTCGTTAATTGAAAATGTTTTTTAATAATAGCTTGAAATGAATAACCTATTCCATAAGTAATATTGAATTGTTGTGTTTCAGTTTGCTTAATCAATTTGGACTTTTCACCTAAGAATAATGTATTTGTAATAAACATTGGGTCAGCAAAATTTGTCTCTTGATCATTAAGGTAACCTTTTCGCAATTGTGTTTCAGCTTTTGCTTGCCAAAATAATCTCATACTCGGGTTTTCAATAATTTTCAATGACGGTATTAATGTGAGTATAAAATTATCTTGGGATTTTTGTGGAGGAAAATATTTTCTAACAATTTGTCCATAATGAATATAAAGTTCAGAATCAAAATTAAAATTACTTCCTTCATAATTTGCATTAGCTAAAATGGTCAGCAATAATTCAAGATGTGAATCATCACCTTCACTTGTATTGAATGATGTAAAAGTTGCACCAAAATTTGTTTTAGCTCCAATGTCGAAATTGGTTTCTTGAGAAAATACAATTGAATTTGAGATTAAAATAAATAATAAAACGGTAATTAACTTTTTCATAAAAATAACCTTTTAATAATTTGCTGTTAAATAAAATTTGTTGTAGGGCAAAAGAATATTACTTTTGCCCGTTGTCAAACTATGTCAAGTTTGAGCTTTAGAACTCACAGCAAAAGTACCTTTATTAGTAGTACCACTAGATTTTTCAATTGGTTTTTGGTATGTAACAACAAAAACGAACTTAGGTCCATCGGATTTTTTAATTGTAACTTTCACTTTATTTGTTAAGCTTGGATATTTATCTGGGTCCTTAGGTTTGATAGTAAACTGTAAGTTTATTTCATTTGGTATAAAAATTTTATTTGAGCCTTTTCTTTCAATCTTTTCGAAAGCTAGTTCGATTTCCTCTATAAGAACTGTAAATTCTCCATTTTTATCCGTAACGCATTTTTTAATGATAATTGGTCCAGGTTGCTGCTCCACAGTAATCTCGGCACCCGGAACGGGTTCGCTTGCAACGGCAGATTTTGTAGTTGGGTTGATAAATGCATCAAGAGCTTTTTTGGATTCTTTTGTTTCTTGCGAAAAAGCTTCGCTTTTCAGAAGAACGTAGCCAACTAATAAAACCAGAAAGAAAATTGGTTTTGTTTTCATAGAGCCCCCCAGTTAATTAGTTTAAGATAGTTAATTAAAAATGGGCAACTTGCCCCATATATTTATCTCTTGTTTTAGATGTGTTTCCTATTTGAATCTTTTGTAATCAAGTAGATTTAGTATTAGGTTTTTTATTGATATACTAATTTATTTTCGTAAATGCTTTTCCCTCTTAAATAAGAAAGAACAAACTCATAATAAAGTTGCTTTTCTAATTTAATTGTGAAATTTGTTTTTAATATTTTCTTATTCAATCCCTTTGGTATTTCAACTTTTGCATTTGCAGTAGAAAATAAATTGGAAGTATCTCAAAGTGAAATTACAAATGCATTTGTTATGCTATTAACTGCTTTTCCTTTTAATTCAATTATAAGTTTTTCATTAAAAATTAAAGTTGAATTTTGTGCAAAGAAAAAATTACTTAATGAATCATAAATAAAAATTGTTTAAAAAAATGCTTTCTTTAATACATTTATTTATCCTGATATTATTCATGTTAAATTTAATTATGAATAAAAAAAATGGCAACTGTTTGTTATCAAACAAAAGAAGATGAGTAAAAAATTCAATAACTGTAAGATTTCTAAATTGAGAAAAGACTTTCTAAAAAGAAAGTTTTATATATTTTCCCCTTGGGAACAAGAATCTAAATCAATTAAAATAAAATGGGTTCCCACTTTCATGGGAACGACAAATCAATATTTTTCACTTTGCTATACAATCTTCTTAAAATTTTTATGAGGAAATCCTTTGGAAAAATTATTCTATGTTATAATGAACTGTCTGAACAATAGACATCTATTTTGATAGCTTTTTGCACTGTACAAAATCTCGTAATGTGATGTTGATATAAATAAAATCATCATTGTAAAAAGAGCTCATCTTGTTAATAATCAATCAATTCGAGTTTGATAGATATTGGTAGTTATGCAAACGGTATAGTTGTTATGTGGCACCGCTTATCTACGATGAGGTTATAATTGATTTTTAAATAAAAGATATTTTATAATTCGGTGTATTAGTGTGAAAAAATATTTCTCGCTGATTTCGCAGATTTGCGTTGATTGTTTATCTGCATTTAGTTCTGTGTAATTTTTATTACACGGAGTTCCACTGAGAATTTTTCACAGAGAGCCACGGAGTGTTATACAATTATTAATTTCGAAGTGATAAAATTGTTGTGAATTATTTTTACTATTTGTACATATAAACGAAGTTATAATGTAATAAGAGATAAAATTTTTTCTCAAATTTAGATTTTTATTTTTCTATCAAATGCATTTTTAATTTGTCATTCAATTCCTTTGGCAGTTCACTTTTCTTGAAATTACTTTTTGTTACACAAACATGAACTGTTTTTGCAGTTGCTGCTAAGCCATTATTTTGGTTATAAATTTTGTAGCTTAATTCAAAAGATGATTTTTTCATTTTGCTAACTTGTATTTCAATAGTTAGTTCATCGCCAATTTTAATGGGAGAGATATAATCCGCTTCTGCATGTAAAATTGGAAGAACATATTCTTCATCAAAGAAATAATTTCTTTTCATGCTCATACTTTTCATAAAATCTTCGTAGGCAGAGTGCAGATACTTGAATAAATTTCCATAGAAAATAATTCCAGCAGGGTCAGCATCAAAAAAATATGTTTTTATTTTTACTGTAAACATTTTTGAACTCGCTTAATTGATTAAAATACATTCCAGTAAATTGATAGTTGTGCAGAAAAATATCTGTAACTTGATTCATCTCGTGAAGTGCTGCCCATTCCTACTTTTCCACTAATTAATAAATATTTTATAGGCTGATAGAAAAATTCAGTGTGCCCCTCTAAAGCTAAAAATTTATTTCTTGGAATAATTCCAACTTTTCCACCTAATACAATTTTCAATTCTTCTCTGTTTTCTAAATCGTGGTCAACCCAGATGCAATGGGATTCAAAATTTTGAGGTGAATAATAGTTTTGTTTTTTTAATTTGTAATTTGTGTAATAATATTCATAGCCTGCTGATAAATCTCTGTAAAAGTATTTTCCGATTCTTAACATCAAGTCATTCCCTTCATTTCCATCTGACACAGTAATATATTGAAATGAACCGCTAAGTTTTAAGCCATTGCTATGTCTGTAATATCCTTCAAGTCTGTAAAGAGAAGAATAATATCTCTGGTCAATTAAATAAGGAGAATAGAGAATAAGTGCAGCATCAGAATTTTGATAAACAAAAGCCATTGAAATTGTATCTTTCTTTTCAAATCTAATGAAAGCATCTCTTTCGTTACGTGCTAAAAAGCCCTTTGCGTTTGTTGTTCCAAATCCTGCACCTGCATTTAAATCTTTTGATAAACGAAATAATAAATGTCCTTTTAATGTTCTGAATTCTCTTTGTCCAATAAAATTATAAGAAGAAATTATATCTTGATTTAAGCTTTCTGCATTTGCTTTAAGCTGTGAATGAATAAATGAGATTCCAAGAGTAAAAAAGTTTGTAACCCCTAAATCTATTCTTGAGCCTAATGACCAGATTTTAAAGCTAAGATTATCATTGTAAAATTGAGTGAGTGGTGCCAATCCAACATAATTAGGAAATGTTTCGAGAATTGCAGCTAAGCCGGTGACAGGCAGCCACTTTTTTCTTAGTTTAATCATTCCCACCTGAGTTGAATCGAGCTGCCAGTTATCAAGAAGATTATTATAAATTACTCTTGCAGAATCATGTTCTCCCAATTTTGCAAAAGAATCACCAAGATACATTTGTGCTTCGAAGTCAGTTGAATCCTGTTTAACCAACTCTTTAAATTCCTTCACTGCATTTAATGAATCGCCCATAGCATAATATACTTTTGCTCTTTGCATTGCTGCATCATAGTTATAATTTGTTTCAAGAACTTGATTATATGTTTTGAGTGCATCTTCATATTTTTTAGCACAGAAAAGAACATCACCATATTCTTTGAGAATTAAAACATTTGGTTCAGCTTTAGAAAGATATTCTTCATAAAATGGAAGAGCCCCACTGCAATCTTCGGCTATAACTTTTTTTCTTCCTTCTTCAAGTATTGCATATAATTTTTCTTCTTCTTCTCTCATTCGTTGCCAATCAATATTGGATTGAAGTTTTATTACTTCATCATTTGCAGGTTCTATTTCTTTTGCTTTGTCAGCATACTTTTGAGCAGCATCATAATCTTTTTGAATTAATTTAAGAGAACCCATAGCAATATTTGCTTCAAGATTATCTGGTTTTGCTTTAAGAACATTTTGTAAATATTGTTCTGCAAGGTCAATATCTCGATTAATCCACACAGAAACCTGAGCTCTAAAAAGTTGATAATCAAGATTATTTGGATATTCTTTTAGCAATTTATCTGTGATTTCAATTGCTTTGTCAAATTCTCGATTCCAAGCAGATATTCTTGCATAACGATAAATTAATTGAGGGTCAGTTTCATCCGGATATTTTTCAAAATATTTGTTAAGCAATACCATTGCACTATCGTAATACTGAAGATATTCATAATACTGAGCTGCAGTTTTTACTGCTTCTCTGTCAAATTCATTTATTAATAATTTTGCTTTTGCTTCACTTAATCTTTGTTGATAGATATTTTCTCTAAGTTCAAGAACTTGAGTCCATCTGTCTTTGTATCTTTGGTCTTCAGAATGTGTTAGTGATATAATCTGCAGCTGCTGGTAAGCTTCTTCGTATCTTTTTGCAGCAATTAATTCATCTACAAGTTTAAAGCGGGTTTCTACATCTTCAGGATTTCTTCTTAAAATTCTGTAATATCTATCTATTGGATATTCTTTTTCAAATTCTCTTGGACTTTGCTGAGTAATATAAGCCTGTTTTGTAACCATATCTAATCCATCTTGAGCTTCTTTAAAAAATGGTTTAATGCTCAGTGATTTTTCAAATGCTTTTTTTGCAATTGCATATTTAGCAAGCCACATCGTAAAGTAACCGTAACGACTCCATAAACGCCAGTCATCAGGATAACGTTCGACATATTTTTTTAGAATTTTTTCTCCTTTCGAAATACTGCCTGTTTTAGCAAGTATTTCTGTGTAACGAATTATTTCATCAGGCGATGCATTATCATCTCGTTTGAGATATTCATCATACCATGCTTCTGCTTTGTCCCAAATTTCCATCCATCTATATGCCTTTCCAATTTCAAGATAGTTTACAGGATTTTCAGGATTAATAGCTATTTCTCTTAAATGTCCTTCAATTTTTTTATTTAGAATTGCATACCATATTTCCTGAACCCTTCTTAGATTATTTTCATATTCTGATTTTTTTACTGAATTTTTTTCAAGAGCAATTGCTCGTCTGTAATCTAAGACTGCATTTTGGTATTGCTGTCTTTTTTCAAAACAAATTGCGCGGAGATTGTAACCATCAGCTTGTTGCGGAAGTGCTGAAATGTATTTATTAAGTTGATCAATTGCTTCACCATACCGGCCAGCTTCCATGTGAGAGAGAGCAGTTTTTTTCAAAATATCAACTTCAGTATTCTGAGAATAATTGACAGAAGAAATTATGATATTAAGAATAAGGAATAAAAATCTTATTGATTTCTTATTCATTCAGTGAAAATTTGTTATCTGTTTTGTTAAAAACAAACTTATTAAAAATCTTATAAAAATTATAATGAAAAGAATAGGAGAATAAAGTGTAAGGAAAGTTTATGAAATTATTGTGATAATGAGAAATTACTAACAAGTGTAATTTTTAAAATTGGAAATAGATGAAAGGTTGAATATCTGCAGATTTAAATTGTGCTGCAATCCATATTGCTATTACAAGAATTATAACTTTACCGAATGCAGGAATTTTTGAAATAAAATTAATTGTTTTTGTTTCTAATTTTGAAGGCATAAAGTGTAAAAAGTAGCCAATCACAATTAATCCAAATATTAAAGGAAGTCTTTCGACGAATTGAATGAAAACTTCACCATGAAAGAAAGTAAAAATTTGTGAAAGCATATCAAACACTGTTTGAATATCAGTACATCTGAAAACCATAAAAGAAATTGCAACAAGATGAAATGTGATAATTGTTTGAATGACTGTAAGAAACTTTGTATTATTAATTTTCAGCAATGTAAAAAATTTAGTTTTAGGTTTTTGAATTAGTAAAGCAAAGGACATCATAAATCCGTGCATGGCACCCCAGTAAATAAAGTTCCAGCCAGCTCCATGCCATAAACCGCAAAGTAAAAATGTGATGAAAATTCCAATCATATTTCCATAAACTCTGAGATTTCTATATTTCATCTGGAGTGGTCTGAATAAATAATCAAGAAGCCATTTTGAAAGGGAGATATGCCACCTTCTCCAGAAATTTGCAATGCTTGTAGCTTTAAATGGATAATTAAAATTTTCCATCAATCTAAAGCCAAGCATTAATGCAATACCAATTGCCATATCAGAATAACCGGAAAAATCACAATAGATTTGAAGAACATATCCATAAATTGCAAGTAAATTTTCTACTCCAGTATATCTCAATGGAAAATCAAAAACTCTATCGACAAAATTTATGCTGATGTAATCTGCAATTACAACTTTTTTGAATAATCCAATAATAACGAGAAAGATTGCTTTGCCAACATCTTCTTTTGAAAGAAATAATTCTTTATTAATCTGAGGAAGAAATTCTGAAGCTCTGTCAATTGGACCTGCTAAAATATTCGGGAAGAAAAATACATATAGACAAAAATCACGAAAACTGTTAACAGGTTTTAGTGTATCGAAATAAATATCAAAAACATAATTGAGTGATTTAAATGTGTAGAATGAGATTCCAATAGGAAGAAAAATTTCAAGGGGTTGAATCTCACTTTTAGCTATGTTGTTGATAATCTGAATTATAAAATTTGTGTATTTGAAATAACTAAGAATGCCAAGATTAATTATTAGGGAAAGAATTAAATAAAATTTTTTTGTGGAAAAATTTTCGGTAGAAGAAATCCATTTACCAAATAAAAAATTTACAGTTGCTGAAATAATTAAAATTAATGCATAATAACCTGATGATTTATAATAAAAATAAAATGAGAAAAGAATTAAGAATATTATTCTTACAGAATTATTCCTTGAAAGGATATTGTAAAATAACAGGAAAAAGAAGAACAAGATTAAGAATAAACTTGTGCTGAAAATTAATGGGTCTTCAGGAATATATTTTAATTGATATAAAATTTTGTTGAAGTCAAAATTAAACAGCATATAAATTCTGGTTTAGTGATGGAAGAATTTATTTACCAAGTTTTGAATCAAGAAGTTTTTGCAAGTCTCCAACACACTTAAGTCTAAGTAATTCGTAACTCTTAAATTTTACTTTGAAATGTTCTTCTATTGCAAGAATAATATTTATGTGATTTAATGAATCCCATCCGGGCACTTCCGGAGCAGTTGTTTCATCTTTAATGTCAAAGTCATCAAGATTAAGTTGTTTTAAAATCACTTGTTTCAATTCAGGTGAAATCATTATCTACTCCATACTTGTGGTTCTGTTTTGCTTAATAATCTTTCTTTATTTGCTTTACGACTTGGTTTACCAGATGAACTTTTAATCAGCCATCGAGGAGGAACAAGATAAACTTTATGTATAACAATATCGATACTCATCCCTGCTTTTAATATTTCTAATCTAATTTTATTTTTTTCTTCTTCTGATTGAACTTCGGTTTCTGCTGCTACACTTACAAATTCAGTTCCCATATCAGGGTCTTCTTCTCCAAAAGCTATAACTCTTCCGGGAATAACACCCGGAACATTATTTACAGCATCTTCAATATCTTCTGGATAGATATTTTTTCCAGCAACAATTATTATATCTTTTTTTCTTCCAATTATGAAATATTCATCATTGTATCTGAAGCCATAATCACCTGTAAAATACCAGCCGTCTTCAACAACTTCAGCAGTTTTTTCTGGATAGTTTCTATAGCCATCAAATTGTGAGACAGATTTGACAGCAACTTCACCAACAAATCCATCAGGAATATCTTTTCGATTATCATCAACAATTCTCGCACTGCAGCCATCTATTAATTTTCCAGAAGAAACACAAATACGAACAACTGAGTTATCATCTGCAAATTTTACAATTCCTTTTGATAATTCATTTCTATCAACTGCAAGTTCAGTAATAGGTTTGCCTGGTTCTGTTACAGTTACTCCGAGTGTAGCTTCTGCCATTCCATATAAACATGCAAGTGCAAGTGGATTAAATCCATATTTTTGAAAACGATTAACAAATTTTTGATGGCTATCGTGACGAATTGGTTCTGCAGCATTTACAATAATTCTTAAACTTGATAAATCAATTCCCTGAAGTTCATCTTCATGAATTTTGTCGGCTAAAACATTATAAGCAAAGTTTGGCAGAAATGACATTGTTGCTTTTTCTTTTGTAATTGCTTCCAGTAAAATTACAGGAGCTAAAACCCATTCAAATGGGTCAAGTTGAACTGTTGTAATTCCATAAGCAAGCGGGATATGAAATGCAGCAATCAAACCAAAATCGTGATATAAAGGAAGCCAGCTGCATGCTTTATCTTTATCAGATAATTTGAAAGCTTTTCCTAAATTTAATACATGATTTAGAACAGCACGATGTGAGAGCACTACAGGTTTTTGAAGTCCAGTAGTTCCTGATGAATGCTGAAGAAATGCAGCATCTGTATCTTTAACTTGATTTGTAATCTCTTCAATTTCTTTATCAAGTTTTTCATCAATTGAATTTGATAAATCCCATTCAAGAGGGAAGTATACAGATTTAATTGTACTTTTTGGGTTTTCTATTAATGGTCTAATTATTGGGTCAAGTTCTCTTTCAGTCAAAATATAATCAAGACCAGAGCGTTGCGACATTCCTTCCAATCCCTGTCGAAATTTATCAGGATGAAGCCGTGGATTTGGATAAGCTAAGATTGCGGGTAATGCTCCAATTCGAGAAATTCCAAGATAGAGAGGATAGAAGAATGGATTATGTCTTATGATAATCGCACAAACATCACCAGCTTTGATACCGATTTTTTTTAATTGTTGTGAAAATTTTTTTGCAGTATCAATTAAGTTTTTATATGTCCATCGGTAAGGTTCTTGACCTGCAACCCAGTGAACAATTGCTTCTCGGTCCGGGTGTTTTTCTGAATTTAATTTCCACCTTTTCCAGAGAGTATTTGCTTCATCAATATTGAAATAAAAATCTGTCATTTATTTAAACTCTTCCATTAGTGAATCGAGAAATAATTGAGCAATTTTTGCTGCTCCCTGGTCATTGAAATGAACAAAATCTCTGTAAGCAAGCGGTGGATTTGCATTAACCCACTTAGTCATTGAGTTTTCTCCACCCATTGCATCAAACATACTCCAGAAAGCAATGTTATTGTTTAATGCAATTTTTTTCTGTGTTTCGAGTAATTTAAAAACTGCCGGGTCAGTAACAAAATTAGAGCCTTTTTTCATTGCTTTGTCATGAACACCAATCAATATTATTGATGTATTTGGAAAAACTGATTTTAATGTGTTTATTACTTTAGTCATTTCTCGTTCATACCAGTTATAATCTGTTTTGGTAGAACCAAGTATATTCAAACCAAATTCAAGAATGATTAAATTGTAATTAAGATACTTTGCAAATTCTTTTAGAACAGATGGATTAATTTGATTCAAATCAACTCCAGAATTTCCTCGTAATGGAAAATTATCCACATAAATTCCAGATTCATTTTCAAGACTTACTCCATAAACATAAGCCTGTTCAGCTAATGGGAACTCAATTCTAATTGATTTTGCTTTTGAGGCGGGTTTTAAAATTAGTTCCTGAATATTATTTCCAGATTTCAACTGAGCTGTTTGCTTTGTTCCACCATCAAATGAATAATAAATTTCAGAATTTTTTGCATTTGAGTAGTAAAGTTTTACGATTGAAAAATCCTTAAGTGTTTTTCTTGCACCTGTTACTTCATATTGCACCCACGAATTTCCTTTTGGAACGGCAACTTCTCCACTTATTCCAAAAGGTAATTTTTTTGGATTGTTAGTGTAGATTGATGCACTTTCCCAGTTGTCAGAAAAAGTATGTTTTGTTGTAGTTCTAAAATTTATGTCTTGAGATACAATACCAAGCCAGCCGACTGCATTACCACCATACTTTTTCTGTAATGCATCACGAATATCTGCCGAGATTAAATCTCCTTCAATAATTGAATCACCATAATGAGCAATTCTAACTGGTTTTGATTTAATATTTTTTAATGCATTGAAGAAATAAGATAGCTGTTGTGTGTTGCCAATGAGTTTTACTTTTTGTCCCTGTGCAGGCAAAAGAAAATTTAGATTGTCTTTTACTGTTTCAATTATATATGAAAGAGAATTAAGAAAGTTTGCCTGTGATAAATTAGTTTTAGAAAAAGAATTACATGAATTGTTCATTAATTTGTTTTGATAAGATTGATTCTGTTCATCAGAATTTGATTTATCCAAACGAATGTCAGAAAAAATATCAATGGTTTTCAGTTTAAATCCAGCAATTTCATAATCAATTTTAATGAACGATATGAGATATAAAATAATTATTGTAAAACCGATTATTATCAGTGGTTCTTTTATTTTGTTATCTTTTTCCATTTTTAACTCAAAATTTTTATACAAAATTATAATTACATTTTATATTTAATCAGAATTTTTTCAACTTCTTCTGCCCAAATTTTATATCCTTCTGCATTTAAGTGAACACCATCCCATGTTACATCTGGACGCAAAAATTTATCGCCTGTTGATAATTTTGAATTAATGTCAATGTAATCAATTTTGTTCTTTTTAGCGTATTCATAAAGCAGTTTGTTTAGTTTATCAACTTCACGATTTCTGCCAGCATTAATTTCTGGTGTTCCACCAAAATCTTTTGCATAATCTTTTGCCGCATAAGTTGTTGATTGAATAACCGGAATAATTCCTTTTGTTTGCAATGCAGTAATTATCCTGATGTAATTATAATAAATCTCTTCAACAGGGGTCCAGTTGTAAATATCATTTAACCCCCCAAGAATAAAAACAATTTTTGGGTTAAGTCGAAATATGTAATTTAATCTTGCATAAAAGCCAGGAAGAATATCTCCGGGTATTGCACGTGCAACAACATTAGGTCTTCCTAAGAGTTCACTCCAATTCGCTCCTGCTGTCAATGAATTGCCAAGCATAACAATGTCTGCTTGCTTTGTTTTATAAATCTCGAACATTGATATCTGCAGATTATAATTAGGATTAGTTTTATATTTTTCAGTATCATTCTTTTGCTGTGATGATGTATTATGAGCAGTTATAAAAAATATTATTATTAGACAGATAATTAAAAGTTGTTTGTTTTTCATAGAGGAAAAATTTTTATGATAGTTTTTCAATTTGCTGTTGAAGAGCTGCAATTTGTTTTTCATGTTCAGAAATTTTGTATTTAAGATTATTTTCCATTGCAATCAATTCTGAAATTTTTGCTGTGTATTCCTCTTTTCGTATTTCTTCATTTGCTCTTTCCATTTTAAGAATTCTTAATTCTTCTCTCAATGAACTTATTTGATTTTTCAAATTATCAAGTTCCTGCTGACTTTGAATAATGTCCTGAGTAATATGATATTTGCTTTCATCCAGTGCAGAATAACTTTCGTTCGCCTGTTTTAGTAATTGTTTAATTTCTTTTTCAAGAGAATCTTTTTTGCTCAAGAGCAAATGAGTTTCAGATTTCAGTTCTTCAAGAAATGATTTTTGTTTGTTAAAATAATCTTTCAGACTTACGATTTCCTCGTTTAATTCTTGCTGTTCTTCTTTTAGCATCGAAATTGATTCTTCAATAGAATCTTTTTCTTTCCAGAGTACTTTAATCTTTCCTTCATATTCAGCCATCTGGCCAGCTTTTTCAAGCAGTATTTGTTCTTTTTCTACAATTTTTCTCTCTTTCTCAAGTATTTCTTGCTTTAGTGAATTTAATTTGTTTTGAGATGAATTAATTTCTTCTGTAAACTTTATTAGTGTGTTAGATATCTTGCTTTCTATTTCTAAAATAGATTTTTCAATTTCGAATTTTCTTTTTTCATAATCATTAATTGCATTTTTCTGAGATGTTAATATGTCATTTAATTTTTCTTCGTCTTTTTTTAGAATTAATAGTCTTTCCTGTAAATCATTTTTGACTGATTCAAAATTTTTTATTTCATCAATAAGATTATTCTTTTTTTCTGTTAATTCCTGAATTTCTGATTCTAATTTTTCAATTTGTTCTTTGTTAAAGTTGATTTTATACTCATACTCATCGTGCTGCTTTTCTATCTGTCTTAATTCTTCGAGCAGTGCATCTCTGTTATAAATAAATTCTGTATATATTTTTTCCTTTTCAGAAAGTTGATTGACAAGCAGACTTAATGATTGTTCAAGATTTGTTTTTATCTCTTCGGATACAATTATTTTTTCTTCAAGACTTTTTAATAAGGAATTTCGTTGTGATTCTTCAGATTTAAGCTGTTCAATTTTGTTTATTAATTCATCCTTTATCTCTGTTAATTTGTTGATTTCAATCTCTGATTCTAATGAGAAATCATTTCTAAATACTTCTTTCTCTTCTCTAAGGTTATTAAAATTATTTTGTAATTCGAGATATTCATCATTCAGTTTTTTATAAGCTTCAGAAAGTTCATTGTACTTGGTTAATAGTTCCTCATACGCTTTATCATTTTTTTCAGTGTAAAATAAATTTTCTGATAATTCACGATTCTCTATTGATTTAGCTTCGAGGCTTGTTTTTATTTCTTCTAATTCTTCGATTTCTTTAGATAAATTCTCAAGACTTTTCTTTTTAAGTGAAAGTTCTGATTCAAGTAATGAAATGTTTTTTCTAAGTTCTTCTTCTTGATTTTTTAGTTCATTCAGTTCTTTTCTAGCAAAATTAATTTTGGAGTCAATTTCACTTAAATTTGTATACTTCTGCATGAAAGCATGGAGGGTATTTTTTAGTTCATCGTTCTCTTCTTTTAACTTTTGCATATCTACTTTTGACTTAGATGAGAAAAGAGACATTAATATGCTCCCTCCATGAATTATTTAATCTTTTTATTAAAGATAATAAACTTTATTAAAAATAGCTTTTTATTTTTACAGAATTTTTAAACCGAATCATTCTGCAATTTCTCCGTCTTTATAATTTAACTCTTTGATAACAATTCCATCTTCATTGTATGAATAACATTTGCCATTAAGTAAATTATTTTTGAAAATCATAAAGTCGGAAATATTACCATTTTGATAATACCATCTTGAAATTCCTTCCTTTAAACCGTTACGATAATTTTCTTCTGCTTTTATTTTTCCATCTTTATAATATGAGATAACAACACCGTCTAATTTCCCGTTTTTGAAATTTCTTTCGCATTTAAGTTCACCTGTTTCATAAAAAGTTTTGGATTTTCCTTCGAGCAAATCATCTGAATAGAAATCTTCGGAAATTTTAATTCCTTTATTATTGAACTTAATTGATAAACCATTTTTCAGCCCATTTTTATAAAAAGTAATTTCTGATAATACACCTCCATCATAAAAAAATTTGCATTCACCTTCTAATTTATCTTCATAATAATTAAGTATAGATTGAACAAATCCGCTTTTATAATAATTAATTATTATACCATGCTTTTTGCCTTCTTTGAAGTTGAGTTCTGCCTTTATAGTTCCTTCATCATAATATTCGCTGAAACTCTCTTCTATTTTATCGAACTTTCCGCCAATATCGTATCTAATACGTTTTACAATTTGTCCATTTGAATAAGTATCAATTACTTTTATTGAGCCATCTGGATAATAAAAATATGAGTTGCCATCAAGTCGATCATTCTTAAAATTTGCTTCGAGTGCAATGCCGCCAAATTCATAATAAACTCTGCTTATTCCTTCTAATTTATCATCAACATAATTTCTTTCTACTTCAACTTGACCATTTTCATAAAATATTTTTGAGACACCATTTAATTTCCCATTGTGATAATTCCAGATTGCCTGAAGTGCTCCACTTTTGTAATAAGTTTTGCTGAAACCTTCCTGAACATCGTTTACATAATTTGGTTCCGCCCAAAGTTCTCCAGTTTCATAATACCATTTTGATGTGCCTTCAAGTTTTCCATTGTGATAATGCCATTCCATACTTTTTGTGCCGTCTTCAAAATACCAGGTTGAAATGCCTTCTTCTTTACCATTAACAAAGTTCCATTCTTTCCAGAGTTTCCCGTTTTCATAATATTCTCTATAAATTCCGTGTCTAACTCCATTAACATAAGTTCCTTCCGATTTCAATTTGCCATTTTTATAATATTCTCGTTTAATTTCCTGAGAAAAAATTATAATTGAAGTTATCAGAATGAACAGAAAAATTTTTTTAATCATATGCCCATATTTTTTTTGCGAAATTACATAAAAGTTTTTATACATTTGTAAAAATAACATTATCACCTAAAATAATAATGAAAGGCAATAGATGAATTCTTTAATTAAGAAGTATATAATTTTTCTTTTAATTTTTTCATCAAGAATTTATTCACAGGAAATAAAATTTTATGGAGAACCACAAGCTGGAGGAATAATAATTGGCAAAGGAGAAAATGTTAAAGCAGCATGGCTTAACAACAAAAAATTAACAGTTGATAAAAAAGGGATTTTTGTATTTGGTTTTGATAGAGATGCAAAAGGTAAATTCATTTTAAAAGTAGAATTGAAAAATGGGGAAATATCTAAGTATGAATATGACATTGAAAAAAGATTATACGAAGTGCAAAAATTAACAGTGCAAAAAAAATATGTGACCCCCCCTAAAAAGGAGTTATCAAGAATTGAAAAAGAAGCAAAGATAATTAAAGATGCTTATTCAAAAATTGGAATACTTAAATCCGCAATGTTTTCTTCGGGATTTGTATATCCTGTTGATACTATAAAAATTACGGGAGTATTTGGAAGCCAAAGAATTTTAAACAGAAAATTAGCGAACATTCACAATGGAGTTGACTTTGCAGCAAATGAAGGTGATTCAATTTATGCAATATCTGATGGCATAGTTCAATTGGCAGAAGAAAATTTTTATTTCAATGGAAATTTTGTATTGCTTAATCATGGGCAGGGATTAAGCAGTATTTATCTTCATCTAAGCAAAGTATTTGTTAAAAACGGTGACAAAGTTAAAAAGGGAGAAGTGATAGGTCTTGCAGGTTCTACTGGTCGCTCAACAGGTCCGCATCTTCATTTAGGAGTAAAATGGTATAATAAAAGAATTGACCCGATGAGTTTACTTGAAATAAAAGAAATTGAATAATTTGTAGATTAAAGACTAATTTATTGTTAGTAAATTAAATAAATTATAGAATCTTTAACCTGCAACTTACAATCATCAATTACAACAATTCTAAAATATTGTCTATGACTTTCGTCCCGCTCACCAAAAGTATATTTTTGCTTTGATGACCATTAGCAACCAGAATACAGTCAGCTCCAATTTCAGATGCAACTTCATAATCATGTAGTGTATCTCCTATTAATAAAGTTTCGCCTTTTCCGTTTCCGAGTTTTTTCATTAAATCAATTCCAAGATGTAATTTGCTTGCTGCATATATATTATCCAATCCAACAATATATTTGAAATATTTTCTCAGGTTAAAATAATTTATCATTTCTTCGAGTGTGTGCAGGGAATAAGCAGAAAGAATTGATTGTTCTATCCCTATTCCGTTAATTTTTTCAAGAATTTCAATAATTCCATCATAAAGTAAACATTCATATTTTCTTTTTTCGTATTCTTCAATCCATAATCTGCCAATGATTTCAAAACTTTCTTTTTCAAAGTCGAAACCAAGTTTTATGTAATAATCTTTAACTGGAATTGTGAAAAAATTTCGATATTCATCAATGGTAATTGTTTTTAACCCACGCTCAGATAAAAGTTTATTAATTATTTCAATTCCAAGTTCAACATCATTAAAAATTGTTCCATTCCAATCCCAAATTATGTGCTTATATTTTTTAATTTCCATAAAAACCCCAATTAAACAAAACAAAATTACTTTAAAATTATTTTTATATAAACTAAACATTATTATTTTTATTTCGATAATAATTTTGGAATATAGTAGCTTTTGAATTATAAGGGCTAATTATTTTGAAAATATTCAAACAATATTGGTTTTTAATCTTCTTTATTTCCTATCAAATTTTTTATGGGCAGGTTTTAAATCCTGAAAAATATTTAACGCAGCATGTACTGAATAATTGGACAACAGAACAAGGCTTGCCTCAAAATTCAGCTTACAGCATAATTCAAACAAGAGATGGATATATTTGGTTTGGGACAGAAGAAGGATTTGTAAAATTTGATGGGTTTAGATTTATTGTATACAATCCAGATGTTGTTCCTGAAATGAAATCTTCATTAGTAGTAACTTTAATGGAAGATAATGCAGGAAATTTGTGGGTTGGTACTTTTGATGGATTATTAAAATATTCTCAAAAACAGTCAAGATTATATACAACAAAAGATGGATTGATAAGTAATATTATTCGTTCTTTGTATGAAGATGAGAGCGGACGAATCTGGGTTGGAACTTCTGAAGGATTGAGCATCATTGAAAATGGAAAGATAAAGAAGTTTACAAAAGAAAAATTCTTGAATAGTGAAACCATCTATAAAATAATTGGGGATAGAAATGGTAAAATTTATTTAGCCACTGCAAGCTCTGGTGTGGTAATTATCGATACAGCTGAAAAAGATAATTATAAAGTTTCGGTAATCGATACAAAAAAAGGTTTGCTAAGTAATTATGTCCGCTCGCTCTTTTTGAAAAATGAAAAATTATTAGTTGGAACAGATAAAGGATTAGATTTGATAGTTAACAATAAAGTAGAAGGGTTTCCTATTAAAGAGAACCTATTGAATATTCAGATAATGGATATTCTTGATGATAAAGGGATTTTGTATCTCGCAACTCAAAAAGGTTTATGCAGAGTTATTGATTCCAGAACTGAATTTTATTCACTCGATAAAAACTTAGAAATGAATTTGCTTCTTGATTTATTTATTGATAGAGAAGATAATTTATGGATAGGAAGTTATAACAATGGAATTTACCGAATGAGAGATGGTAATTTTACAACTTTTTCTCTGGAAGAAGGTTTGAAGGAAAAATTTATTAGAGCAGTTACTCAAAACAAAGAAGGAATATGGATTGCGTCGAATAATAATTATTTATCCATAATAAAAGGTAGAGAAGTAAAAAATTACTTTTTAAGAAAAGAAGAGAATTCAAATATTCAAACAATTGTAGCACAAAATGACTCTATATGGATAGGGACAAGAGCAGGCTTGTATTTATTTAAGAATGGAATTCTAACGAAAATCAAAAATTGTAATTTTTCTATTTCAGCATTATTTGTTGATTCGAAAAATAGACTTTTGATTGGAAGCGGAAATGGCGGATTATATCATTTAAAATCAGGTGAACTTATTAATTTAAGCAATGACGAAAAATCTTCGACATTAAGAATAAGATTCATTGCAGAAGATAAAAAAGGAAATTTGTTCTTAGGAACAATTGGACAGGGCTTAGCAATATTTGATGGAATAAATTATCAATACTTCAATGAAGAAAATGGAATGCCCAGCGATATAATTTATTTTATTCATCTCGATTCAAGAGGAATTGTTTGGGTTACTACAAGCGGAAGTGGAATATTGCGTTTTGACGGGAATAAATTTTATAAGATTACTAAAAAAGACGGCTTGCCAACAAATGAAGTACAAACCATACTTGAAGATGACGAAGGAAATTTCTGGTGCGGTTTTAATAATGGAATATTTCGAGTTTCGAAATATGAGTTTGAAAAATTTATTTCAGGAAAAATTACTGAGATTAACACGGAAATATTTAATAAAAATGATGGACTTAAAAATTCTGAATGCAATGGTGGTTTTCAGGGAACAGTATTAAAAGATTCTAAAGGAAATTTCTGGTTTGCTACTATAGATGGAATTACATTTGTTAATCCAAAAAAATTGAAAGCGAGTAATTACTTTCCGCCTGTTTATGTAACAAGAATCTTGTGTAATTTTGAACCGGTGGAAGTTTCTTCAGAAGTTAAAGCTCCTTCAGGGACAAACATACTAAGGTTTGATTATATTGTTGCTTCTTACATTCAGCCTTTTAAGCTAAAAGTGAAATATATTCTGGAAGGATATGAAAAAGAATGGCATGAAGTTAGGAACAGAAGAATAGTTTATTATTACAATTTAGAACCGGGTGAATATAAATTTCGTGTCAAAGTTTCGAATTATAAATATGAATGGAATAATCAGGAATCATCAGTTAAAATTGTTATTCCTCCTTATTTTTATCAAACTTTAGGATTTAAGATTTTATCACCTGTTGTACTTCTGTCGTTAATATTTTTATATGTGAAATGGCGCGTAAGCAAGCAGGAAAAATTAACTCAGAAATTGGAAGAAATGGTAAAATCAAGAACAGATGAATTAAAGAAATATGCAGATGAACTTGAAAAAGCAAATAAGACAAAAGACAAATTCTTTTCAATAATATCTCACGATTTAAGAAATCCAATACATTCAATCTCATCTATCTCGGAATTTTTATATAATAACAGAAATGAATTATCGTCTGAAGAATTAGATGATATGTTGATTCAAATAAAGAATTCTTCAATAACTTTATATAATTTGATTGAAAATTTATTGGAGTGGTCACGTATACAAACAAACAGAATGGAATATAAACTCGAGATTTTTAATTTATATGAAAGCATAAAAAGTGTTGTCTCATTACTTGAATCGAATGCGCATCAAAAAGAAATTGAGTTTATTATTGATGCAGAAAGAATTAATGTATATGCCGATAAAACTTCTATTGATTCTGTTCTATTAAACTTAATTTCGAATGCAATTAAATTTTCATATACGAAAGGGGAGATAATTATTTCTGCAAAAGAAAACGAAAATGAAGTAAAAGTTTGTATTAAAGACAATGGCATTGGAATGAGTGAAGATGAGATAGAAAAAATATTTTTACTTGATACAAAATTTACAAAAGTAGGAACAGCAGGAGAAAAAGGAACCGGTTTGGGTTTAGTATTATGCAAGGAACATATTGAACAAAATGGGGGGAATCTCTGGATAGAAAGTAAAATTAATGAAGGCACATCAGTTTATTTGACATTACAAAAAGCAAGATAAATTCTAATCACATTCAAATTTTTTTATTGATTTCAAAATTTGCTCTCCATAATTTCATATCAACATAAAAATTTCTATCAATTTTTCAGGAGAACATATGGTAACTTTTCAATTCCTTGATTGGTTCTGGGTAGTAGCATTTCTGCTGGTAACAATTAGTCTTGGAGTAGCATTTTATCGGTTGGGGAAACGTTCAGAAGCAGATTTTTTTCTTGCTGGACGAGGATTGCCCTGGTGGTTACCAGCTTCATCTGTATATGCTACCCACACAGCGACTGATACACCTATCTGGGTTACAGGAGTTATTTACAAGTATGGTGTTGCAGGACTATGGTATACTTTCTTTTCTGCATGGTGTGCTATAAGTGCTTTTGTTTCAACAAGAATATTCAGACGTTCTCTTGCTTACACTCAAGCCGAATGGAACACAATCAGATTTCATGGACTTGGAGCAGAAATGTTAAGAGGGTGGATTTCTGGCTGGCAGGTTTTCATGAATATGTTTATTCTCGGATGGGTTGGTATTGCAATGGGAAAAATTTGTAATTATCTCTTTGGCTGGGATTTATGGATTGGTCTTGTTGTATTTTCTTCTTTATGTGCAATTTATGTTCTCGCAGCTGGTTATTGGGGTGTTATAATGGCAGATTTTCAACAGGGAATAATTGCTTTCTTAATGATTTTACTTGTATCTATCTGGGGAATAATTGCTGCGGGCGGACCCATTCAAATTCAGAACAAATTAATTGCTATGGGTCAATCATGGCGATTAAATCCATTTGCATTTACAGGCTGGTTTGAAGGAGATTTTCCAGTTGCCTGGTTTGTTACAATGATGGTAATTGCAATTCTTGGCGGATTTGGAATGGGAACCAGCATAGATTGGTACGTAGAAGCTCAGAGAATTCAAAGTGCAAAATCTGTAAGAGATGCAAGTTACAGCATCTGGTGGGGAACAGCTCTTGTCTTAACACGTAATGCAATCTGGGCTGCTGCAATTTTAGCTTTTTTTGTTATGTTTCCCAATATCTCTTCTCAATCAGAATATGAATTGGGCTGGCTTAGATTAGGATTTGAGTATCTGCCTACAGGATTAATTGGATTTTTCTTTGCTGCTTTAATTGCAATTCACGTTTCTACTATAGCATCACACTTAAATTTAGGTGCAATGTATTTTACACGCGACCTTTATTTGCATTATTTCAAACCAACTGCATCTGAAAAAGAACTTGTTTGGGTTGGCAGATTAGCAACATTAATTTTATTACTTGGTTCATTTTTCTATGGATTAATGATGGAAGATATAACTTCATGGTTAATTTTTGCTTTATGGCTGATGGCGGCGGGAATTTGGCTGCCCAATATTTTGCAGGTTGTATGGTGGCGCTTTAATGCATGGGGATATTTATCTGCTTGGATTGCTAATCTTGGACTTAGCTGGCTTGTAGTTTGGATATTACCTCACTGGGGTGTTATTCCTCAGTTAGCTGATTATCAACAATTCTGGCTTTTAATGTTGCTTGGGGCTGTCATTTTTATTCCAGTTACTCTATTGACTAAACCTGAACCAATGGAACATCTTGTAAAATATTATGTTCAGGCAAGACCAATAGGTTGGTGGGGACCAGTAAAAAGAGAAGCTCAAAAACTTGGTCTATTGGCTCATGTTGTAAATAATAATGGAGGTAATAAATGAGTTTTATAAGAAGAACCTGGACGCCATGGGAAGCAGATGAATGGCATAAGGAAGATTGGTTTGCTGTAATTTTATCACCAATCTGTTATATACTTTTAATGGTTGGCACAGTAGGAACTTTTCTGTTGAACTTATGGGGATTTATAACTTTAGCTGTAGGAATTTTTTTAGTATGGCTTATGCACTGGATTATTGACCCGAAGCTTAAGGTTATTTCAAGTGAATATGAAAAGAAACAACATGAATATCTTGAAAAATTAGAGCGTCAAGCACGCTGGGAGGAATTAAATGGATAAAGGATTGGCTATGGTAATTGGAATGTCAATTGCCTATGTGGCTTCTTTTCTTGGACTTATTTTAGCCTGGTATTCTCACAACAAACACTCAAAGAAAGGTGAAAAATGATTTTATTGATTGAACAATCTCAGAGAATTGGCAGCCCAATTTTAGGAGTAATTTTTCCTGCAATCATTCTTGCAATCTCTATATTTTTTACCTGGCTGCTTTATAAAAAATTTTCTAAATAAGAATTATTGAGTAGAAATTCACGCTAAGGTGCAAAGCTGCAAATTTAAATTGCAGTTTTGTGTCTTGGCGTGACATATTTTTAAATATTTTCTGGAGAACATCATGAAAAGATTTTTTTTATTCTTTTTAATTTATTCTTCCTTGCTTGCACAAAGTAATGTTGATAAACTAATAGAAAAATTAGATTTAATTGCCGAGAGTAGATTTAATGACTGGAAATATTCAACCAATTTTACTTTTTCTCCTGATGAATTATCAAAAATTGAATTTAATGATTCAGATTGGAAATCAGCAACACTCAATGAACGTCTCCAGCTCGATTCATGCTGGTTTAGAAAAGTTATTGAAATCCCATCTTACATTGCAGGGACTCAGGTTAAAGATAGCTTGAAATTTTTTGCAACAGTTGATGATTATAGTTTTATCTGGATTAGTGGTGAATATAAAGGAAAATTTATATGGGATGCAGGTATTGATTTAACAGGTAAAACACTTCCCGGAGAAAAAATTGTCGTTCTAATTAAAGCAATCAATACAGGCGGACCACTTAGATTAATTAATGCAAAGTTGAGTTTTGAAAAACAAACTTCTTTACAAAAATTAATTCAAAATCTTTCTCTTAGCTTTAAAGTTGCACAAAAATTCTTAAGCTTTGATACTTATCAAACAAATGAAAGAGTTAAAGTAGACCCAAAGATTGATTTGTCAAAAGCTGATAAAAAAGAAAAGCAAAAGTTAAATAATCTACTTCAGCAAATTGCATTTGAAATTAAAGTCGATGGATTGGAATATGGCGATACAACAAATTTTGTCTCTTCAGTCAATCAAGCATTAAAAAAATTAAAACCAATACAAGAATTTGTTAAAAGATATACACTTCAATTTACTTCAAATGCACATATTGATGCTGCATGGTTGTGGAGAAAAAAAGAAACTGAAGAAGTAGCAAAGAGAACTTTTTCAGCAGTAATAAACATGTTCAATGCACGTTCTGATTTTACTTATACGCAAAGTCAAGCAGCATTGTATGAATGGATGAAAAAAGATTATCCAGATTTGTTCAATCAAATCAAAAATTATGTTAATTCTGGAAGATGGGAAATATCTGGAGGTATGTGGGTAGAACCTGATTGTAATTTACCGGGGGGTGATTCATGGGCGCGTCAATTATTATTTGGTCAAAAATTCTTTAAGGATAATTTTGGAATTAATGCTCGAATTGGATGGAATCCTGATTCATTTGGTTATAACTGGAATTTACCACAATTAATGCTGCTTGGAGGTCTTGATGCATTTATTACTCAAAAACTTGGCTGGAACGATACAAATGTTTTTCCATATCGGCTATTCTGGTGGCAATCTCCGGATGGTTCTAAAATTTTAACTTACTTCCCATTCAATTATGTGAACACTATTGATAATCCATTTCAACTTGTTGATTGGTTAAGACAATTTGAAGCAAATACAGGATTGACAAAACTTCTGATTCTATTTGGAGTAGGAGATCATGGCGGCGGTCCTTCGCTTGAAATGATGGCAAGAATTGACCAGTTAAAAAATTTATTTATCTATCCTCAAATTGAATTTAATAATGCACAAAGTTATATAGATTGGATTCGCAAACAAGATTTAAGAAAGCTTCCTGTCTGGAATGATGAACTTTATCTTGAATATCACAGAGGAACGGCAACAACACAATCAAATATTAAAAAGTGGAATCGTGAAAGTGAAGTGCTTTTAACAAATGCAGAAAAATTTTCTGCAATATCAACAATTATTGGCGATAATGATTTTCATAGTTTGATTAATGAAGCATGGAAAAATGTTTTGTTTAATCAGTTTCATGATATACTCCCAGGTTCTGGAATTAGAGAAATTTATATTGATGCCGAACTGGATTACAGAAAATCTTTTGAACTTGGAAATTTTGCACTCATTAAATCATTAAAAAATATTGCAAAAAAAGTAAACACTTCTTCAATAAAAGATGGTAAAGCTTTAATTGTGTTCAATTCATTATTATGGCAGCGTGATGATGTAGTAAAGATTGAACTCGAATTAGGTGATAAAAATCATTATAAAATTTTTGATACTGAGGGGAATGAAATTTCTTCGCAAGTTATTCAAAAAGATGACCTTAGAAGAGAAGTAATTTTTATTGCAAGAAATGTTCCTGCACTTGGTTATAAAACTTACATTATTCGCACAGAAAAAAATGAAAATAACTTTAAATCATACTTGCCAGAAAAAAATGTTTATGAAATTGAAAATAATTTCTTCAAGGTAAAAATTAATCCTCAGACTGGATGGATTAGCAACATTTTTGATAAAAGATTCAATAAGGAATTAATTTCTGGAGAAGCAAACAAACTTCAATTGCTGGAAGATAAACCTTCGGCATGGGATGCATGGAATATTGGTTTGACAGGTGTTGAATACCCATCAAAATTTCGCAGAACAGAATTAATGGAAGATGGTCCAGTAAGAAAAATTTTAAGATGCTATCGAGATTATTTGAAACCTGGTGTGGTAAAAGAATTTCCTACAGAAGATTTTCCAAATTCATTCTTTGTGCAGGATATAATTTTATATAATGGAATAGATAGGATTGATTTTAAAACAGATGTAGAATGGTGGGAAGATAAAACAATGCTAAAAGTATCTTTCCCGTTAAATGTTTATGATACTTTAGCAACTTATGAAATTCCATTTGGAATGATAAAGCGCTCGACTACACTGAAATCTCAATTTGACAAAGGCAAGTGGGAAGTAAATGCTCAGAAATGGGCAGATTTATCTGACGAAAATTTTGGAATAGCATTACTGAATAAATCAAAATATGGTTATGATACTAAAGGAAATGTTATGAGATTATCGCTGCTTCGATCTCCAAAGTGGCCCGACCCAACTGCTGACAGAGGAAATCATTCTTTTGAATATTCAATTTATCCTCATCAAAAGAGAGTAGAAGAAAGTGAAACAGTTCATAAAGGTTACGAATTTAATTATCCTCTTCTTTATATCATTGAAGATATACATGAAGGCAGTTTACCAGTTGAGCATTCTTTCATTCAAGTTATGCCCGGAAATGCAATTCTGACTTCTATTAAAAATGCTGAAGAAAATCCACGAGAATTAATTTTAACAATCTATGAGTCATCAGGTAAAGATTCTGAATGTAACTTAACATTACCTTTTACTCCATCTAAAGTTTATGAATCAAACTTTTTGGAAGAAAATGTAAAAGAAATTTTAGTTGAAAAAAATTCAGTAAAATTTCAGTTGAGGAAAAATTCAATCAAAGTATTAAAAGTAGTTTTATTATAATTTTTTATAGCGGAGAAATTTAATATGAAAAGAATCGTTATAACTTTGTTTCTTTTATTATTTCTTAAGTGTAATGTAATTGCACAGGAAAAAATTACAAAAGAGAATGTAGCTAATGCTGAGAAAATACTTGGTCTAGAATTTACAGAAGCAGAAAGAGATTCAATGCTTGATGCATTAAATGAACAGTTAAACAATTATATGAATATTAGAAAAATTAAGATTGATAACAGCATACCGCCAGCAATTCTTTTTAATCCAATTCCTGTTGGAGTTAAAATTGACAATAACCAAAAACCTATTCATTACAGTGATTATAGTTATGCAAAACTTCCAGAAAATTTTGATGACCTTGCATTTTATTCAATTGGTGAACTTGCATATTTAATAAAAACAAGAAAAATTACTTCAACACAGCTTACAAAATTCTTTCTAGAAAGGTTAAAAAAATATGGTCCAAAACTTTACAGTGTTGTCAACCTTACTGAAGAAAGAGCTCTTGAAGAGGCAAAGAAAGCTGATGAAGAAATTGCGAAAGGGAAATACAGAGGGTTATTGCATGGTATTCCATATGGTGTCAAGGATTTACTTACAACAAAAAAATATCCAACAACATGGGGTGCAGAACCTTATCAAAATCAAATCATAGATGAAGATGCAACAGTAATAAAAAAATTACATAACGCAGGTGCAGTTCTTGTCGCTAAGCTTTCAATGGGAGCTTTAGCATGGGGAGATGTATGGTTTGGCGGAACAACTCGCAATCCATGGGACACAACAAAAGGTTCAAGTGGTTCGTCGGCAGGCTCTGCTGCTTCTGTTTCAGCAGGATTAATTCCTTTTGCAATTGGTACAGAGACATGGGGCTCTATTGTATCACCATCTACTGTTTGTGGTGTTACAGGTTTACGGCCAACTTATGGAAGAGTAAGTCGAACAGGTGCAATGGCATTAAGCTGGTCTATGGATAAAATTGGAGTTATTTGCAGATATGCAGAAGACCTTGCAATTGTATTTGATGCAATTAGAGGAAGCGATGGAATTGACCAGACTCTTTATGATGCATCATTCAACTATAAACCAGAAATTAATTTGAAAAAACTGAAAATAGGATATTTAAAAAGTGATTTTGATAGTGATTATCCATTTCATAAAAATGATTCTCTTGCACTAAGAAAGCTTAAAGAACTTGGTGTAGAGTTAATACCGATTGAACTTCCATACATTTCAACTGAAGATTTAGCTTTTATTCTTTCAGCAGAAGCTGCTGCAGCTTTTGATGAACTTACTCGCTCCAATCAAGATGATTTATTAAAAAGGCAAATTAAAAATGCATGGCCTAATGTATTTCGTGCAGCAAGATTTATTCCTGCTGTAGAATATATAAATGCAAATAGAATTCGTTACATGTTAATTCAGGAAATGAAGAAAATATTTGATAAAGTTGATGTTTACATATCACCTTCATGGAAAGGAAATAATTTGTTAACCACTAATTTAACAGGTCATCCATGTGTTGTAGTACCAAATGGCTTTTCGAAAAATGGAACTCCTACAAGTTTCACATTTATAGGTAATCTATTTGATGAGGCAAAATTAATTTCACTTGCAAAAGCTTTTCAGTCGGTAACAGATTTTCACAAATATCATCCTTCAGAATTTAAATAATTTATAAGACCCCCTCTCTTATTTAATATAAAATATTTTGATGAGGGGGAAATTTTCATTCACATTAAAATTTCTTTTTGTTACATTTATATAGAAACCTTATTACAGTTAGAATATTCCTTTCCTCCATTACTCAAATTTATTGGAGGTGAATATGAAAGTCTTGAGTGCTTACGAAAAAGCCCGCGTCTATATCGAGAAACATTATGAAGCATCTGAGGAAGCAAAAGCACAGAAGAGAAAATTAAATCCCGGACCAACAATAACTTTATCGCGACAAACTGGAATTGGGGCAGTAGCAATTTGTGAAAAATTAACAGAATATTTTAACAGCAGGGCAATTGAAGGATATGATGATTGGACTTATTTTGATAGAGAATTAATTGAAAAAATTATGGCAGACCATAATCTGCCTGAACACTTTAGAAAGTATCTTGATGAAGAAAAGCCCCCAAAGATTGAAACTTGGTTTGGAGAAATACTTGGTATTAATCCAAACAAACTTTTGTTGCTTCATAAAATATCACAGACCATCTTAAAGCTTGCTGACTATGGCAATGTAATTATTGTTGGCAGAGGAGCGAATATAATTACGGCTAAAAGACCCAATACTTTTCATATTCGTCTAGTTGCACCATTAAATTATAGAATTGAAAATGCATGCAGACTTTATAACATTGATTATAAAACTGCAGCCGATTTTATTAAAGGTGAAGATGAGGCTCGTAAAAATTATATCTGGAAATATTTTCATAAAGATATTGAAGACCCACTATTGTATCATGTAGTAATTAATACAAATTACCTTAAGACTGAAGAAATTGCAGAGATGATAGGGCAATGTGTAATTCGCAGATTCCCAAAATTTTTTACTAAAAGCAAAATGACAATTGTAAATGATTGAGTTTGATAGTATGAAAACAAAACTAATAGTGTTTTTTGTTTTAATACTATTTATTAGCGAGGAGAGTAAAATGAAATTACAAATTACTTCATCTGCATTTAAAGATGGGGAGATGATTCCATCAAAATATACATGCGATGGAGAAAATATTTCACCTCCACTGAGTTGGAGCGAAATTCCAGATGGAACAAAATCGCTTGCTTTGATAAATGATGACCCGGATGCACCAGTTGGAGATTGGGTTCACTGGATTGTTTATAACATTCCACCAGAAACAAAAGAATTAAAAGAAGCTGCTTCAAATAAAAAATTATTGCCAAAAGGAACACTTGAAGGTTTGAATGACTGGAATAAAAAAGGTTATGGAGGTCCCTGCCCACCTTCAGGTGTCCATAGATATTTTTTTAAGCTTTATGCTCTTGATAATATATTATCATTAAAAGAAGGTGCAACAAAAAGGCAGCTGCTCGATGCAATGCAAGGACACATTTTGGCTCAAGCTCAACTTATTGGTAAATATCAAAGAAAAAGATGATTGTTCTTAAAAATTATTCATCCAAAATTTTTTCAAGATAATCTCTGTATAGAGATTTTGGAATATTTGCTATTACATTTTCGAGCTGTGCTTTTGTAATGAATCCTTTTTGATATGCTATTTCTTCAAGACAAGCGACTTTCAATCCCTGTCTGTCTTCAATAACTCCGAAAAACTGAGAAGCTTTTAATAAAGATTCAGGAGTACCTGTGTCAAGCCAGGCTACTCCTCTTCCAATTCTTTCAACATGAAGTTCACCTAATTCAAGATAAGTTCTATTTACATCTGTAATTTCAAGTTCACCTCTTGCTGAGGGTTTTAAATTTTTAGCTATGTCTACTACTTTATTATCATAAACATATAGACCTGGAACAGCAAAATTAGATTTAGGCTGTTTTGGTTTTTCTTCAATACTTATAGCTTTTCCTGTTGAGTCAAATTCAATTATTCCATAACGTTGAGGGTCATTTACTTGATATGCAAAGATAGTTGCACCTTTTTTATTATTTCTTAATGCTTTATAAAAGAAATCAAGTTTGCCGTAAAAAATATTGTCGCCTAAAATTAGAGTGACTGAATCTTGTCCAATAAATTTTTCTCCAATAATAAAAGATTCTGCAATTCCATTTGGTGCTGCTTGAATTTCATAATCTATTTTTAATCCAAGATGTGAACCATCTTCAAACAATTTTTGATATAATGGTATTGTCTCTGAATTTGATATAATTAATATTTCTCTTATTCCTCCAAGCATTAACACAGACATTGGATAATAAATTAATGGCTTATCATAAATTAATGTTAACTGCTTGCTATAAACTTTTGAAATAGGATACATTCTTGTACCTGAACCACCTGCAAGAACAATTCCTTTCATTTATACCTCTTATGATTATTTTTCAACATTAATATAAGCTCTTTTTAATAATAATTCTTTATCGTTAAATATATCTAATCTGTAATAACCTTCGGAGTTAAATTGATATTTGAAATAAGTATCATACCATTCTGGTTCAATTTTGAATTTTTTTGAATCAACAAAATCTTCATACGGTGAATTTATATTTTTCTTTTTCCAAATTCTTACTTGAATTATATCTGTGTTAAATGGGCGATTATTAATAAAATAGATAATTACTTCTCTACTTTTATGAAGTGAAATTTTTTCAATGATATTGACAGGCTTATTTCCAATAACCTTTTCACAAAATATTATTTTTGAGTTTGGAAATATTTCAGAATTATTTATGCCAATGAAATTATTTTGAGAATTTTCGACCAGCAGAAAATTAGTAGAAATTTTTTCCTCTTTATTATTTACAAGACTTATAGAATATATTCCTTCCTGCTTAAAGCTGTATTCATAAGCTGCCCAGTTTTTTTGGTTATTGAATTTTATAGATGCAGAAAAAATATTTTGCTTATTGTTTTTGTTAATTTTTTCTATTAAAAGATTGATGTTTTCGGTAATTAATAGCTCGTTGATTTTAATCAAAATATAGATTTTGCTATTCACATCTATTTTTCTGTTTGAAATAATTCCTATCGGCTCACCGTTTTCGGTTACCGCTTTGCAATAAATTATTTCTTGTGAAAATATTTTTATTGTGCTCAGAAGAAGAATTAATGATACAATTGAATAGACTAATTTTCCCCTCATTTATATTACGATGATTACTGAAGTGATAATTTTTTATAAAAGTAATGTGCCCGAATATTATTTAATTCGGGCACAAAGTTTTAGTAACTGTCTTTTGATATAATAACTTTGCCTTTAAAAACTCTATAAATAAATATTGTATACGCAATAACTATTGGCATTCCAATTAATGCTATAATTAACATTGTGTTCAATGTATATTGTGAAGAAGAGGCGTTATAAGCTGTTAAACTAAAGTTCAAATCAATACTTGATGGCACTAAGCGAGGATATAAACTCACTGCACTAATACCGAATGCTGAAGCTATAGTAAGTGAAGATGCTAAAAAAGTTAGAAAATATTTTTGACTTTTTAATCCAAAGGGAATATAGAATAATGATACAAGAAGAAGCAAAAACAATATCCAGAATAAATAGTTTTTGTTCATTCCTTCAAATAAATAACTTGAATAGAAAAATGTAAAAAATGTTGCAATGATATAAAGAACAATAAATGTCATCCAGCCACCTGTTGCCCATTTAATCATTCTTTGAAGTTGTTTGCCTTCAGTTTTCATTGTCATATAAATTGCACCATGCATTATAAATAGCGATACTCCTGTCAATCCAATAATTAATGCATATGGATTAAGTAGACTTAAAAATGTGCCAGAATAAATTCCGTATTCATTAATAGGAATTCCTTTAAGAATATTTCCATAAGCAACACTTAATAAAACAGCAATTAATAAACTTCCGATTCCAAAAGCATTATCCCAGATTTTTTTATAAGTATCCGAAATTATTTTCCCTCTGAATTCAAATGAAACGGCACGAAGTATAAGTGCTGTAAGTAAAATCATTAATGCAAGATAGAATGAACTGAATACAGTTGCATAAACTACTGGAAAAGCTGCAAATAGGGCTCCGCCTGCTGTTATAAGCCATACTTCATTTCCATCCCATACAGGTCCAATGGCATTTATGTTTATTCTTTTTTCGTTTTCGTCTTTTGTAAATAAATGGATTATTCCAACACCCAAATCGAATCCATCAAGAATAGAATAACCAATTATTAATATACTGATTAAAATAAACCAGATTGTGTTGAGGTCTATCATATAGTTGCCTCCTTTGGATTAATTGGTTCTGGTCCATGTTTAATTTTTCTAATAAGTACAAATAAGAAAAGGGCAAAAAGAAGTAAATAGATTATTCCAAAAAGAATAATTGAGAACAAAATTTCACCAGCACTCACAGTAATTGAAGCAGCTTCACTTGTTTTAAGTAATTTATAAACAATCCATGGTTGTCTACCAACTTCTGCTGCAATCCATCCAAGCTGGCATGCAATTACAGGGAGTGGAATAGACCAAATATAAATTTTGAGAAGTTTCTTTTTATCCCATAATTTTTTCTTCCATAAGAAATATGTTCCTAAAGCAGTAATAAAAATGAAATACATTCCGAGTAATACCATATTATGATAAGAAACAAATGTTAGAAACAATGGTGGAATTTCATCTTTGGGGAATTCATTAATACCCTTTATTTCAGCATTTATATCTCCAAATGCTAACCAGCTTAACAAACCTGGAATTTCTATAGGTGCTTTTAGTTCGGGTGGATGTTCTACAGGTACAGCAAAAATAGCTAAAGGTGCTCCACTTTGTGTTGTATACAAACCTTGAATGGCAGCAAACTTTTCTGGTTGAGTTCTTGCTACTTGTCTTCCATGTTCATGTCCAAATGGAAATACTTCCAGGAGAGAGACAATGAGACCAAAAATCAAAGCTAATTTCATTGACTTCTTTGCAGTTTCTGTTTCTTTGCCATTCAATATCAAATATGCAGAAATTCCAATCATTAAAAATGCACCCGAGATTAATGATGCATCAAAAGTATGAAAAAAGCGAGGAAGAGTTGATGGATTAAATACAGCTGCCCAAAAATCTGTAAGCTCAGCTCTTCCATTTCTAATTATATAACCAGCTGGAGTTTGTTGCCATGAATTTGCAACAAGAATCCAGAATGCTGAAATTGTTGCACCAACTGCAACCATTAAGATTGAAAACCAGTGAACACCTTTTGAAACACGGTTTCTTCCAAAAATATATAATCCTAAAAAAGTTGATTCGAGAAAAAAAGCAAAAATGCCTTCTGCAGCAAGAGGAGCTCCAAAAATATCACCCACAAATTTTGAATATTCTGCCCAATTTGTTCCAAATTGAAATTCCATTACAACTCCAGTAGCAACACCCATAGCGAAAATCAATCCAAGTATTTTCCCGAAAAAATTTCCGAGCTTTACATACGACTCATCATTTCTTTTCCAGCCAAGTGCTTCAATAATTACAAGAAGCCAAGCAAGACCAATACTCAAAGGAGGAAATATAAAATGGAACCCAATAGTTAATGCAAATTGTAATCGGGCTAATAATAGTGCATCCATATTAAATCCCCAATTTTATTTATGTGCTGTTTGTATTTTATCTAATAAAATGAGTCGCAAGAATAATCAGTTATTTTTAAAGTTATCAGTTTTTGTAGATTCAGCTAAAAACTTTGTTACTCTATTAATGATTTTTTGAGTTTGTCTTTTATTGAATATTGAAAATTCTTCTTTCTTAAGAATTCTGGATAGTGATTTAACTGCTTCAGTAATTAATTGTGCAATATTTGATTCCATCAGGACTAAATCTATGGGGAGCATAAAGAGTGTATCGAATATAGAAGCTTCTACAATTTTTATTAATTGATTGTAACTAAGATCTTCAAGCCGTAATCCAATTGGAATTAATCCACATCTTTGCCTTTGCCTTAATTCAATTTTCATCTTTTCTATCAAAATTGAAATGATGGCTTCAATTGTTATTCTAATTTCAATCATAAATTAATTCCATTTGATGGATTTTATTTCTAATAGTAACCAGAAGATTTTATTAATAGTTCAAACACCATAATTGTTAATTTTTTTGTGAAAGAATAGAAGTTACTTTATATGCTGCTTCTTTTAATGAAGAAGCAACTTCAAAGTTAAGTCCGGAATTTTCAAGCATTTCTTTTGCAAGTTCTGCATTTGTACCTTCAAGACGGATTACAACAGGAATTGTAACATTAATTTCTTTTACTGCATCAATTACGCCTTGAGCAACCCTGTCGCATCGAACAATTCCACCAAAAATATTAATTAGTATTGCTTTAACATTTGGGTCTGAAAGAATAATCTTAAATCCATTAGCAACAGTTTCTTTGTTTGCAGTTCCGCCAACATCTAAAAAGTTTGCTGGTTCACCTCCGGCTAATTTTATAATATCCATTGTAGCCATTGCAAGTCCTGCCCCATTTACCATACAGCCTACATTTCCATCAAGTTTGATGTAATTAAGATTGTATTTTGAAGCTTCTATTTCAAGTGGTTCTTCTTCATCCAAATCCCGATAAGCAGCAATTTCTGGATGACGATAGAGTGCATTATCATCAAAATTCATTTTAGCATCGAGTGCAACTATACGGTCATCATTTGTAATAATTAATGGATTTATTTCTAAGAGTGAAGCATCAGTTTCCTCATAAGCTTTATATAATTTCATTAAGAAAGCAATAAAGTTCTTAAATGCTGTTCCATTGAGTTGAAGTCCAAAAGATAGTTCTCTTGCTTGATAAGGTTGCAATCCTACTGCTGGGTCAATCCAAACTTTTAGAATTTTTTCTGGGGTTTCTTCTGCTACTTTTTCAATTTCAACTCCTCCTTCAGTTGATGCCATAATTACATTTTTTGAAACACTCCGGTCGAGTAGTATTCCAAGATAAAGTTCTTTTTTGTAATCTAAACCTTCAGCAATAAAAACCGTTTTAACAATTCTGCCTTCAGGACCAGTTTGATGAGTAACTAAAAGATTTCCTAACATCTTTGAGGCATATTCTTTCGCTTTCTCAACAGATGTAGTAAATTTTACTCCACCTTCTAAGATTAATTCCTCTTTATTATTCGGATTATAGATTTTTCCTTTTCCTCTCCCTCCAGCATGAATTTGTGATTTTACTACAAACTGATTTATTCCTCGAGATTGAAGCTTGGCAATAGCATCATCAAATTCAGAAATATTTTTTATAGGAATGCCATCCTGAATTGGGACATCATATTTTTTCAGTAATTCTTTGGCTTGAAATTCGTGAATTTTCATAATAATTCCCTTATTAGTAAATCTATGATTTAATTCTCTTATGAAAAATTAAGTCATTTCTTTTACAGATTCAATTTAGTGAATTTATATGAGAATCTTTTTGTTAAATATAAAAATTTTAGGCAAGCATTATGAATAGAAAGCAAAAAATAGTGTTATATGTTTTCTTATCTATAATTATTATTTCATTTGTTATCTGGATCATCTATGGTGGAGAAATTTTTACAAAAACTCAGGTAATGATTGAAACTAAAGATGAATTATTTGGCTGGACAGAAAGAAAATGGGTAGATAAATTTGTATGGGGACTTGATTTAAGTCTATTATTAAGTCTTTTTAGTATAATAACCGGGGTATTATTAATTTATCTTTTTAGGGAAAAGAAGAATTTATAGAACTAGTTCGTGTTTTTTCATCATAAGAATTTAGCAATTCAATAAGAGATTCACTTGAATAAATTGTATCATATATTATGGAATCAATACCTTCAATATTTGCCAATTTATTGCTTATTTGTATTATTGTAGAAGTTGAAAAATCTTCCTGTATAATTGGTGTTGAGTGGTGTAACAAAACAGCATCTATTATACGCTTAGGAAAACCCCACAAAGCTAATGCATAAGCACCAATTTCGGAGTGAGTTGCTCCCAGAATATTTTTTGCTGCTTCATCATCTAAATAAGCATTCTTTATTTCATGCTTCATGAAATACGGATTTTTATTTATCATATTCAAGATGATTATCTTTCCGATATCATGCAGAATTCCGGCAATATAAGATTCTTCGGCTGTTTCTCTTTTTCCTGTAAAATGCGAGGCAAGTTTGTGAGAAATATTGCTTACAACTAAGCTATGATTCCATATGGATTCTATTATTTCTTTTAATTCAGGTTTCTTTTCTAAGAGAGAAAATACTTTTGTATATAGTATTACAGATTTGATTATGTTCAAGCCTAATATATTTACTGCTTGGTAAATATCAGTTATTTTTGCTGCAACCCCAAAGTAAGCAGAATTTGCTAGTTGAAATATTTTTGTAGTTAATGCAATATCTTTTGAGATTAAATTTATTACTCGATGAATTGATGTATCAGGAGAAAATATTTCTTTTTCAATCTTGTAATACAATTCTGGTAAGGCAGGAATACCATCTTCACCATTTAGTTTTTTTAGTGTGTCTTCATTCCGAATTAAATTTTTAAGTATAAGCGGGATTTCAATTTTTTCTTTAATTGTTTCAATATTATCTGGAATTGCTAAAAATTGATGGGCTAAATTGAAGGACCTAATAGAAAATTCTTCATGATTTTTATCTGAAAATATTATTCGAACAATTTCAGGGTAGCTTTTCTTTATTCTTGATAAGATTTCTGCAGCGGATGGTTGTTTTATGTCATAATTAATCAAACAAACATCTATATTAATATTTTTTAATATAAAAAGTGCTTCGTTACTACTGCTTACAAAAAAACTATGATAATTATTGAAAAATGGAGCAAAAGTTTCTTTACAATTTTCCAGATTATTATCTATGAAAAGAATATTATATTCCATCATTACCTCAAGCTTGAATTTGATTTATAGGATGAATAGGCAAAATTTAATTTTTCTATTCTATTATCGTAAAAAGTAAAAATAATTTAAGTTATCACAGTGCATCATTGCTTATCTTCTATTTTTCTTCTGAACTTTATAGTTTATTGAACTGTTTTGCTGTAAACAATAATTAGGATTTAGGATGAAAAAGTATTTTCTATTATCATTTATTTTCTTTATAAATTTTATTATTAATGCCCAGGGTTTCAAAGTAAAGGCAAGCGGAACTCAAACCTTTTATTTTGAAGATGAAAGTGGAAGAAATCAAGCCACTTTTTTCAGCACAACTCCTCTGGAAGATATAACAGGTACAGCAAATGGTATATCAGGTTCTGTTACTTTTGATGTAGCAAATTTTGCAAATACTTTAAGAGGCAAAGTAATTGTTAAAGTTGCATCTATAAATACTGGCATAGAGCTTAGGAACAAGCATTTGAGAAGTAAAAATTGGCTCGATGCAGAAAAATACCCGGACATAATTTTTGATATTAAATCTGTAACAGATGTGAAACAATTAGCTGATAATAAGCTTTCTTTCAAAGTAATTGGTAATTTTTCAATGCACGGTGTTACAAAAGAAATTAGTGCAAATGTTGAAGCTACATATTTAGATGAAAACGAGGATACACGAAAAAGAGCACCAGGTGATTTATTAGGTATACGCGGAAAATTTAATATCAAGCTTTCTGATTTTAAGGTGGAAAATCAGATTATCGGAAATAAAGTTGCAGAAGAAATTGAAGTAAGTGTTAATATTGTTGGTTCTAATAAAAAATAAATAATTAATTAAGAATTATTGCTAAAACACAAAAGTCAATAAAATGAATTTGGTAAATATTTTTATTTCACCTCTTTGAGTTAATAAGTCGTTTATTAAAAATTTTTAGAGTCATTGAAAAAATTCCGAAGGGACAAAAATTATTGCTGATTTCTTTTTATTTCAGTTTGATTGAAAATGCTGTCAGATAAACCTTTATTTATTTTATAGTTTGAATAAATTATTGTCACAACTCCACTAATTGGTTGTCTTAATTTTCGTTTAAAGTTACCATTTTCTTTTTGTTGTTCAGGAATATTAGTTGCCCGAGAATTTATTTCTCCAAAATTAAACTTTACTTTTGATGGCAGAACTATACTTGCTTTTTCATCATATGTTAATTCTATTCTGATAGTCCCGGATTTTTTTGTTACAGTCTCAATTTTTCTAATAACTTTTTCATTCGTATCAATCCATAATGTAGATAAGATTATATCAGTAGTATCGGAATTAGGAATAATTTTTACAACATCACACTTTTTATTGTTTAGAAGTTCGGAGCGAACATAAAGTGCAGCAAAATCATCTTTTATTAATAGAGAAGGAAAAAAATTTAATCCATGCTTTGGCAGCATTACAAAACTTTCGGATTGAATTTTGAATTTATTCGGCTGCTTAAAAAAGATTTTAATTTTAGATTCGGGCATTTTTACAGAAGTAATATCAAATTTTATTTCTGCATCTACTTCATAATCGCGAATCAATTCAAATTTTTCTTTGACAGCATTTAATATCATTAATGGGTCTTTTTGCTGTCCATAATTTAACGACAAAACGAAAAGCAAAATAATAATTATGTTTCTCATTAAATCCTCAGCTTAATATATCTTTCTTAATAAAAATGTAAGAAGTTAATAAAAATAAAATGGCAGAGTAAATTCCTAAGATTAGTGCAGAATTAAAAATTTCATTATAATCTACTTGATAATGAAAAAATACTTCCCATTGCGACATATGTGTTGTGAAAAAATATGGCTGAATTTCATTAAGAAAATCAACTGGTAGAGCAGACAAAACAAATAAAACAATAATTACTGCCATTGCTGCTACAATTGGTCCTATTGCATTTTCAACTAAAGATGAAAAAAAGAATGAAAGAGAAAAGACAGTAATCATACTTAAAATAGCGAAAGAATAAGCATAAGCAAATCTCCAGAGAACATCATCTGATGCAAAAATTATAATTTCACCTCTGAAAGAAATTAATTCGCCTGTCCCAAAAATTAAAACGCTGACACCTAAGCTTAAGAACGCAAGCCATGCAATTAATGAAATAACATAGACTATTCCTGCAATATATTTTGCACTTACAATTTGAAAACGAGAAACGGGACGTGTAAGCAGAATTCTATAAGTCCCAGCGGTAGCTTCGCCGGCTAAAATATCTCCGCCTACAAGAACAATTAAAAATGGTATATGAATAAATAATGAAGAGAGAACTAAATTTGCAATAAGATAACCGTTGAAAAGATTCCCAACCATTAAAAACGAATCTTGAAGATTGCGAGTTATAACTTTTAGATAATCATTACCAGTAAAATAAAGTGCAAGTTGTATGATAGGAATTAAAACACCGATTGCAATAAATCCAATGTATGTTCTCCACTTCTTAAATATTTTCAAAAGTTCGATATAAATTAAAGTTTTCATTTTTCGCTTCCTTCCGTAATTTTCAAGAAATAATCTTCGAGGGAGCGAATTGGAATTACTGCACTTACATTAATAGAATTTTCGACAAGATATTTATTAAGAGCTGCAATTTCTTTATTGTTCATTTCTAATGTTATTAAATTCTTTTCTTTTGATTTAATATTATCTTTCCATGCGGTAAGATTTATTACATTTAGAGCTTTTTCAATATCATCCACTTCAAAAGTTACATTAACTTTACTCGAGTTTAGTAAATCTTCAACGTTGCCTTCGACTAATGCTTTCCCTTTATTAATTATAATCATTCGTGTAGCAATGAGTTCAACTTCTCTTAAAATATGAGAAGAAAGAAAAATTGTTTTGCCTTTAGATTTACTCAAATAAACAATTAAGTCTCGAATTTCTTTCATGCCTTGAGGGTCTAAGCCTGTTGTAGGCTCATCAAGAATTATTAATTCAGGGTCATGTAAAAGTGCCTGTGCAATTCCAAGTCTTTGTTTCATCCCATGAGAAAATGTTTTTACTTTACTTTTGTATCGAGATGATAGACCAACTAAATCGAGCATCTCCATAATTTTTTTCTTAGAAATATCAGCTCCACTAATTTTTCCAAGTATTTCAAGATTTTTATAAGCTGATAGATAAAGATAAAAATCAGGTTTTTCTGCAATTGCACCAACTTTTTGAAGAATTTCTCTGCGATTAGAATTAAGTGGCATTCCAAAAATTTTAATTGTGCCAGATGTAGGTTTGATAAGTGAAAGAAGCATTCTTATAGTTGTACTTTTTCCTGCTCCATTTGGTCCTAAGAATCCAAAAACATCACCATGAAAAACATTAAGGTCAAGATTATCAACCGCAATTAAATTCCCGAATTTTTTAGTTAATCCATGAACTTCAATTACTTTTTCACTTTGCAATTAGTAGTCTCCAAAAATTTATAAACATAAGACGAATTCTTTTGTTGTATGTTTTAATTAGATTGATTATTTCTTTTTCCAAAAGATGAATCAATAGAAATATATTTAGCTAAGATGAATGAAGGTATAGTTGCAATACAAACCCAAATAAAAAAGTATTTGTATCCAATTGCTTCTTGAATCATGCCGCTGAACATTCCAGGTAGCATCATACCTAATGCCATAAATCCTGTAGCAATTGCGTAATGGGAGGTTTTGTATTCGCCTTCTGAGATATAAATCATATACATCATGTAAGCAGTAAAACCAAGACCGTATCCAAATTGCTCAACGGCAACACATGCATTTATAATAAGTAAATTTGTTGGTTGTATATATGCAAGGAAGACATACAACAAATCAGGAACATTTAATGCAATAAGCATTGGAATTAACATTGATTTTAATCCCTTTTTAGAAATTAAAAATCCACCAATAATTCCGCCGATAATTAATGCAACAATTCCGATAGTTCCATAAATAAATCCAACTTCAGAAGTAGATAGACCAAGACCTCCAGTATCACGTGAATCGAGCATGAATGGTGAAACCAATTTAACTAATTGAGCTTCACCAAGTCTGTATAGCAACAAAAAGCCGATTATCAGAAGAATATTTTCTTTTTCAAAAAATCTAAAGAATGCTCTGAAAAATTCTTTTATAACAGATGACCTTCTTTCTTGAAGTATTGATTTATCGGTTGCAGGATGAGGCAATACAAAGTTGTGATAGATGAAGAATACAAAATAAAGTATTGCAACAAAAGCAAAAGGAATAATCCATGCAATAGGAATTTTTTCTGATTGAATTTTTAAGATTGCTTCAGATTTTTTTTGAACTAAAGGGTCAATTTGAACAACCGCATACGCTAATTTATTCCAGTTGGTTGAGTTGAAAGTGATTGACCTGCCTGTTAAAATAGAAAAACCGGAAGAACCATTGGCAAAGTCAAGAGTAATTTTATAATTCTTATCTTTATCCGGCTTCTTTGAAAGATGAAAAGAAATTAATCCAATATTTCCAACTAATTCATGAGAATTTGTTGTATCGGGAATAGATAATCTTTCTTGAGTGAATCCATTTATAATGTTAAACTTTTGTGCAAAGTTTACAAAGAAATTAACTGTTTCTTTTGTTTGAGGATGTGTGCTTATTTCGAGAATTGAAGGTCTGGCAATAATTTTCAATTTACCTTCAACAGGCAAGACTTTTGATGAATCAATTTGGATTGTGTTTTCGAAAAATTTTTCTGGAGAGACAATTAATTTTACTTCTGCAGGTGTAACTGATAAAGTTGATTCTAAGTATCCTGCAACAATAACAAGTAATCCTTGACCTGCAATCATTGCAATTCGATAAAAAGTGCTTCTAATTCCAACAAAGAAAGATTGCTGATTTTCAGAAAGCGACAGCATATAAAATCCGTCTGCAGATATATCATGTGTAGCAGAACTAAATGCTATTAACCAGAAAAATGCTAAAGTGAATTGAAAAAAATCAGGGACCGGGATTGTAAAGGCAACTCCTGCTAATCCTGCTCCAATCAAGAGCTGCATAGAAAGTATCCAGAACCGTTTTGTTTTGAATATATCAACAAATGGACTCCATAAAGGTTTGATAACCCAGGGAAGATAAAGCCAGCTTGTATAAAGAGCAATATCTGCATTTGAAATGCCAAGTCTTTTATACATTATAACAGAAACAGTAATTACAATTACATACGGAAGTCCTTCTGAAAAATACAAAGTTGGGACCCAGAACCATGGATTTTTAGTTTTTGCAATTTTTTTGTTGTAAGATTTTTTAATAATCATTTTTCAATCTGTTTTTGATGAATCAGTTTTTTAGCTAATAATGCAGCTCCAATTTCAGGTGGATATTTCGGTTTAATAATTTTTATTCTTTTGAATTTCTTTTTAATCTTTCCTTTAATTGATTTTGAATAAAAATTATTGTCAGATATTAAATTTCCAATTAAGCAGAGCTTAAAATTTTCTCCTAAAAATTTTGTTGCAGATTTGATAAGAAGTATGATTTCGTCTGATTCTTCTTCTAGGATTGATTGTGCAATTCTGTCTTTTTTTTCTGCAGCTAGAATTACATAAGGAGCAAAGTTTTGTATTTCTAATTTATTGTTGTAAATATTTTTTATAAGTTCGTCGCGGCATTTAATGGAAAATTTTTTCTTTAGAATATCAGTCAAAATTGTATTGCTAATTCTTCCATCAAAACATTTTGTAACTGCTTGCAATCCTTTTTTCCCAATTGAATATCCGCTTCCTTCGTCACCAATTAATCTGCCATAGCCTCCGGCAATAAATATTTCTCCATTTTTATTTTTTGAAAATAATATTGAACCTGTTCCTATAATTAAAATAGTTCCTTCATTTCCGTTAAATGCACCTTCATGTGCAATTTCTATATCGCTAATTATATTGAAATTAGGAAGTTTGATTTTTTTCTCTTTTGATTTTTTAATCATTGCTTTTCTTAAATTTTCTGAATTTTCCTTTCTACCGCAGCCTGAAATTCCCAATGTGCAATGTAAAATTTTATGTTTCTTAATAACCTTCTCGATTAAATTGATTAAATAAGAAGCAGAATTTTCATAACCAACAATCAACGGGTTAGAAGGACCCCCCTCAAGTTCAAATATTACTTCAAGATTACTATTGATGCATGCACATTTAGTTTTTGTTCCGCCGCCGTCTATCCCTAAGAAGTAGTCCATTGATTAAGTAGAAATATTTAAGCGCTAAGATATGGAAAAATTAAAAAGAATAAAAAATTGACAGATAAAAATTTTGTAAACATAAGATTATAATTGAATTCGTTGATTATTGTTGCTAATTTTCATTCGCCTCATTTGAATATTAATTCTCTTAAGAAAATGTGAGAATGTTGCTTTCTATTTATGATTGAAATTGTTTTTGCTGCAGGATTAGTTAATAAATAATTATGGAGGGACAATGCCTTCAAAAAAATTAAAAGAGTTTCTGGATCAAAATAATGTAAAATATGTAACAATCCGACATTCACTTGCCTATACTTCTCAGGAAATTGCTGCTTCGGCTCATATTAAAGGGAAGAATCTGGCAAAGACAGTATTAATTAAAATCAACGGCAAAATGGCAATGCTTGTTCTTCCTGCTACTCATAAAGTTGATTTTGATTTACTCAAAAATGCATTAGGCCAAGAAAATGTTCGGCTTGCAAACGAGCAGGAATTCCTTGATAAGTTTCCTGAATGTGAAGTGGGTGCTATGCCGCCTTTCGGAAATCTTTATAATATGGAAGTTTATGTTGACGAAACTTTATCCGAAGACAAAGAAATTGCATTTAATGCAGGGACTCATGTTGAACTTATTCAAATGTCTTACGAAGATTTTGAAAGACTTGTAAAACCAAAGAAAATGAAATTTTCTCATATTTCAAAACTATAATTTAACTAATAATCTAAAATCCGATATAGGACATTAAAAAGTAGATTTTTTCTATAATGTG
>NZ_JAYKGK010000016.1:0-43570 GCF_036860675.1 Rosettibacter primus
CAACTAATAAGAATCCTGCATATCAAGCAGGATTTTTTGTTTCTAAATTTACATTAAAAGCCTTTTAATCATTAGGGTCGGTGTCCCTCCAAAGGCGAGTAAATTCGAGCCCGCCCGCGCTCACTTAATAAAGCCTTGTAAGACTATAACTTACAAGGCTTTTAAGTTTTTAGAATCTATCCTTTTGGAAAAAGCAATTTCACTAAAGTAGAAACTCCTATAGCAATATTAAAAGCATTAACCACAGTGAGTTTGAATTCATCAATGCTTTGTATCAAATATAAATACCAATTTTATCCGTGATGTTGTGAATAATAATGTACCCAAACCGTTATAACCTGATACAAACTATTGATATATTCAAGCAAGAAATACATTTCAAATTTAATGATGAAGATGCACAATTTAATTTAGAGTAACAAATTATGTTTAAGGTGCGAAGAATCCAGTATAGAACAGTATACGATTTTTAAAAACAACAAGTTAGTAAACAAACTGCATAAATTTTACTTACCAATGATGGGAATTCATCTAAGAGGTAATAACTTAGCAGCGAAAAATTATTGGCATTCCATTTTTAGACTGTTGATAAAGTTGCGATTTCGTTAACGGTGCAAAAAATGAAACAATCGAAAATTTGAATTTTTTATTAAATTCTTTATTACTTTTCATAAAATCGATCATAAATATTAATTATATTATGTTTTGTTGAAGCTTTCTAATTAATTTTGAAATCAAATTTTCGCATTTATCACATAAAATTTTAAAATAAGAAAAAGAAAAATGTTGTTCTTATACTAATCGAATTAGGAACCCTTAGAATAAATTAAATTACAGGTGAAACAACAGAAATAATTATAGAAAAATTTATAATATAAAGTAAATGAAAATGATAAAATTTTTGACTAGAGGTGATGAGATTACAATTCAAATTAGTTTCATTAGCAAGAAGAAATGATAAAGTTTATAAATTAAATTCACAAACTAGAAAGGGGAATCGTGGAAATATTTTTCTTACTGTTCTTTGGACTTTTACTTCTGTTTATTGGTGGTGAACTTCTTGTAAGAGGTTCTTCTTCGTTAGCATTGGGTTTAGGATTAACTCCTTTAGTAGTTGGACTAACTGTAGTTGCATTTGGAACTAGTAGTCCTGAACTTGTTGTAAGTATACAAGCTGCATTAAAAGGCAATAGTGCTATATCTATTGGAAATGTAGTAGGTTCAAATATCGCAAATATTGCATTGATATTAGGACTATCTGCAATCATTAAACCAGTTATTGTTCAATCTTCTGCTGTTAAACGTGAAATACCATTTATGATTTTTGTAAGTTTAATTTTTACAATATTTGTAATTTCAGGACACATTTCCTTTATCTCTGGATTGACATTTATTTTACTTCTTATTCTTTATATAGTTATTTCAATTTATCTTTCTAAAAAGGATAATCAAAATGAATTAGCAGAAGCGGTTAAAATTAAATACTCAGTTTTCATTTCTGTTTTATTTGTAATATTTGGATTATTAGGTTTAGTTTTTGGTTCAGACTTATTTATACTGGGTTCCATCAAATTAGCAAGATTATTAGGTGCAAGTGAATTTATTATTGGATTAACTGTTGTTGCAGTTGGTACAAGTCTACCTGAACTTGTTACTTCAATAGTTGCTGCGATAAAGAATGAATCTGATATTTTGGTTGGTAATATAGTGGGTTCGAATATTTTTAATATCCTCGCTATTATTGGAATATCTGCGGTTATTACTTCAATTAATCTAAATCAGATTAATATTATTGACACCGCAGTTATGTTGTTTTTCAGCATTATAATTTTTCCAATGGGTTTCTTAAAGAAAAATATCTCAAGATTAGAGGGTTTTTTATTGTTTTTAGGATATATCTCTTATATTATTTACTTAGTTAAATTTAGTAATTAAAATCTGTTTAACTTTAGTTTTCAATATAGAACGATAAATATACTAAACAGCTAAACATATCAAAAAAATATGTTTATAAGTTTGTTCATTAAATAAAAAATAAATTTCCTTAAATTATGTTAAGTCCAAAATATCATTGAAAGAGGCATTCCTGAATATCTCCCAATACTTGATAAAATTTTTTACTAAATTTCGATTGAAATAGAAAACAAAAATTTGAACGCTTTAATTATTTGAGATTGATACGTGAATTTTGATGATACAAATAAACAGATTTACTTTTATAATATTGATTGGGAAAGAATCACTTCTCTTTTAGAAAATTCTATTGTTTCATTAAATCATTTTAGATTTATAATTCAGTTATTATGTGACTATTTAAGGGGTTGTCTTATGCATAATTTTATTTTGTTTGATAAGTATTTTTTTTCGACAACCCCCTCAATATTAAATCATTATTTCAATAAGTTCATCTTTCTTGTAAATTGATATTGACCTGCTGTCATTCGAGCAAAGTAAATTCCACTTGAAACTCTATTACCAGAATTATCCGTTCCGTTCCATTCTACTGTATATTTCCCCGGATTTAATATATCATAATCAATTAATCTTTTTACTTCTCTTCCCATCAAGTCATAAACTATAATTGAAACTTTTTCAGTTCTTGGAACAGAAAACTGAATTTTAGTAGATGGATTGAATGGATTAGGATAATTTTGCTCAAGATGAAAATCACTTGGAATTTCTCCGCTTACTTCAATTAATCCTGATACATTGTGAGGATCACCGTGACATGGTTCACAGTTCATTTGAGTCATTACATTATTAAATGCAGCTGTTCCATGACATCCCTGACATTGTGTAACATAAGGATGAGTAACATAAGTTGATTTAAATGTTTGAGCAAAGAAGGCATTCAATATTTCTGCTGTTTTAGCTGCAATATCACCAGAAAGTCGAGCACATCTTTCTTTTCTTTCTGTATCACTTACTTTCTTTTTTGCTATATTACACCACTGAGAAACAGAGGCATGGCAGAGAACACTACCACTTACACTTTGAGGCAACACATCGTTATATTTTTTGTCAATATATTTTCCATCAATAGCAGCTTGATTTGCTGCATTGGTAGGTAAAGCTTCTGAACATGCCCAGCCCCAAATTTCATTAATTAATTTTCCAGAATCAGCTTTAGATGTAACAAGACTAATTACAGCAGCAGCTCCATTTACAGCTCCACATAATGTTCCCCAACCATTTCCACCGCCTCTACCAAATAACATTACCTCGATTGGCATTGAATTCCATGGGTCACCTATTTTTTCTCTTAATGCTTCTACAAATGCACCAAAAACTCCAGATGCACAATCCTTATCACTCCAATATAAATGATGAGCTCTAATTCTAACATCTTCAGGATCTAAAGCTTGATAAGGCCAGGGCCAAGTGAAATCCTTAGGGCTTGCCAATATTTTGCCTCCAGCAAGAGCATTCAATCCAATTACTCCTGCCATTGCTCCAACTGCATACTTTGAAGTATTCGTTAAAAATTCTTTTCTTGTAATTTCTTTCGACATATTATTTTCTCCTATTTAGTTCTACTTTAGTCTTGATTTAATTTTACTTATAACGGAAGGAATTCTTTTATCTTCAGCATTTAAGTTGTAGGCTTTTTCAAAATATTGGACTGACTTTTCTCCATTACAGTATAGCCATAAAATTCCAAGTTCTAAAGACAAATCATATTCGCTTAAATATTCTGGTTTTTCATTCTCTATTTTTTTTACTAAATCAGGGCAGGGACAGTCTTCGGTTTCTGGATTTGTATTAATTATGAAATCAATGTCTTCTTTCACAAGTGAATAAAATAAATCCATGGCTTTTTCAAGTTCATTAACCTGAGTGTAACATATTATTAATTTCTTTTTAACACGCTTGTTATCTGGATATAATAATAAATAATTTTCCAGCTCTTCTTTTGCAGAAGGATAATCTCTTGTAAGAAAATGATAATTTCCTAACATAATGTTCATGCTATTTCAATAGCAAAATTATTGCCAGAGAATTAAAAATTTTGTCAGTTTACTATTTGAAATTTTTCTTTTTTTGCAGGAAAATTTTACATAAATATGGTGGGCAAATAAATCGTTGCATAAATTTGCAACAGTATTTTACAATTTATTTAATCACAAATAATTATCAGCATAAAATAATCTGTTGCAAATGCAACATTAATTTTGTCTAATTTTTTTCAGCCATCGCCATAATGTAGAACGGTTAACCCCTAAGATTTCTGCTACTTTTGATTTATTCCATTTATAGGTTTCAAGCAATCGGATTAATTCAGAAGTGCTAATTTTTTTGGTCTTTAATAATTTTTCCATGCAGATTTCATTTGAAGAAAAATTTCTTATTTGCTCAGGAAGACAGCACGGAGTCAGCAAATGTTCTTTTTTAGATCTTATTACAGCATATTCAATAGCATTTTCGAGTTCTCTTATATTCCCGGGCCAATTGTAACTCATTAAAATATCAAGAGCGGTTTTATCGATATCAAGAATATCTTTTTGATAAATCAAATTAAATTTTTTGATAAAATATTTTATGAGATAAGGAATATCTTCTTTCCGTTCTCTAAGTGGGGGCAGTTCAATTGGAATAACATTTAATCTGTAATAAAGGTCCTCACGAAATTTTCCTTCTGCAATTGCATCTTTAATTTTAACATTAGTAGCTGCAATAATTCGAACATCTACATGCCGTGTGATTGATTCTCCTAATCTTTCAAAGGTTCCATTTTGAATTACCCTTAATAATTGTGATTGGGTTTGAAGAGGCATTTCAGCAATTTCATCAAGAAAGATTGTACCTTTGTCTGCTAGTTCGAATCTACCAACACGGTCTTTGACTGCATCTGTAAATGCACCTTTTGTATGACCAAATAGTTCGCTTGCAAGTAATGTAGGAGGCAAAACTGCACAGTTAACTTTAATATATTTTTCATTTTTCCTTTTGCTTGTCATTTGAATTGCATCGGCAATCATCTCTTTGCCTGTTCCTGTCTCGCCCTGAATCAAAACATTTGCATCTGTATAAGCAATTTCATGAATTAAATTAAAGATATTTATCATTGAACGAGTGTTGCCAACGATACCATAAAAATGTTCATCACTTCTTGCGCTTTCTCTTTCATTTATATAAGTCGAAATATCTCTAAAAGAAATTACTCCACCCGATGGTTCTCCTTTTTCATTTTTTATTACTGAAGCACTTAACCTGACAAATTTAATTGTATTATCTTTTATTCTTAACTTTGTTCTTAAGTCAAATATATTTTCACCAAACTTTAAAGCTCTTGCAATAGGACAATTCCCATAACATAAATCTGATTGAAAAATATTTTTGCAGAATTTCCCAATTACTTCTTCACTCTTAAAACCCGTTATCTTTTCAGCAGATTTATTAAAAAAATTTATCTTAAAATTTTCATCTACTGTAAAAATTCCATCAGCTATCGAATTTAGTATATTGTTTTTTAAGTCTTCACTACTCATATCAATAATTCTTTTTGATTTTCACATATAAAAATAATAAAAAGATATTGATAGCCGAAATACGGGATAAAAAATTCTAAACGTTAAAGAATTACAAAGTCTATTTTAAGTCTGCTTTAGTTAAAAGAAAAATTTCAGAAAATATTCATAACGAAAAGGATGTGAGACTTAAAATCCCTCTCTTTTTAAGAGATTTAGGGAGATTTTTTACAATAAATGATATCATAGACAAGAAAGAAAAATTTAGAAATGTAAATTTTTTAAGCTTCTTCGTCACTCGCCATTGACGAGTTCCTCAGAATGACAGAATAAAAGTCATTCTGAATGAAGCGAAGCTGAATGAAGAATCTCTTTTGAAAAGTAAATTTATTTTTTAGTTTCTTCGTCGACAACCGTTGGTTGTTTTCTAAGAATGACAGAAAAGTAGAATTTTCATTCTTGCTGTTATTGCATTACAATGGAGGAATTAGACAATATTAATAATCAATGAATTCATGCCTGCCCATTAAGGCAGGTTTATACTGGAATCATTCATTGAATTTTTCTTAAGTTTCCATATATCAAAAGGTTTGAAGCTCCCCAAAAAATACTACCTAATTCTTAATTGTCTAAATAAATAAATCCTGATTTATAAAAACATATTCTTGCAATTTATCTTTTTTCTTTTCTTATTGTATTAATAATTCATGTGGAATTATTAATATGATAAAAGAATATTTCCAGTTCGAAAAATACAATACTGATTTCAAGACAGAAGTAATAGCAGGCTTAACAACATTTTTAGCATCAATGTATATTATTGTTGTTAATCCTTCTATACTATCATCCGCAGGAATGCCCTTTGAAGGGGTTCTTACAGCTACAATTTTAGTTAGTGCATTTAGCAGCATCATGATGGGGATTTATGCAAAGAATCCAATTTTAATTGCTCCAGGAATGGGAATAAACGCTTTCTTTGCTTACTCAATAGTTTTAGGAATGGGTATCAGGTGGGAAGTTGCACTTGGAACTGTATTTTGGTCAGGCATAATTTTTTTAGTTCTATCCATTTTGAATATAAGAACATTAATTCTAAAATCAATTCCAAAACAAATTAGATTTGGTATTTCAGCTGGCATAGGATTATTTATTACTTTTATTGGTTTTGTTAATGCTAAGTTTATTGTAAGTAATCCTGCTACAATTATTGGAATCGGTAAGTTAGATGCTGCAGTAATTACTTTTCTTATTGGTTTAATTATAACTTCTATTTTAGTGATAAAAAAAGTTAAAGGAGCTTTAATATTAGGAATTGTCATTACAACTTTTTTATCTATTCCGATAGGTAGAATTTATGGTGATGCTTTTGCAAGTTTTGGCACATCAACATTAATTTCTTGGAAAGGTTTATTTGCGAATCCTGATTTCAGTCTTATTTTCAAACTCGATTTGATTGAATCAATAAAATTTTCCTTGTTCCCTGTAATTTTTGCTTTTCTTTTTACAGATATGTTTGATTCAATTGCCACTTTCATTGGAGTAGCAGAAGCTGGAAATTTACTTGATGAAAATGGTGAACCACTAAGAATAAAAGAATCTCTAATTGTTGATGCATTCTCAACAACAATTTCTGGATTATTTGGAACAAGTTCAGGAACCAGTTACATTGAATCAGCCGCAGGCGTTGAAGAGGGAGGAAAAACTGGTTTGACGGCTGTGATAGCTGGTCTTTTGTTTTTACCTTTTATGTTTTTCTCACCGCTAATTTCAATAGTTCCACCAATTGCAACTGCACCTGCATTAATTCTTGTCGGTGTCTTTATGATGAAACCAATTACTAAAATTAACTGGAATAACTTTGATGATTCTATTCCTGCTTTTCTTGGAATGATATTAATTCCATTAACTAACTCAATAACTCAAGGAATTATATGGAGTTTTCTTTCTTGGACCTTAATAAAAATTTTTATCGGGAAAAAAGTAGAAGTGAGTTTAATGTTAATTATAATTGATTTGTTCGCAATCTTAGCATTGGTAGTATGAATTTAACAATAACTGAAAAAATTATACAGTTAAACTAATTAACACTCAGAAGCAAAAACCCTTTATCAATTTTAACAAATTTAAAATTTGTTTTTAATTTTTCTTCGCCGCTAATAAATGTTACTTCTGCAGTGTATATATCAATATTATTTTCTTTAGAAACTGTAACTTTTCCGGTTTCGTAATTTGAACTGATGTCTAAAAGTGCAGAAATTCTTTTACAAATTCTTTTCACCTGATTCAACTCCTCTTTATTAGAAGCATCGAAAGAGGTTTTATATTCTCTACTTTTATCTTCACCAGTGTATGCAATTATACTGGCAGCTTTTTCAAAAGATTTTTCTTTACTATAATTTAAAAGTTTTGTTAGTGTTTCTTTAATTATTTTCTCATCTGAGTTTTGTGCATAAACAGAAGAATAACTCAGAAGAATGGCCAAACCAAAAATTATAAATAAAAATTTTTTCATAGATTTCCTCTCAATAAATTAATGCATTGATTGAACATTATAAAATAATTAATGTTTCATTCAGAAAGTAAAATGTTTAATTTGTTCACCCTTCGCACCAATTTCTGTCATTGCTTCAATTCCGATATCAAGATGGACATCAGTATAAAGTTGTGTAATAAGTTTATCAGATTCTTCTGTTTTAATTCCTTCAGGAAACATTGGTAAATCAGAAACAAGCAATAAAGCTCCGCGAGCAATTTGATTTGCATAACCAACAATAAATAAGGTTGCGGTTTCCATATCAATGCCAATAACCCCAATTCTTTTTAGATATTGCTTAAAATTTTCATCCCATTCCCATAATCTTCTATTTGTTGTATAAACAACACCAGTGCGATATTCCATATTGCGTGCAACAATTTTATCGGAAACAAACTTATGAAGTTTGAATGATGGCAGTGCAGGAACTTCTGGAGGCAGGTAATCATTACTTGTTCCTTCTCCTCTTATTGCAGCAATTGGAAGAATAAAATTTCCAATTTCTGTAGATTGTTTCAAACCTCCGCATTTCCCTAAGAACAAAACACCCTTTGGATTTCTTGCAACAAGTAAGTCCATAATTGTTGCTGCATTTGCAGAACCAATTCCAAAATTCACTATTGTAAGACCATTATTGTTGGTAGCAGTTTGCATTGGTCTTCCTATTCCTTTAATATCACAATTGAATCTTTCAGCAAATTTAATTATGTAATTATAAAAATTTGTCAACAGCAGATAATCACCAAATTCATCTATTTTAGTTCCAGTATATCTTGGCAACCAGTTTTTTGCAATTTGAAGTTTAGTTTTCATAGTTGCTTTTACCCTTTTTAATTTTCTCGTCATAAAATTTTTCTATCAACATTACAAAATAAGAAAAAAGAATTCCAAGCAACGAACCAATTACTGCTCCACCCAAAATATCCGAAGGATAATGAACTCCAACATAAGGTCTTGAAAAAGCAATTAGAGAAGCCACACTTATTAAAATCCATTTAAATTTTGGAAATAGTTTACCGAAATAAATTGCAACTGCAAAATTATTAACTGCATGAGATGATGGAAATGAAAATGAACCGGTGCATCCAACAAGCAGATTAACGTCATTAAGCACATTGCAAGGTCTAATTCTTGCAAATAAATTTTTTATAAATACACTGCTTAACTGGTCTGAAACCACAATCAAGAATATTAGAATTAGAGCAGATATTTTTCCTCTTTTCCCGCCCTTTATTATGAGAATTAAATACAATATTAAATAAGTTATATACCAATTTTTTACATCAGTTATGAAAACAAAAAATTTATCGAACACTGGATTTGAAAGTGAATGATTAATAAAATAAAATATGCTAAGGTCTATTTGATAAAATAAATCGCTCATAAACTAAAATCACAACTTAAGATTTAGCTTTTCAATTTTTTGGTTGAATTTCATTTATTTATTAAATTGTTTGGAGAATAAAATATTTTATATCTGAAAGTTCAAAATAATTAAAAAAATTAAACAACATTGTAGTTAAACTTACTTAAAAAATTAAGAAAAAGTTCATTTTGAAATAAAATAAGTGGGTAAATCGATTACAACACGACCATCATCAAAAACTCTTGAGTTAAAAGTTCAGGAGTTTATAAAACAGGAAAACAAAAAACAATTACTGCCTCCTTTCAGGTCGTTAGCCACATTTACTGCTGCAGCGGGAATTGTTGCTCTAATATTTGAAGTCATCTACTTTGCAGAGCATAGCATTCAACATTACATTTCTCGCTTAACATCAGTTTTAATTGCTTTTATTCTGCTGGCATTATCAAACACAAAATTTGGGAAAAATCATCCTGCTGTCCTGGTTCACATTTTATTGCTTTCAATTGTTATTTCATTCGGAGTATTGATTTATCTCGAACCTCATACTCTTGTTTTCAATTCTCATATAATCAGCTTAATAATTTTTACTGCAGCATTATTCTTAAGCTGGGAAGTAAAAGATCAGATAATTGTAGCAATTTATTACAACTTAGTTTTTGTTACTTCAATATTGTTCAGCAATCCATCAATTACTTCGCTCCCAAACATGTTCGAATCAATTATTCTGGTCTTGATTATAAGTGTAATGGCAATTGTAGCAAGTTATATCAATTATAGATTAAGACACGAAGCACTTCTAAAAAGTTACGAGGTTGCATTATCAGAAAGAAAGTTCAGAAATATTTTTGAAAATTCAACGGAGGGAGTTTTTCAAATTCTTCCTACAGGCAAATTTACTGCTGTTAATCCAGCATTTGTAAAAATTCTCGGTTATTCTAGCGATGATGATGTTTACAAATTAAATTTCATTGATAATTTATTTAAAAGAAAAGCTGATTGGGACCTGCTCCATAAATTATTGGAAAAACAAGGAAGAGTTAGAAACTACAGAGTACAATTCCTAAAAAAAGATGGTTCTGAAATTACAGCTCGAATTAATATAAGAATTAGTTACGATGAAGAAGAAAATATTACTTACTACGAAGGAAGTCTACAGGACATAACTCAACAGGTTCAAGCAGAAAATGAAAGACAAAAAGCACTTGAAGCATTAAGACAGGAGAAACTCAAATCCGATTTAGCTGCTCAAAAAGCTCAGCAAGAAAGCAGTTATAAAACAAAATTTCTTGCAAATATGAGTCACGAAGTTAGAACACCAATGAATTCTGTTATGGGATTTTTAACTTTGATTGAAAATGATTTGTTCGAAAGTAAAGAAGAATTAAAAGCATTTGCCCGAGATGCAAGACTTGCCGCTGAATCACTCCTTGACATTATAAACAATATTCTTGATATATCCAAGATAGAAGCCGGGAAAATGGAACTTGATATTGAAGAATTTGATATTAGAGATGAAATTCATAAAGTCTATTCAATTATGGGGCAAACTGCCCGTCAGAAAGGAATTGAACTTGAAGAGGAAGTTGATTCAGAAATACCAGAAAAAATTTATGGAGACCCAACAAGATATAGACAAATTGTTTTGAATCTTGTAGGAAATGCAATAAAATTTACAGACGAAGGAAAAGTAAAAATTACTGTAAAACAAAAATCGAGGACAATCAATACAGTAGAAATTATAACTTCGGTGGAAGATACAGGGCATGGCATTCCTGCCGAAAAAATTCCAATGTTATTTGAACCTTATGTTCAGGTAAAAAGCAAAAAAGATAAAAAAGAAGGCTCAGGTTTAGGTCTGGTAATCGCAAAAGAATTTGTTAAGCTTATGGGTGGAGATATCAAAGTAGAAAGCAAAATTGGCATTGGAAGCAAATTTTATTTTAATGCATTTTTTAAACTCCAGCCAGTTGAAAAAACCGAAGGAAACATTCTGGAAATCCCTCAAAAATCTGAAAACGAGAAACAAGAAGTTGAAACAGTTGAAAAATTACAGGAAGAAAAGCAATTAAGAAAAAAATTACTGCTTGTTGAAGATAATCCAATAAGTCAAAATTTAGAATGTAAAATTTTACGGGAAGTTGGTTATGATGTAGAAGCTGTTTCAAATGGAAATGATGCTATCGATGCTGTAAAAACAGGCCAATTCGATTTAGTATTAATGGATATTGAAATGACTGATATGGATGGAATTACTGCTACAAAAAAAATCAGAGAAATTCCGGGAAGTATTGGTAAAATTCCAATTATTGCTGTTACCGCTCATTCAAGTATGAAAGACAGAGAAAAATGTCTTGCAGCTGGAATGAACGATTATATTGCCAAACCAATAAATATTCATTTTTTAAAACTTACAATTGACCAATGGCTTAACAGGCCATACAGGGACTAATTACATTTCATTTTTTATGACTAAGGTTTTCTCACTAATGTTAATTTGGTGGTATGAATTATCTCGTCATCTTTTTTTATATTTAAGAGCACAAAATGAAAGGAATCACAATGGATTTCTATCCGACTTTATTAACCTTACATATAATTTTTGCTGGAGGATGGATTATCAGTTTTATTTCTGATTTGTATTTGAAATCTAACATAACTAAGAATAAAGGCTTGGCATGCGAAAAAAATTTAATTAGACTTTATCTCAAACTATCAAACCTAACAGGAATGATAAGTGCTGCTGGAATTTTAATAACCGGTATTTTTCTTGTTTTAATAAATCCTGCTTATTCATTTTTTCAAATAACTTCAAATCATTGGCTAACAACCAAACAAATACTGATGCTAATTTTGCTTCTCATAATCTTTCTTTACATAATTCCTTCAGCAAAAAAATTAAAAACTGCATTAGGAGAAAATCTGAATAGCAATAATCCGATAAATGAAGAAGGATATAATTACCTTAAAAAAATTTTTAGATTAAACCATATTATAAATTTAATTGTGATAATAAATTTCTTACTTGCAATAACTCATAGATTTATGAATTAAATTATGAAGAAAATTTTAATCTTAGGTTCAACAGGCTCTATTGGTAAGAATGCTCTTGAAATTATAAGAAACTTCAAAAATGAATTTTTAGTTGCGGGTTTAACAGTTAATGATAACATCGATTTACTTGAAGAACAAATTAATGAATTTAATCCATCTTCTGTTGTTGTTAAAAACAAAGAAAAAGCAAGAGAACTCAAAAAACGCACTGGTAATAAATGCAGAATTATTGAAGGTGAAGAAGGTCTTCTACAAATAACAAAAGAGGAAGATTATGATATTCTTCTTTCGGCAATAGTTGGCATTGCAGGACTTAAACCAACAATTGAAGCAATTAAAAAGAACAAAAGAATCGCTCTTGCCAATAAAGAAACTCTTGTGGTTGCAGGAGAAATTATCATACAACTTTTGAATGAATATAATTCTGAAATAATTCCTGTAGATTCTGAACATAGTGCAATATTTCAATGTTTGAAGGGAGAAGAAAAGAAAGATATAAATAAAATTATTCTAACAGCTTCAGGTGGACCGTTTTTAAATAAAAGCAAGGAAGAATTTTGTAATGTTACAATCAAGGAAGCATTGAGTCATCCTAACTGGAAAATGGGGAATAAAATTACAATTGATTCAGCAACAATGATGAACAAAGGACTCGAAGTAATCGAAGCTTTCTGGTTATTTGGGCTTTCCAAAGATCAAATTGATGTTGCCATACATCCTCAGTCAATAATTCATTCAATGGTAGAATTTAAGGATGGTTCAATAAAAGCGCAGCTAAGTCTTCCCGATATGAAACTTCCTATCCTTTATGCCCTTTCTTATCCAAAAAGATTTAATTATTCTGATGTATTAACCGATATAAAAAAAATTGGTCAACTTATATTTTTTGAACCTGATTTTGATAAATTTGTATGCCTGAAGTTAGCATATGATGTAATTGAAGAAGGTGGAACGGCTCCCTGTATTCTGAATGCAGCAAATGAAGTAGCAGTTGAAAAATTTTTAACAGGAAAAATTAAATTTTCTCAGATTCCGGATTTAATAAAAGAAGCACTCGATGCAATAAATAATCACAGTCGAGCAACATTAGAAAATATTTTTGAAGTAGACATAAAAACAAGAGAGTTTTTAAATAAAAAATATAATTAAGAGAAAATCATAATGGATTATATAATTTACTTTATCATAACAATTGCAATACTTGTATTCATTCATGAATTTGGACATTTTGCTGCTGCAAAATTATCCAAAATGCGTGTTGATATTTTTGCTATAGGTTTTGGCAAGCGACTTTTAGGCTGGAATAAATTAAATGGATTTACTTTTGGTGATTTACCAGCTGATTGGGATGGACAGGGAAATACTGATTACAGAATCTGTCTATTTCCACTTGGTGGTTATGTTAAAATTGCCGGCATGATTGATGAAAGTCTTGATACTAAATTCATTCAAAGTGAACCGCAGCCATATGAATTCAGGTCAAAATCAACATTACAAAAGCTTTTTGTTATCAGTGCCGGCGTCATAATGAATTTAATCCTAACTCTTGCAATATTCTGGGGGATTAATTATTTCATTGGCAAACAGGTTTTTAAATCAACAACAATCAGTAAAATTGATAAGGGCAGCATTGCTGAGAAAGTTGGATTTCAATCTTATGACAAAATAATTTCAATAAATAATAAGTCAGTAAAAAACTGGGATGATGTAGTTGAAAATATTTTTACACCCGATAATCAAAATATCTATGTCAAAGTTCTGAGAAATAGTGATACTGTTACTTTCAATTTTTCAAGTAGGGCTGTAACAGAAAATTCACAAAATGGGTTCTTTATTTTTCCTTATCCTACTCAACCTTATATACAAGATGTAATGAAAAATTCTCCAGCAGAAGAAGCAGGAATAAAACCTGGCGATATTTTTATATCAATAGCAGGAATAAAAGTTCAGGACCGTGAGCAAGTTGTTCAAATCATTTCTTCAAACAAAGAAAAAAATTTAGAAATTGTAATCCTCAGAAATAATGATACATTAAAAACAGTTGTTAATCCTGGCATCGAAGGAAAAATTGGGATTGCCGTTAGTGACGCTTATACAGGAGAATTTGAGTATAAAACTTATGATGTACTTTCTGCATTCACACACAGCGTCGCAAATATTGGCAATTATACTGTTTTGACTTTTGGCATGCTTAAAAAAGTAATTACTGGAAAAATTCCATTTAATCAAGCATTTGGCGGACCGGTTAAAATTGCACAGTATGCAGCTAAATCAGCAGATTCAGGAACAATTTCATTTCTATATTTTCTTGCAATGCTCAGTTTAAGTCTTGCAATTATTAACATTCTTCCTTTCCCTGCACTTGATGGTGGACATTTTATTATAATATTTCTTGAAGGAATTTTCAGAAGAGAACTTCCACTAAAAGTTAAAATAGCAATTCAAAATGCGGGATTTATAATTTTACTTATACTGATGGCTTTCATCATTTATAACGATTTAATAAGTCTATGATTTATTTGTTCTTTTAATTCTACATTATTACTTCCACTCTTCTGAAAATTTAAGTCACATCCTTAATCCCAACATGCCAAAAGCATGACCCAGGCGGGATAATAAAAATTTTCAGAAGCAGGCAATAACCAATCTTTATGAACTTATGTTTAATCATTTTTTTATTTATTCATTAATAAAAAGGGAGGATAAATGAAAAGAATAATTCTTCTTTTGTTATTCATTTTTGTTATTAATCAATTTAGAATATACTCACAAGAAAAAGAATATAAATTAGATGATGTTGTTGTAACTGCTTACAGAACTCCTGTTGAATATTTTAATTTATCACGTATCGTTACAATCTTAACTCATGAGGATATAAAAAATCTTCCTGTTAATAATATTCAGGATTTACTTCAGTATATAAATGCGCTTGATTTAAAAGTGCGTGGTACAGAAGGAATTCAAGCAGATGCAGGAATAAGAGGAGGAACTTTTGAACAAACATTAATTATGATTGATGGAATCAAATTAATTGACCCTCAAACGGGTCATCACAATTTGAATTTACCAATTTCACTTGAAAATGTGGAGCGAATTGAAGTTTTAAAAGGACAAGGTTCCCGAACATTTGGGGCAAATGCTTTTGGAGGAGCAATTAATATTATTACTAAAAAATCAAAAGAAAAAACTTTTTCAATTTCAGCTCTCGGTGGTGAACATGGATTATACGACATCAATTTATTCTCTTCTTATCCGATAAGCATAACAGGAAACAATTTTACTTTTTCAAGAAAGAAATCAAATGGTTACAGAGAGAATACAAATTTTGATATTACATCATTTTCGATAGGACAGAACTTTACAATCAAAAAAAATCTGTTTAATCTTTTCTTTGGTTATGTTGATAAAAAATTTGGTGCATATAATTTTTATTCCGATAGATTTCCAAATCAATGGGAACAAACGACAACAAAAATTTTTAGCTCTTCTGCTGAAATTGGAAATGAAAAAATTAATGTTTCTCCCAAAATTTTCTGGCGCAGAAATGATGATGACTATATACTTGACAAAACACGTCCTGATTGGTACCACAATATTCATAAAACTTATTCGTATGGATTTGAAATCCAAGCATCAATTAAATCTTTACTGGGCACAACAAGTGTTGGCAGTGAATTAACAAAAGATGAAATTAAAAGTTCGAATCTTGGTTCTCATCAAAGAAGTAAAGGAGGATTTTTTCTCGAACATTTAATTGATTCTTACAAAAATTTTACAGCTTCAGCTGGAATATTCATTTATAATTATTCAACCATTGGTTGGAAAGTCTGGCACGGGGCAGATGTATCTTATAAAATTTCGAATATATCAAAAGTTTTTGCTTCTTTTGGCAAAGCATTTAGAATACCAACTTTTACAGAACTTTATTACACGAGTCCAGCTAACATGGGCAATCCGGATTTGAAACATGAAGAAACAACAAATTATGAAATTGGATTTTCATCTTTTCAGAAAATCTTTATGATTGATTTAAGCTTTTTTATCAAAGATGGAAAGAATATTATTGATTGGGGCAGAATTTCAAAAGATGAACCGTGGAAAGTAGAAAACATTGCTGAAGTAAAAACTTATGGAACAGAAATTAATTTACAAATTCTGCCTCAAAAAATTGATTACCGAATTCCAATAAAAAAAGCTGAGATTAGTTATACTTACTTAACCATGAATCGAACAACAGGTAAATACGAATCAAAATATTTATTGGATTATTTACAACATCAATTATTACTAAGTATCAATCATGAACTGCCATTTGGATTTGAGCAGAACTGGCATTTCAGATATGAAAAAAGAGTAAACTTTGATGCCTATTTAATTATCGATTCGCAAATCAGTACTCAATTAAGTAAGTTCCACATTTTTATTCGAGCAACAAATTTATTCAACAAAGAATATTCTGATTTTGCAGGTCTTCCGCTGCCTGGCAGATGGATAAGTGCTGGTATTAAATATCAACTTTTATAAAATAGGAACCTATGAAAAATAGATTTCTAATTGTCCGTCATTTTCTATAAAGTGGAAATCTTCTTAATAAATCAATGGATTGCCGTTTACACAGAAATGAAGCATTGAATTTCTCAGAAGTCTTAATAACAAAACGGGGTAAACAAATTTATTGTTTACCCCCTTTAATTCTAAATTTAATGAGTGAAAAAGTAATTTATTCCCGCACCAATACTCAAATTGTTTGAGCTTTTGCTTATGTTATTCATTAAAATAATTGAATAAGAAACAAAAGGTTCGAAGGCAATTTCCTTGCTCAAAAAATAATTTAATCCACCTGTGAAAAAAATTTCCGTGCTGTAATATTCTGTTTGAAAAACTTTAACATAATCAATACCTGCGCCGAGAAACGGAATAAATTTTTCAGCATTAAAATAATAACGGAAAAATGAACCAATTGAAAATTGTCTGCTGTATGATTTGCCAACAAAATCACTCGAAGTATATTTTGACTCAAAATATAAGAAACCCAACTTGCCGGAAATCATAATGTTATCTGTTATAAAATATCCCAATGATGGAGAAGCAGTTAATCTGAATTCTTCATTACTTGATTTTTCGTAATTATAATTCGCATAACTGATATTTAAAGTTCCTCCTAAAGTATATACATCTCTTTTGAGAGGATTCTGACAAAATAATGTTGTGGAAAATATAATTGAGATTATGAAACAAGATAATTTTGAAGTGCTCATGTTTTATTTCCCTCATATTATTGAATGAATGTTTTTATTATTATTGTAATAAAGTTATTTCTCCCTCGAACTCAATTGCAAATTATCAAATTCATAAATTTTTCCAAAGAATATTTTTAAATAACATTTATATAATGATTTATTTGTGGTTTCTGGTTTGGCAGATGTAAAATTGAAATAACATCAATTCTGCATGATTGGTCAAAAATATTCTTTTGATAAATATAAGCTTCTGCAGTTTTTCTAATTTGATTTTTTTTATTCTTCGTAATGGAATCTTCAGGATATCCATACTCAAGAGATTTTCTGTATTTAACTTCGATAAAAACAATCGTATCTCCATCTTTAGCTATTATGTCAATTTCACCATGGCCATATTGATAATTTCTCTCTAGGATTTGATAACCGAGTTCTGAAATAAATTTGCAGGCAAGTTCTTCTCCCTCTTTGCCCGTCTTTCTCTTGTTTTTCATTTTATAATATTCTTCAAAAATGATTTTCTATGAAGTGGTGTAATGCCAAAATTTTTTACAGCTTCAATATGTGACTTTGTTGGATAGCCTTTATTTCTTTCCCAAAAATATTCCGGGTATACAAGAGCCGCTTCTTTCATAATTCTATCTCTTGTAACCTTTGCTAAAATGGAAGCTGCAGCAATCGAAAATGATTTTGAATCTCCTTTTACAATTGTTCTTATCACACTATCATTTAATGAAAAAGATTTGTTGCCATCAATTAACACTAAATGAGGTTTGACTTCAAGTTTTTCTACAGCATACTTCATAGCTTTTAGAGATGCCTGCAATATATTTATTTCATCTATCTCATCATGATTAACACAAGCGACAGCATAACTTACACAATTCTGAATTATCCATTCATAAAGATTCTCTCTGATTTTTTCAGAAAGTTTTTTTGAATCATTTATCTGAGGATGAAAAACACTTTCATCAAAAATTACAGCAGCAGCAACAACAGGACCTGCTATAGGTCCTCTCCCTGCTTCGTCAACTCCAGCAATCAATTTTATTTTTTTTGTTAAAAATGAATTATCAAAAACTTTTAACGAATTATAATGCATTGATATTTGAACAAAATTAATTTCGAAAAGCAATTTAACATTTTTATAAAATGTTATGAAAAAATTCATTGAACGAAAAATCAGAATCCACTAATTAAACCAAAATGAATTTTACCTTGAGAAAAAGAATCCCCTTTTGCCAGAGCAAAACTTACACCTAATATTCCAATTCCTGTTTCTACATTTAATCCAAGTCCATAACCAATTTTAAATTTTTCTGAGAGATTCTCATTCGAATTATCATGTGAAATATAGCCAGTATCGAAAAATAAAAATGCATAAGTTTTATTAGTAAGAAGCAATCTGTATTCAATGTTTGTCCATAAAATTCGTGTTCCTGAAAATTGCTTTTCTTTATAACCTCGTAATGAACTTGTCCCTCCAAGTAAATACAAATCGCTGATTTCGATATCTGAGCCTTTCAATTCTCGTGCATGAACTTTTAATGCTGCAACTTGATTTGAGAGCAATTCTTTAAAAAATTCAAAATCAATTTCCAATCTTTGAAGATTTAGTTCTGACTTTGTTTTCTCTGTAAAAAATTCTTTTGGTCCATAAATTTTCTTAAATGTATACTTGTATGCATTACTAAATAAAATTCCTTTTCTTGTTGAGTAATAATCATCTCTTGTATCAATTTTAAAATTTACTCCTGTAGTTATTGATGAAGAATTAAACACAGTAAAAATTTTGTTTTTTCTTTCTATTGGAATTGTAGATTGAGAGTTAATCAAAATTGAAGCAGAAATTTCAGAAGTTGCTAAATATTCTAATATGCCTTCGTAATTTCTCTGAATGTATGTTGAATCCTGAATTCTTTGAAACATGCTTCCTGATAAATTAAAGGGGAAATTAAAAATCCACGGCTCAGAATATCTTAGTTCAAGTTCCTGTGTATTTCTATTTTCTCTTTGCCATCTTATCAAAGCAGCTCTTCCTGTCCCAAATAAATTTCTAAATCCAAGATTTATAAAACCTGTAAAATAGCCTTTTTCTTTTCCACCGGCAGGTACATAACCAATTATTCCATCAAAATTGTTTGTGACTTTTTCCTTTACAGATATTTTCAGAACTCCCTCATTTCTATTATTGATAAAATAAGCTGGAACTTCTATGTGCTCAAAAAAATTCAGCTTGTTTAATTTTCCAGGAATAGCATCAATTGTTTTTTGATTATATTCATCACCAATACTTAATCCAAGCTCTCTAAGTATTACTCTATCTTTAGTTTTATTATTGCCTGAAATATCGATGCGGTTTATTACTCCTTTAATTCCTTTATCAATATTTAAAAATATGTCAACATAATTTTTTTTTGATGATGAGTCAGAATAAAAATAAATTGAATTTATTTTTACAGATGCAAATGGATAGCCGTTGTTTTCATAATAATCAAGAACATTGCTAATCGCGTTTTCAAAAATTTCTTTTGAAAATATTTCTTGTGATAGTTGTGAAAATATTTTTGATAAATGAGATGAATCCTTAGTATCACTATTATATTTAATGTTTGATATAAAGATGGGGCCATTTTCTTTAATATTGATTAGTAAATTTATCTTTGTAGAATCAACTGGTTGCAATATTGTTTTTACATCAGCAAAAAAATAACCCCGTTCTTGAAGAGCTGATAAAATATTTTTTTTAATTGAATCATCAATGCCCTCATAAATTTTAGTTCCTTTTGAAATGCCTGCCCAGTCAAAGTAATTTTTTTCAGTATATATTTTGTTTCCATGAATTTCTATAGAATTTACAACTTGAGCAAAAATTATTTGACAAAAGAAAAAATAAAGAATAATCTGTGTTCTAATAATTTGGTGTGTCATCGATAATTTTCATTTTCTTGCCTACAGGTTCAACAATAATATCGGACAAATATTTTTCATATTCATGTTTAGCAACATTGCATGTTTCTAATTTAGTAGCATTAGCAATTCCAAGAGCAGTAGCAATTTTAACAAAATCATCAAAAACCTGAGAGTTTTCCAGCCCATAGGCTATTCCAGCTGTAAAAGCATCGCCGCTGCCAGTAGAATCCACAGGTTCTACTGAAGGAAAAGAAATTTTATAAATGAAATCGAATTTGGAGGCAAAAAAATAATTTGCACCATCAGTTAGAAAACTAAGTTTAATTCCTTTTGCATAAAGATTTTTTAAGTAATTAATTTTTTCTTCATCATTATGAAGTTTAATTGAAAGCGATTCTTCTACTTCAGAAATATTGTTATGAACAACAGTTGGTGAAACATTTAAGCAATCATTTAAATGCTTTCCATAAGTATCAAGGATTGAAATTTTATCATATTTATTTGCAAGTTCAATTCCAAAAGGGAATATAGAATTTGTTTCATCACACGGCGAGCTTCCGGAAAACACTACAATCGAACAATTTTGAATCATTCTCTCAAGTTTATTTTTAAATTCACCAGCTTCTTCTTTAGAAATTTTACTGTTAATCCCAAAAAATGTTGTTATTCTTTTTGTATCATTTTCAATAATAACATCAGCAATGCGGGTTTCTGATTTAGTCGACTGAATTGAAAAATTAATTTTTTCTTCTGTTAAAATTGACCTTAAAATCTTTCCATTATTTCCGCCTAAAAAAGTCAAAGCAGAATTTTGAATTCCAAGATAATTTAATTGCCTACTTACATTTATTCCTTTACCACCAGCAGCATATTTTTCATCAATGCATTTATTGTTTTTGCCTAATTCAACCGAATGAAAAACTAATCTTCTTTCAAGCAAAGGATTAAGTGTTACTGTAAGAATCATTTGGGATATAATTTAATTTTAACAAAAATTTTTTCAGGGCCTATAACCTGGCCAACGGCTATAGTCAGGATTTATTAATCTATAATCGCCAAATCCTGTTTGGTCAACAAAAATAAATGAGCGATTCAATTCGTAATAATCCCAGATTTCATATGGTCTTGAATTTGGTTCAAGTGGGTGACGTTCAACATAACTTGGCGGACCAAAGGTTATATAAATCATTCCCATATCCGAACGCCAACCATCGCGTCCCCAACCTTTAAAATTTTTATTTGCATATTCTACTCTTCTATAATACTCAATCAGAATAGGATTTTCATCCATCTTTGGATTTGGTTTTCTTTTATCCCAGAACGCAAGAAAGCGTTCTAATTTTTCTTCATATGTTTTCCCTTCTTTAATAAAACCTAATTCATTGGGACTTGCAATATAAATCATTTGTTCAATGGCTTTATCCAGGTCGTCTATTGATTTAGGTAACCCAGTAATTATTGAATACAATCTTTTTTCTGTAAAAGCGAGGTCGTTATTTTCATTGTCTTTCAAATTAATTGTGAGTTTATAATCACCTAATTTAAAGTTGGTATTTTCAAAAGTATAGAATATTGAATTAGTGCCTTTTCTAATTTTATATGATGCTGATTGTTCAATTGAGGAATTGTTTTTCAAGTCTTCGAGTATGTATTCAAGAATCACATCTCTTTCCTTATCCGAATAAACTTCAAAATAAATTGGTAAACTTTTAGTTCTATTAGTTACTGTTTTAGAAACATTCGGAACAATTTTTTCTCCTGATGTATCTTTAATAACATCAGTAACAAAAATAATATCACTCAAACCAAGAGAATCCGAAATTGGATTTATTTTAATTTTATAATCAAGTGAATAACTTTTACGCGAGTCAATATCTTCGAGTATGCATGTAAGAAAATATTCTCCGGGTACAAAATCGAAGGTTTTATAAGAAAGATTAAAATTGTTTTTTGAAATTGTATTTTCAAAGTCATCAGTGCTTACTTTTTCTTTCCAGATTCTTTCGAACAAAAGATTTTTTTTGTCTTTATCATAAAATACCAATGACAAATTATAGCTTGCATTAAAGTTATTGTTCTGTTTAATAAATTGTATGCTGGAATAAGGAACCTGAATAAATACATCCAGACGGGTTTTAGCTGGTGTTGAATCAATATAATTAGCAAAATCAACAAAGAAAGCTTGTTGTTTAAACTGGCTTACTCCACTTGAAGACTCAACTTGAGCATACAAACAGCCGCCAATTAAAAGCATATATAAAATTATTCTTTTCATTTTATAAATCCTTTCTTTCACTTTAATTTACCAAATAAATCATACTCGTTGCAATCATAAATTTCAGCACTATAAAATTTACCAACTTGAATGTGATTTTTATTTTTTTGTATATAAACTTCACCATCTACTTCAGGGGCATCTCTTTGAGTTCTTGCTATATAAAATTCGTTTTCTTTATCATCAATTATAACTTTTAATGCTCTGCCAATTAGTTCTCTATTTTTGTTTAATGAGATTTCTTTTTGAATTTCCATTAATATAGCCTTACGTTCTTCTTTTATTTCTGATGGAATAGTATCACCAAGTTTATAGCTTGCTGTGTTTTCTTCCATTGAATAAGTAAAAACTCCAAATCTTTCGAATTTTATATCTTGAACAAAATCACAAAGTTCCTCAAAATCTTTTTCTGTTTCCTCTGGGTAACCAACAATAAAAGTAGTTCGAAGAGTTAAATCAGGAATTTTGTTTCGCAGTTTATTAATTAATTCAATAGTTCTCTTCTTTGTTATTCCTCTTCTCATTGATTTTAGAACATTATCCGAAATATGCTGAAGGGGGAGGTCAATGTATTTGCATACTTTTGGATTTGATGAAATTGTTTCAATTAAATCTTCCGGGAAATGTGATGGATACGCATACATGATTCTAATCCATTCAATACCATCAATCAATGAAAGTTTATTAACTAATTCAGCAATATTTCTTTTACCGTATAAATCTTTTCCATAATCTGTGGTATCCTGCCCAATTAAAATTAATTCCTTCACGCCTTTCGAGGAAAGAAATTGAGCTTCTTTAACTAAATCTTCCATCTGTCTCGATTTGTGTTTGCCACGCATCAGCGGAATTGCACAAAAAGAACATGGATGATCGCAGCCTTCTGATATTTTTAAGTAAGCATAATGTTTTGGAGTTGTTAATAATCTTTCTCCAATTAATTCATATTTAAGATTTCCTCCAAATTCTCTCAATACACTTTCATAAGCTTCTGTTCCAAAGAATGAATCAACTTCTGGTATTTCATTTCTTAATTCCTTAGCATATCTTTCTGAAAGACAACCAATCACAACTACTTTTTTAATTTTACCTTCTTTTTTTAATTCTGCTGCTTCGAGTATTGTGTTTATTGATTCTTCTTTTGCTGCTTCAATAAAACCACAGGTATTTATTATTAATGCATCAGCTTCTTCTAAATTTTTTGTGAGTTCTATATGATTCAGTTTTAACTGATTCATCAATCTTTCAGAATCTACTGTATTTTTTGAACAGCCAAGTGTTATAACTGAAATTTTATTTCTCTTCTTCATAACCTTGATTCTTTGTTGCACAAAGATAAATAATTAATCTTGCTCGTAGAAACGAAAGGATAACAAAATAATAAAATTCATATACATTATTTCTTTCTCTATTTATTTAACATCTTCATTACTATATTTATGACAAGAAAATTTTATAATTGAGTTTATGAACTATCCAGAAATTAGTATAGGCATATTAAGCAATAAAGAAATTCGGTTTGATTTATATGGAGAATTTTTTGAGAATACCACAAATAAAGGATTAAGCGGAAATTTTTTAGCAACTCTAAATAACAATAAAATCATTTTAACTCAGAATTCGAGAGAAATTTTTTCTTCGGAAGAAATTATTCTTACTCCTAAAGATATAGAAGAAGAATCCTTTGTTCTCTACGATGTTATAATAGGCAAACAATTTCACTGGGAAAGAAAAGAAAAACAAAGATTTCGCGGAACTCTAAAAATAATAATAGATGAAAATAATTTAACTGCCATAAATATTATTCCTCTTGATGAATATCTTGTTAGTGTAATTTCTTCCGAAATGAGTGCAAATTGTTCTATTGAATTACTGAAAGCTCATGCTATAATTTCAAGAAGCTGGGTATTAGCACAGTTAGAAAAAACAAAAAATTTTTCTTCAATAAATGAAGTTATTACTGAAAATGAAATAATTCGATGGTATCACCGAAACGACCACACAAAATATGACTTCTGTGCCGATGACCACTGCCAGCGGTATCAAGGAATAACAAAAATACTAAACGAAAAAGCCTATGAAGCCGTAGATATGACACGGGGTTTAGTTTTAATGTATGACAACAAAATATGTGACACACGTTACTCAAAATGTTGTGGAGGAATTACTGAATCCTACGAAAATGTCTGGGAACCTGTAAGATATCATTATCTTGTTCCAGTTCTCGATTACAAATTTGAAGTCGAGGGACTCGATTACGATTTAACTAAAGAAGAAAATTTTGAACATTGGATAAAATCTTCTCCTCATGCTTTTTGCAATACTACAAACAAAAAAATTCTTTCTCAGATTCTAAATCAATTTGATATTCAAGAAAATATTTCTTCCGAACAAAATTATTACAGATGGAAAATTGAATATTCACAGGATGAAATTTCTGATATAATATTATCAAAAAGTGGAATAGATTTTGGCAATATTGTTGATTTAATTCCAATCGAAAGAGGTTATTCAGGAAGAATTATTAGATTAAAAATTATTGGAACAAAAAAAACTTTAACCATCGGGAAAGAACTCGAAATAAGAAAGACATTATCAAAAACTCATCTCTACAGTTCTGCATTCATTACTAAAAAAGAAAATATAATTGGCAATATTCCATCGAAATTTATTTTATATGGCTGTGGCTGGGGCCATGGCGTTGGATTATGTCAGATTGGTGCTGCTGTTATGGGAGAAATGGGTTATTTATTTGATGAAATTCTATCTCATTACTACAAAGGTGCTAAAATTCATAAGATTTATTAATGAAAATACTTAAGACATGTTTATCAAAAAGTTGGGGTGGTCTGGAAATGTTTGCTCTCCAGACAGTCAAAGAACTCTTAAAGAAACAAATTAATGCTGAACTGTTATGTTATCCAGATTCAAAAATTCATAAGGAAGCAGCTGCAGAAGGAATTATTACTCATACATCAAAATTCACAGGTTATTTTCATCCATATGTAACCATTAAAATTGCTTCTTTTCTAAAAAATAATAATTACAATATAATTCATTGTGGTGCTTCAAAAGATTTATGGTTAATTGTTCCTGCTTTGAAATTAGCAAATATCAATACTCCATTAATTCTTTCCAAACAGATGGGTTCATACATTATCAAAAAAGATATCTTTCATAAATTTATATACAGCAGGGTTACTTATGCTCTCGCAATAAGTAATGTTATTGCAAAAAATTTAGTTGATACTACTCCTCTCCCGGAAGAAAAGATTTTGCTACTTCATAATGCAATTGACACAAACAAATTTAATCCAGAAAAAGTCAACAGAATGAATGTAAGAAATGAATTTAAAATTAAAGATGATGAAATTTTGATAGGAATGATAGCAAGATTTAGTCCGGGCAAAGGTCACGAAGAATTTTTATTTGCAGCTAATGAACTGACTAAAAAATATGATAATATAAAATTTATGATTGTAGGCGAAGCAAGCAAAGGTGAAGAAGAGTACGAAAAAGAAATTAAAAGACTTTCCCACAATCTCGGTTTAACAGATAAGATTATTTTTACAGGTTTCAGAAAAGATACTCCAGAAGTTTTAGCAGCAATGGATATATTTGTTTTTCCTTCTCATGCAGAAGCATTTGGCATTGCTCTCGCAGAAGCATTGAGTATGGGGAAACCATCTATCTGTTCAAATTCAGATGGAGTTTTAGACATTGCCGTTGATGGAATTACTTCGCTACTTTTTGAAAAACAAAACTGGAAAAATCTATCAGAAAAAATTGAGAAATTAATTCTTAATCCAGATCTAAGAGATAAACTTGGAACCGCTGCAAGAAAAAGAGCAGTTGAGTTTTTTGATTTAAATGTATTCTCCGATAAACTCATAAGTATTTATGAAAAGGTTATTAAAGAAAGGAGATAAAAATTTAGAGCATGACATTTCTTAATCCAGCAATACTATTTGGACTGATTGCAACTTCAGTTCCAATTATACTTCACTTTTTGAACCTAAGAAAATTAAAAAAAGTAGAATTCAGCACATTATTTTTTTTAAAGCAGCTTCAAAAATCGAAAATAAGAAGAATCAAAATTAAGCAGTGGCTGTTGCTTTTACTTAGAGTTATGATTATCACTTTTATTGTTTTTGCCTTTGCCCGGCCAACAATTAAAAATACTTCATTCACCAATAAGTCTTCCAACACAACTGCAGTAATTTTAATTGATAATACATTTAGCATGTCTGTTGTTACTGGTTCGGGTTCATATTTTAATAAATGTAAACAAATAGCCAAAAATTTAATTAACTATTTCAATTCAAAAGATGAGATTGCTGTTCTTTCTCTTGTTAATAATAATGAAGAAATTAAACCTTATTCTAATTTTGATTTTGTAAGAAAAATAATTGACAATCTTCAAATATCATATCAAACAAACACACTAAATGATGGAATAATTAAGGCTGCAAAAATTTTATATGAATCAAAAAATCTTAATAAAGAACTTTACATCATAACAGATTTGCAAAAAGGAAGAATTTATAATTCAAAAAAAGAATTGTTAAACTTATCTGAACTGTTAAAGAATGTTAATATTTATTTAATAGATGTTCATGAAAAAGAAGTAAAAAATCTTGGGATAGAAGAATTCAAAGTAAACAATCAAATATTTGAAAAGAACAAAACAATTAGCTTTTCTGCAACTGTAAAAAATTATTCAAATACAAATGTTAATAATTACATTATATCATTATTTATAAATGGGAAAAGAAGTGCACAGCAAAGTTTATCATTATCTCCTCATGAATCACAATTAATAAACTTCGAGACTAACTTAAATGATTCAGGATTAATTGAAGCGACAGCTGAACTTGAAGACGACGATATTAACTATGACAACAAATTTTATACAAGCTTTTTTGTTCCAGACAAAATCAACATTCTCATACTTACAGATAATAATTCAGACAGCAGATTTATCAAGCTTGCTCTATCTAATCAAAATGAAAATAATTTCCAAATTACAGAAAAAGATTTATCACTAATTTCTTCAATCAGGCTTGAGGATTTTGATGCAGTTTTTATTATTGGTTCAGATAAAATTAACGACAAAGACAAATTAAAAAATTTCATTGAAAATGGTGGAAGTGCAGTTTTAATGCCTGGTTCGGTAAGTTCAACAAGTTCATTCCAGAATTTACTAAAGCATCTTGATATTGGCATTTTAGCTTCATTCAAAGGGAAAATTAATTCACCTGATCTTTCAACTCAATTCGAAAAAGTTGATTTGCAACATCCTTTATTTGAAGATTTATTTGAAGACAAATCAAAAACCAAAATTGAATCTCCTGAGATTTATTATTACGCCCAGATATTAGCAGATATTAAAGGGAAAGCAATAATAAGTCTATATGATAAATCTGCTTTCTTAAGCGAATACAAAATAGGTTCTGGTAAAGTATTACTTTTTAATGTATCGCCCGTTTTAAGTTGGAGCAATTTTCCTGTTAAATCTTTATTTGCACCATTAATTAATAAAATTGTTTTTTATATATCTTCAAAAACAAAAAGTCAACAATATTTTTATGCAGGAGATGAATTAGCTGTCAATCTACAAAACACCAGAAATAATTTTGTGAAAGTTGTTCGACCTGATAAATCAGATGAAATAATTAATACAGATTCACTCATTAATAAAAATTTTCTTAATTATAGAAATACTGATTTAACAGGAATTTACAAATTTTACTCTGATGACAAATTAATTGATTATTTTTCAGTAAATCATAATCCAAAGGAATCTTCTTCCGATTATGAAACCTCTAATAATTTTGAAAACTACCTCAAAGAAATTTCTTTTGCTGGAAATTTTATTAATCTACAACCAAAAGAAGATTATATGAGAAAAATCTATCAATCAAGATTTGGAATGGAACTTTGGAAACATTTTTTAATCATAGCATTTATTTTGTCAATCATAGAAATGTATATATCAAAAAGCACAAAAAAAGATATGGCAAAAAACTGAATTGATTTAGATAGTAAATGATTTATAATTTAATATGGTAAAAAAATAAAAAAATGATAGAAGTAAAAAGAAAAGAAAGAGAAAGAGCAATATTAATAGCATTATCAACAGGAGAATATTCAGAAGAACAAATAGAAGAACATCTTGATGAATTAGAATTGCTTGCCGATACAGCTGGGGCAGATACAGTATTTAAAATAATGCAGGAAAGACCCAAACCCGACCCTGCGTTTTTCATTGGAAGAGGCAAAGCCGAAGAGATTGCTCAATTAATTGAACCCAACGACATTCAATTAATCATTTTTGATGATGATTTAACTCCTTCACAGGTTAGAAATCTCGAAAAACTATTCAGCAGAAAAATTCTTGACCGCAGTGGATTAATTCTTGATATTTTCGCATCACACGCAAAAACTCGAGAAGCTAAAACTCAAGTTGAACTTGCTCAACTTCAATACATGCTTCCTCGATTAACAAGAGCATGGACACACCTCTCAAAACAATACGGTGGAATTGGAACTAAAGGTCCTGGAGAAAAACAAATAGAAACAGACAGGAGATTAATCAGGACAAGAATCAGCAAGTTAAAAGAATACCTCGAAAAAATTGAATACCAGCAGGAAATTAAAAGTTCTTCTCACAAAAAATTTATTACCGCTGTAATTGTTGGATACACAAACGCAGGAAAATCCACTCTTTTAAATAGACTTACACATGCAAATGTACTTGCAGAAGATAAATTATTTGCTACTCTTGATTCAACAACGCGGGCATGTGTTTTTGATAAAAACAAAAAAATTCTTTTGAGTGACACTGTAGGATTCATTCGAAAACTTCCTCATCATCTTATTGCTTCTTTCAAAAGCACTCTAAATGTTGTAAAAGATGCAGATATTATTATTCATTTAATTGATATAACAAATCCATACTTTGAAGAACACATAAAAGTTGTAGAAAACACATTAGAACAAATGAACTGCGGGAATAAAATTCAGATAAAAGTTTTCAACAAAATTGATATTCTCAGTAAAAGAGAAATGCTTGATTCAATAAATCACAGATACCCAAATAGTTTATTCATTTCTGCAGAAAGAGGAATTGGCATAAACAATCTCAAAGAACTTTTGCTTAATTATTATGAAAAGAACTTTGAAGAATATCAACTAAAATTAAAACATCATCAATCAAAAAAAATTTCACTTATCTATGAACTTGCAGAGGTTTTGGATACAATTTACAAAGATGATTATGTATTACTTAAATACCGTGCAAGTAAACCTGTTCAAAGCAGAATAATAAAACTGGTTCATCAAAACTGAATAATTTTTTATTACACAATAAAATAATTTTAGAATTTATGCATTTCTCTTCTGAAGAAAATTACTTTTCTATTTCTTTCATATCCTTTAATAAAATCACTCTCCCAAACAAAAATAAATATGAGAATTAATATGAAATTAATAATTGACGGAAATTCATTAACTCTTAAAAGCATAGAAAATTTTTTATCAACCAGCACATCAGTTGAACTATCTAATGAAGCAAAGAAGAAAATTTCAAAGGTAAGTTCACTTGTTGACAAATGGGTTAATGAAAGAAAAATAATTTATGGAGTAACAACAGGTTTTGGTGATTTCTCAAATATACGAATTGATAAAAAGGATATCGAGAAACTGCAGGAAAATTTAATAATTAGTCACACAGCAGGTGTTGGAGAAAATTTACCTCCTCACATTGTTAAATTAATGATGTTACTGAGAGCAAATGCACTTGCAGGTGGTTACTCAGGAATTAAGCTTAATACACTTCAGCTTTTAATTGATTTTATAAACAACAATATTTTGCCTGTAATTCCTTCACAGGGTTCTGTAGGTTCAAGTGGAGATTTAGCTCCTTTAGCTCATCTGGTTCTATCAATGATTGGAAAAGGAAAAGTTCAGATTATTAAAAATATATTCGATGAGACATCAATTACAAAAACAAAAATAATTTCTTCTAAATCTGCATTAAAAAAATTTCGTTTGAAACCTGCTCGTCTAACAGCCAAAGAAGGTTTAGCTTTGATTAACGGCACACAAATGATGGCAGCTTTTGGTTCATATATTTGTATTGAAGCATTGAAATTAATTAAACTGGCAGATATTGCTGCTGCTTTATCCCACGAAGCTTTACGAGCAACGGATGATGCATTTGACTTAAGACTTCATAAATTAAGACCTTATAAAGGACAATTGATAGTAGCGGAAAATCTTCTTCAACTCTTAAAAAATAGCGAGATTCGAAAGTCACACAAAGTAAACGACCCGAGAGTGCAGGATGCTTATTCATTAAGATGTATACCACAAATTCATGGTGCTGTAAGAGATACAATTGATTTTGTCTGTTCTCAAATCGAAATAGAAATTAATTCAGTTACTGATAATCCAGTTATTTTTTATGAAGATAAAGATTACATAAGCGGAGGAAATTTTCACGGTGAACCTTTAGCTCTTACTCTTGATTATATGGCAATTGCACTTTCTGAACTTGCAAATATTTCAGAAAGAAGAATTGATAGATTGTTAAATGGCTCATCTGAAAAGCTGCCAAAATTTCTTACAAATAATGGAGGCTTAAATTCCGGTTATATGATGCTTCAATATACTGCTGCTTCTCTGGTATCAGAAAACAAAGTCCTTTCGCATCCTGCAAGTGTTGATTCTATTCCAACTTCTGCGAACAAAGAAGATATAAATTCAATGGGTTCAATAGCGGCAAGGAAATGTTATCAGATATTAAAAAACACGCAAACTGTTATTGCACTTGAACTATTAGCCGCCGCACAGGCATTAGAATTTTTAAAACCACTTAAATGTGGTGAAGGGACAAATATTGCTTATCAAACAATTCGTAAATTTATCCCTCCATTAAAAGATGATAGAATCATCAAGAAAGACATTGATAAAATAATCGAGCTAATTAAAACCAACACAATTTTATCTGAGGTTGAAAAAGTTATAAATATAAAATAACTCTATGTTTATAGTGAATAATTTATATTGTTCAAAATAGCTAATGATAATCCGGGTAGACTCCTATTTTATTTAATAACTACACCAAGAATTAAAATAATGATACTTTCTAAAGTAAAACTTTGATGAATGATTTAATTATTCCATCAAATATTTTTTAACAGCTAATTTCATATTAAAATTTATTGTTAAAAATTATCAAATATGTCAACCACACACCCATAAAAGGAATTGTAATAGAACATATTTTAATAACAATTGATAAGATTAATCAATTATCAGCCCTCATTAGTTTAAAATATGAGCCGCAAAGTATAGATTCTTTGCGGCTTAGAGTTTAATTATTCTTTCTAAATTCTTCCATGAATGTAACTAATGTTTCAACACCTTTTTTGGGGAAAGCATTATAAATTGATGCTCGTATTCCACCTACGCTTCTGTGGCCTTTCAAACCATCTAAATCTCTTTTCTTTGCCTCTTCGATAAATTTCTTCTCTAATTCTTCATTTGGTAATCTAAATGTTACATTCATTAGAGAACGGTCTTCAGGAACTTTTACTGTGCCGCTGTAAAATCCGTCGCTTGAATCAATAGCTTCATAAAGAATTTTAGCTTTTTCAATATTTCGTTTATACATTTCATCCAGTCCGCCCATATTTAATAACCACTTAAATACTAATCCTGCAATATAAATTCCAAATGTTGTAGGAGTATTATATAATGAATTATTTTCAACATGAACTTTGTAATTCAAATAAGTATGAAGACTGTCCGATGACCTTTCAAGCAAATCTTTTCTGATAATTACAAGAGTAACACCTGCAGGACCGATATTCTTTTGAGCACCAGCATAAATTAAGCCGTATTTATTTACATCAATTTTTTTATGAAGTATATCTGAAGATGCATCACATACTAACGGAACATTTCCAACTTCTGGCTCGGTTTTCCATTGAGTTCCATAAATTGTGTTGTTCGATGTAAAATGAACATAAGAAGCATCAGGGTAAAGTTTTAATTCAGATTGTTTTGGGAGGCGAGTAAAATTTTCTTCTTCAGTAGATGCAGCAATATTAACTGTTCCAACTCTTTTAGCTTCTTTCATTGCTTTTTTTGCCCATGAACCTGTCACAATATAATCAGCTTTGTTATTTGGTGGCATTAAGTTTAATGGGACCATTGAGAATTGCAGTGTAGCTCCCCCCTGAAGAAATAGAATTGCATAATTATCATTGATATCAAGAAGTTTTCTTAAATCAGCTTCTGCTTCTTTAATTATCTGGTCAAAAATTTTTCCTCGATGACTCATTTCCATTACACTCATTCCACAGCCTTTATAAGAAAATAAATCTTTCTGTGCTTCGAGCAACACTTCTTCTGGCAATACTGCTGGTCCTGCACTAAAGTTATAAATACGCTTTTCCATAAATAGATTCCTTTTTTAGTTTGTAATTAATTTTATCTGTAATTTCATTAAATCAAATGAACTAATAGACCATCTCTTAACTTTGGTTCAAACCATGTTGATTTTGGCGGCATAATTTCACCAGCATCAGATATATTCATCAAATCATCTAAGGTTACAGGATACATAGAAAATGCAACCTCGGCTTTACCGCTGTCTACAAGTTTTACTAATTCATCTGTACCTCTTATTCCACCAATAAAATCAATGTTTGTATCAGTACGAGGGTCTTCAATTCCAAGCACAGGCTGTAATAGAAAATTTTGTAATATGCTTACATCAAGATTATCTGATACAGTTTTACCCGCTTTAACATTCTCATTCGGTTTTAATGTATACCAGTTTTTATCTAAATACATACAAAAAGTTTGGGGTCTATCGGGAACAGATGTATTCGATTTTTCAATTAAGAAATTTTCTTCTATCCTTTTCAGAAATTCTTCTTTCTTCATGTTTAATTTATGTACAACCCTGTTATATGGTAATATTTTAAGTTGATTTGAAGGAAATAGAACAGCGAGGAAATAATTATATTCTTCATCCCCATTATGATTTGGATTTTGTTCTTTTTTTATTTTTTGAACTCTGCTTGCACTTGCTGCTCGATGATGACCATCGGCGATATAGAGATAATCAACTTTAGCAATCTCATTAATAATATCATTTAAATAATCATCAGGAAGAATCCATATTGTATGCTTAATTCCATCTATAGCAGTGAAATCATAAATTGGATTTAATTTAGTTATAACATTATTAATTATTTTATCAACTGACTCAATTGCACGATATGTTAAAAAAACCGGCCCTGTTTGTGCTTCTGTAATTAAAATATGATTTGTTCTATCATCTTCCTTTACCTTGCGAGTTTTCTCATGCTTTTTAATTATGTCTTTATCATAATCTTCCACAGAAAAAGTTGCTGCAAGACCAACCTGTGAATGATTTCCCATTACAAGTTTATAAATATAAATATGTGGATTATCATCAATGATTAACGGTGCTTCCATTTTCAATCTTTCAAGATTTTCCTTTGCTTTTTGATACACCTCATTTGAATAAACATCTTCTATATGAGGCATTTCTATTTCCGAACGAGTTACTCTAAGAAAACTTAATGGATTTCCTTTTGCCAGTTCTGCAGCTTCTTCTCTGCTTACTACGTCATAAGGGACACTTGCAACAAGATGAGCAACTTTTTCATTTGGTCTTAATGCTCTAAATGGACGAATAATTGCCATAATTACTCCAATAATGAAAAATTTATTATGTAAAATAGCATATAAAGGTATTATTGTAAAATAGAAATGAAGTTTAATAATTATAAATAATTATGCATAATTATGTATAAGGAATTAACAGTTTTTAAGCCTGTATTAAGAAATTTATAATTCTGAATTATCTTCTGCTACTGCTTTACCAAGTTTTTTAAGAAGTTCCCCCAAAGTTTTTTGTTCTTGTGTGGTTAAAACAGACATAAGTTGGGTAATATATTCTGCATGGGAATAAAATATTCTATCAAAAAGTTCTTGGCCATCTTTTGTCAATCGTACAAGAATAGCTCTTCTATCCTCTTTGCTATGCACTCTTTCTATTAAACCCAATTTCTCAACATTATCAAGAACAAGAGTCATATTACCACCAGTAACGAGCATCTTTTTACAAATTTCGCCAACTTTAAGCGGGCCTAAATGCCCGAGTATTTCAATTACTGCAAATTGAGGTTGAGTTAAACCATAGTTGCGAATATTTTCAGTAGTTCTTTTGTTAAAAGAAGAAAAAGCTCTTGCCAATTTAACCCACGTATTTAATGCTAAATCAATCTTTTTTCCGTATCTCTTCTTCATTTTATTTTACTCTAATTAAAATATTACTAATCCAAATTAATATTTTAATAGATATTGTTCAATTTTTGATAATATCCAAAAATAATATTAGTTCCTATTAAATTTTTTGTGAAGAATTTTTGTTCAATGGTAAAATATCATGTTAGTTGGAGTTAGAATTTAATTTTGAGATTAACATTTTTTATTGATAAATTATAATTAAAGAAAAGAGGATAGTATTTTGGAAACACAGGTTAAATACTTTACACCACAGGAAGCAAGAAAAGCACTTCCGTTAGTTAAAAGAATTGTCAGAGATATTCTAAATACAGCTTACGAAATTCGAATGATTACAGAATTTAATGGCGGTAAATTTGAAGGAAATAGTCAAATCTATCTGCTTAAAGAACAAATTAATAAATATATAAAAGAATTAGAAGAAATTGGCTGTTCGTTTAAAGACTGGAATTTTGAAGTTGGAATTGTTGACTTCCCCTCAATAATTAATGATGAAGAAGTTTTTCTCTGCTGGCGAAGTGATGAAGAGGATATTAAATTTTATCATGGAATTACAGAAGGTTATATAGGAAGAAAACCTATACCTGAAGAATATTTATAATTTTTGAAACCTTATAATTTTTTTATCAGATATTGACAAATTGCTAATATTTATAACCTCTATTTATCTCATAATTATTATTTCCACACCAAAGTTTTAAAGATAATCTTCCCTTTAATTTTCAATTAAGATTTAACTTCTTCAATTCGATATGAATGAGTTATCTCAACAGCTTTTTGAAGCATTGCTGTTACACTGCAATAAGTTTTCTGAGATAATTCAATTGCGCGTTCTACTGCATCTACCGGTATATCTTTTCCATAAAAGACATATTCAAGGTGAATTTTAGTAAATACCTGTGGATGAGTTTCCTGAACTTCCGCAGAAATATTCATTTCGAATCCATCAAGTTTTATTTTCTTTTTTTGCAAAATCACAGCCACATCACTGCCTGTGCAGCCTCCCAGAGCAATTAATAGTAATTCTTTCGGTCTTATTGCAGCATCACTTCCACCAAATTGTTCTGGTCCATCCATCACAACCCAATGATTTGAATCAGTTTTACCAAGAAAAGTAACCCCCTGTATATGTTTTACAATTGCTTTTTTTGTAGCCATAATTTCTCCCAAATAAAAATTTTTGTATGTATGAGATGTAGTTATTTATAATTAGATTCAATTGAAATTTCAGGATGAGAGAATCAAGTAAATACAGTACACTTGTTTCACTTTCTTAAAAGATATAAAATAAGAGATATAATTATGCTTAGAATTATTGAAGTAACAATGGGGAAATAAAATGTAAAATTTTTCCCTTTGATTAAAATATCCCCCGGCATTTTACCAATGAATGGAATTTTATCCCATAGTGTAATTAACAAGCCAAGTACTAAAAAAATAATTCCCCCAAGAATCAAAAATTTTCCAATTGTTTGGAACTCGTTCATAGGACCATCTAATTTTTGTTAATAAAATCAATTATAAAGTTAAATTAAACTATCAGCCATTTTCTTTAGCAAGTCTTGCAATTTGCAGTAGATAAAATCTCAATAGTTCCTGATTTTTAGGGCTCAACGGCTGGTCTTCAATTTTTATTATTGATTCAACTTCTTTTAGTGCACGAATAATATTTATTGGCACTTCTGTCATTCCCTGAGAAATAATAGATAGATATTCAAATGCTGCAGTTAAAAATTGCTGCATATTATCATCGAAAGAAGCTGTGGTCAATAATCGTGGTGATACTTTTAATTTTTTCGGGGTAAATAAATATTCTTTTACAGGAACATTTGAAGATAATGAATTAAGTGCAATTGCAAGTTCAACAAAACTTGCAACTCGTTGATAGATTGGTTCTTCTAATAATTCCCATATTTTTGCTCTCCATTTCGATATTTCAACAGGAATCAAAAGTAACTTTTCAATTTCCTTAATCCATTCCTTATCGATGTTTCCATTAATCAGACTCAACAAATCATCAATATTTGTATTAAAAAAGTTTGGTTGAAGCAATACCGCAACATCAGGTCTAAGAGTTGGAAGCAAATCAGGAATAAATTTGTCTTTAGTAAAAAATTCTGTTACATCGAGACCGTGTCTTCTCAATAATTCTTTCTGGAACAATGGTAAATATTTATAAAATGAATCAATATCTTCTCGTAATGCAATTAATGCAGAATTACCTGCTGGGAATGCTTTTTCAATTTTGCTAAGGTAAGTTAAATTAACATCTTGATAAATTCTTAGAGTATGAAGAATTTCATAAACTGACAGATTAGGGAGAATTCTACTCAGAATTAAATTTTCAGATTCTCCTTCTGGAAATTCTTTTTGTGAAAAATTGTTCAGAGCTCTAAACAAACCAGTAGTCAACTGGTTAATCCCAAGAATCATTGTTTGAGATTGATTATGAGCAATAGCTCTTAATAAACTTCCATAACGTGCAAATGGAATAGTGCCAGCAATTCTTTCAAGTATTTTTTGGCCTATTAATTCACTCGAACCTTGTCCTGGTCGAACTGTAGGTCTATCTCTTAGTGCCGGAATTGTTCTTCCAATAAAGTAGGAAATGATGTGAATTCCTACAACATCTTCTTCTCTTCCATAAAGTATCTGACGAAAGTTTTCTGTATAAATTTTCAAAAATTCATCGTAAATAGAATCTCTTTTGCCAATAGTTAGTCTTTCTAATTCCTGCAATCCTCTTGTTTTATATTGAAGTCTTGTTTCGGAAAGAGGTTCACCTGCTCTTAAAATTTCTTCTCTATAAAATTTTTGAGTTTCTTTAACATGGTATAAAAGTTCAGCAAAATCTTTTACAGATAAATATCTAACTCTTTCAGAAATATTGCTTTGAAAAGTAAGTAAGTCTTTGCAAGAAAAAGCACCTACCAATGGAGTAGAAGCATAATCAGTACTTCTTTTTGTTGAAGCTTCAAGATACTTTGAAAATCTTTTTGAGGTATCATCAGATTTTATAAATACCGGCTGACCTGCAACATTCGAGTAATATCCGCCCTGTCGCTGCATTGGTTCACCGCTTCCCATTTTTATTCTTATTTTTCCAATCAAATTATGAGAAGCAATCCACTTCATTAATTCAAATTTTGCTTCTTTGAAAAGATTCATTCCTGCAGTTTGACCTACTTGTTGACTTAAATCGGAACCGGCAACAAAAACTTCTGTAATTATTTCTGCAAATCGTTCATGTGTTTCTTGATTCATTCTTCTACTTTGATTTGAATATTCCCATATTTTATTCAAATAATCTTCGAGATTTTTAACCGAGTCAATATCTTCAAATAAAGGTACTATCCATATATTAGGAATTTCAATATTGCTGTTATCTCTTAAAATTTGTTCACGCTTGGAGTATAATTTTCTATCAAGTGAAATTAATGGTTCCGGTTTTGTAGTCATGCTAACTTGTATTGCTAAAACCATTCCGGGATTTCCATACTTGCCTGAAATTTCATTTATTTCATTTATATTATGAACAGTAGTATCAATTGCAAATTGGTCTTGAGCAGTTATTAATTTTTGATGAATACGAGGTGTTATAACAATTCTCTTTAAAAGGTCACGATACATTCCGGCTTCTATAAAAAATTCCAGATTAGTAATATTTTTTTGAATTACTGGAATAAGTGAATGAAGAGTTTTTCTTAATTTTTTATTCAAAGCAAAATAATATTCAAGAGTATCTCTGCGTTTGCGGCGAAGTTCAAGCATTTTTCTTTCTAGCCTGTCGTTATGCCGCCACATTTTAGTAAGCGGGTCCTCAGCAATATGAAGTTTAATTCCGAGCTTTCTTAATCTGCTCATCTCTACATTGAAAGGAAGAGTTCCTTTGTATCTTTTCTCCAGTTGATGTGTAAGTAAAGTTATTTCATTCAATAAATCAGTAAATCGTTTGTTGTTCACTGGTAATTTTTCTATTTCCTGAATTAGTAGAGGTTCTATGGAAACAGAACTATCATACTTCATAACCATTTCAATAATTTTTGCCTGTTGAGCAACATTTTCAATAATAACGGCAGCTAAAAGACTATGTCCCTGTCCAGATGGGCGATTGCTTCCATCCCAATCACCCCAGAATGAAAGAAAAGCATTAAATGGATAATCAGTATTTATGCGGAAGTAATCCTCTACCGTGATAATAGATTTTAAATCAATAAGTAATTCATGAGGTTCTTCACTTGATATTATCGGTACATTTTTGCCAAAATATTCTTTTATAATTTCTTCTTTTAATCTTTCAATCAAGCTAAATGAAACATCTTTATTCCTGATTAAATTATCAATTAACTTCTCAAATAAAATTTCTGCTTTAATTGAGTACATTTGAGTTGGATGTACAGTCCTGTCATATAATCGATTTTGAAATGCTTCTTTTCTTCTTTGCAAATCATCTTTATAAAATTCTTTTTCCAAAATTTCTGTTGTTGTTTTTCCATTATTAGAAAAATTAATATTTGCCAGCTCATTAATAATTGCAATTCTATCTTCTAATCTCTTTCTAAATAATTGTAAGCGTTCGGGCAGATATTCATTAATCAATCTTTTATAATTTTTTTGTACGTCAACTTCGTTATTTAACATTTTTGCCTGTTCATCGTATCGCAGTTTGAAATTCTCTTTTAATTTTTCTTCAACATAATTCCAACCATTAATTCTATCAGTTAAATCAAATACCTTTTTAATTCCTATTGACTTTACATTAAGTTTTCTTCTGTTATAATTGGAGGCTTCTTCATCTATCAATCTATTTAAATCAATTAATACGCGGCGAGTTTTTTTCAAAAGTGCTTCTGCATTATCTGTTCCTCCAAGTGTTAAACGAAATGTTTTTCTACCAGCATCAAATCCCTGTTCAGTTCGTGCAAAAGTCGAAAGAGACACCATGCCTATTCCCTGCCTTGCAAGTCCAGTTGCTAGCCAATCAAGTGACAATCCTGCAGGAAGATTTCCCACAATCAATTGAGGATACATACTTCCTGCTGGTGGCTTTATAGTTATATTGTATTTATTTCTATCACCAGGAAGATTACGTACGGCTTCAAGCAAAGCATTACTTCTTTCAAAAAAGATTTTGTTTCTTAATCGATAATATGCATTTATACTCTCTGACCTATTTCGATAAAATAAATAGGAAAGAAAAATTGCAGCTATATTTGGTTTTATAGTAGAATTAATTTCATTAAATCTGTTAAATATTTTTTTATTTCTGATTTCTACCACAGACAATCTCGCCCCAGCAAATGAATCTGTTTTTGACATCGAATGAATTGTAATAACATTATCTGCCTGCTCACTTGTGATATATCCCTCTTTTTCAAGTTCATCACTCAACTGGCGAGCAGTTTTTATAATCTTAAATTCATTTGAAGGAATCACATTTTGATATGAAAGATCATCAATTACAATTATGTTTTTTTCAAGCAGCCATTTCAGAAGATTTTTTATGTCGTTTTCATTAAATATTTGCCCTGTAGCATTGTGAGGATTATTAAGAACAATTGCGCCATAATTTTTCCAATTACGATCCTGATTTAATTTTTCTTGAACTGCTTTTTTGATTTCTTCAATATTTAATTGAAAATCTTCTGTAAGAGGAACAACCTTTACCCTTGGGAAACAATGTTCATATGTCCAGCTTAAATCTGGAATTATTACTTCTTCAATGCCGCAATGAAATCCAAGAAGACTTAATGCTGTTCTCGAAGAACCGCTTACTACAATACAGTTATCAGGCTTATATTCAGAATGATAATTAAGAAAAGCACTCAGATAACTATTAATAATCCCATCTAAATATTCTTTCGAGTCAATATTCTCGATTAAATTATCAAGAAGTTCTTTTGCATTTGTTTCAAAAAATTTGTCATATTGAAATCGTCCCAAGAATTTTTTAATGCTGGTATCAATAATTCTTCCTTTTTTCAAATATACTTCTATTACTTCGTTGATAGCTGTACTTCTTTTATCAATTATTTCTTCAGTTCTTTTCTCTATCTGTTTAATTTGTCTGTCAAGAATTTCAAAGCCTGATTTTTGCGAAAATGATTTTTCAAACTCCGGTTCAACTAAAATTTCATACTTGCTTTCTTCTTTATTATATAATTCAGAATAATTCTTCAATAGAAATGCTAATAATTCGATTTCAGTTGAAGATGGTGTTCCTTTTAGTTGAAAGTGAATTGTTTCAATTATCTTAATAAAATCTGAATTGCCAAGAACAAAAGTTAATGAGAGATTTTCAAAATGCTTTGATAGTACTTTTGGAGTAATAATTCTAATTACTCTGTTCATCATCTTTGCTTCTCTTGCAAGCGAAAGATGATTTGGGGCATCATTTACTTCTACAAAAAAAAGTGGATATTGCAAACTTAATTCTCTTAAAGAACGTCGTGTTTGCTCTTTTGTTAATTTGCCAATTAATAAAAAGTTTGGTTGCTCAGAATATTTTTCAAGATAAGATTTTAAATTACTCGTAAATTCTGTTTCATCTCCGCTTAATGAATAGAAATTTAGAGTTGAAAAATTTTTCAGATGTTCGGGTAAATTAACCCCAAACAAAAATATATTTGCAGGAAGATAAATTAGAAAATTAGACAACGAATGAAAAAGAACTCTCAAAGTTTCGCTAATACCGCCAGAAGCAAGTATAATTTCTCTTTTACCTGTTTTGTCTCCTAAATCATAAGAAAGTGGTTCCTGCTGATACTTTACAAGCCAATCAATAAAAAAATTTATCAGGATATGTGGGTTAGTACGAACAAATCCTCCTCGCGGCGAGTATGGAGCACTTTTTTTAATAAGTTCTGCCAGAAATTTTAATTTATTTTCTTCTTCCTTTTTCCAGCCTAATTCATTTAGAATCTCTTCAAGATTATTTATGCCTAATTTTTTTTTCTCGATATCAATTCCCAAAATCATTCGAAGATAAGCAGAGTAAAGACTTTCATCCTGAACAGGATTGCCAATATGAAAATTTACTCTTTCTTCAGGGGGCACCTGTGAAGTTATCGTTGTCTCACTAATTTCAGAAACTTTTGCTGCTTTAACCTGCTTAAGTTGAAAAATATCGAGAAGATTTTTTTGGTTATTCATAAATACTATTCTTTCTTATTCTTATCTTTTGGTTGAACTGAATTCAAATAATTTTGAAGAAATTTTTGAAACATTCCGATTAGTTCTGTTCCCTGTGCTAAGTCATTATGAGACAAAGTAACTACGGTTCTTGCATTTTTTAATGATTGACTTGCTTCTGCTAATCTTGCTGCTTGTGGTGTTAATATCAACAGTTCTGGATTATTCTTTAACAATTCTAATTCTTGTTTTTCATATTCAAGCTGCATTTTTTTTCTTTTGAGCTCTTCTGATACTCTTTTATCTGCAAGTTCAGATTCTTTTTCCAGTTCTACTTTTTTCAAATCATATTTTTTTAATTCAAGTTCATTTTCTAATAGTGCAATTTTTTCATCAGCTTCTATTTTAGCTTTAGCAGCAGATATTCTTACTTTTTGATTTAAAAGCTCAGTTTGTTCAAATATTCTTGCAGATTCCTGCTGACGTATTGCCTCTGCAATTTTTGAATCCATTATTTCAAATGACTGGATTGCAATAGAAATAACTTCCAGCCCAAACTTTTCTTTACTAATATTAATCCTTTCAATCAAAAAATTATAAATCTTTTCTGACGATAATTCTTCTATCTCAAATTTTTCCGTAAATTCTCTTACAAGACTATGAATAACTGTTTCAAGTTCTTTTGTTGCTTTTTGGACTGCCGATTTGTTCCATCCTCCCGTCTTGATTAAAGAATTAATATTTTCCAGCGAAAGAGCTACTGCAACTGATAATTTAACTTTGACATCAAGACTACCTCTGGCAGAAGCATCTATACTTAATTGTGATGAATAAATTGTCTTTGGTAAAACAAGACTGAAATGCCGAGGGTAAAATCTTCCCTTTCTTAATATAATCTTACCATTTCTTTCAGTAAGAACTAATTCATCAGGCTTACGAATTCTTAATTCATACAGCAACAACAAAAGTATTATTATTGCTACTACAATTATTGCTATCAACATTTTATTTCTCCTATTTTATATTTTATACTTATCATTTTATCATTGATTGATGAATTAATTAATCACCTTGATTGCAAAGGGTTTGCAATGCTTTGAAGGAAAAAAGCAATCAAAATTGTAATCCAATGTAATAAATTTTCTAAAATAATGTAATAAATTGAGTAAATTTAATTAGGATATATATTAAAATTCTTAATTCCGACATAGAAAAATAAAAGGGACTGTTTAAAGAGCTAAAAAA